>NZ_JBHVSQ010000003.1:49741-80746 GCF_042885055.1 Isoptericola sp. NPDC058082 | reverse complement strand
CGGCCGCCCCTCCCGGGCGGCCGCACCGCACCCCGCCCCCGCACGTCCCCCTCGCACGTCCCTGGACGAAGGAGTCTGCGATGACGTCCACCGCCACGCCGGCCACGGCCGGCACCCGCCCCCCGGCGCCGGACCCCGCCCCCGCGCCGCCACGACGCGGCGGGACCTCGCGGCTCCACCGCATCGAGAAGAGGTGGGCGCTGCTCTTCGTCGCCGCGCCCGTGCTCGGCTACCTGCTCTTCATCCTCTACCCCACCCTCTTCGCGCTGTACGCGTCGCTGACGCGGTGGAACGGGCTGGGGCCGATGCAGTTCATCGGGCTCGACAACTACGTCGCCCTGCTGGGCGACGAGCGGTTCCGCCAGACCCTCTTCAACACGTTCTTCTACATGATCGGCATCCCGATCGGGCTCGCGATCTCGCTGGCGCTCGCCGTGATGATGAACCGGAAGATCTTCGGTCGCGCCGCGTTCCGGGCCATCTACTACGTCCCCGTGATCTCGTCCATCGCCGCGATCGCGATCCTGTGGCAGTGGGCGTACAACGGCGACTTCGGTCTGGTGAACCAGTTCCTGGGGCTCTTCGGGATCGACGGCCCGAACTGGCTCGCCGACCCCCTCTGGGCCAAGCCCGCCATCATCCTGATGGCGGTCTGGAAGGGGCTCGGGTACTCGATGCTGCTGTACCTGGCCGCGATCCAGTCCGTGCCCCGTTCCCTCTACGAGGCGGCCGAGCTCGACGGCGCCGGCGGCTGGCAGAAGTTCCGCTCCATCACGCTGCCGATGGTGCAGCCGGTGACCTTCTTCCTCATCGTCACGCAGGTCATCGGCGGCGCGATGATCTTCATCGAGATCCAGATCATGACGCCCACCGGCGGCCCCGAGTACTCGACGGCCTCGGTCGTCTACCACATCTGGCTGCAGGCGTTCCGGTACCAGCAGATGGGCTACGCCACCGCGATGTCGGTGGTGCTCGGGCTCCTCATCCTCGTCATCACGCTCATCCAGTTCCGGCTGAACCGGCGCAACGCCGGCTTCGTCGTCGACTGAGGCCCGGGAGACACCATGACCACCACGACGCCCGACATCACGCCCGGCACCCCGCCCGGAACCCTGACCGGCACCCCGCCCGGCGCGCGCCTCGGCCGCACGGCACGCTCGCGCCTCACCGACACGGTCGTGTGGATCGTCCTCGCGGCGGGCGCGGTCTTCATGATCGCCCCGCTGGTGTGGATGCTCTCCACCTCCCTGAAGACGAAGCTCGAGGTCTTCGCCCTGCCCCCGGTGTGGATCCCGGAGGTGCCCCAGTGGGACACCTACGTCCGCATGTGGACGGACTCCTACGTCCTCGACGGCATCAAGAACAGCCTCGTCGTGTCGCTCAGCGTCACGGTGATCGGGACGTTCACCTGCTCGCTGGCGGCGTTCGCCCTCGCCAAGATGCGGATGCCGTTCAAGAACGCGATCTTCATCGGCCTGCTCACCGGCATCATGATCCCGTTCCCGACGATCATGATCCCGCAGTTCGTGATGTTCTCGAAGATCGGCTGGGTGGACACGCTGTGGCCCCTGATCGTCCCCGCGATCTTCGGCAACATCGTGATGATCTTCTTCCTGCGCCAGTACCTGTCGAGCGTGCCGGACTCCCTGGTCGAGGCGGCCAAGATCGACGGGGCGTCGTACTGGCAGATCTTCTGGCGCATGATCATGCCGATCATCCGACCGGCGGTCGCCGCCCAGTTCATCCTCTGGTTCATGGCGGTCTGGAACGACTACCTGGCGCCGATCCTGTACCTGAACACGCCGGAGCGGCAGACGCTGCAGGTCGTCATCGCCAACATGAACGTCCAGTACGCGACCCAGCGCGACTACCCGCTGATCATGGCCGCGTCCGTCGTCGCCGTGCTGCCCATCCTCGTGGTCTTCCTGATCTTCCAGCGGCAGATCATCGAGTCCGTCGCGCTCACCGGCACGAAGGGCTGATGGTGACCCAGACCGACACGGCCACGCCGCCCGACACCGCCGCCTGGGGCGGGCGCCACGTGCACGACCCCACCGCGGTACGGGACGACGACGGCGTCTACTGGCTCTTCTCCACGGACGCGCGCTCCGACGGCCCGGTCCGCGGCGGCGTCCAGGTGCGACGCTCCGCCGACCTCGTGACGTGGGACTTCCACGGGTGGGCGCTGCCCGGCGTCCCCGCGCCCGCGGCGGCGTGGTCGGGCGCCGAGGGCCTGTGGGCGCCCGAGGTCGTGCGCGTCGAGACGCCGGCCGGCACGACGTGGCGGATGTACTACTCGGCGTCGACCTTCGGCTCGCGCCGCTCGGCGATCGGCCTGGCGGAGGCGCCGCACCCGGCCGGCCCGTGGACCGACCGGGGCGTCGTCGTGGCGAGCGGCCACGCCGACCCGCCCGCGGGGCTCGGCCACCCCAACGCCATCGACGCGAACGTCGTGATCGAGCCGGACGGGACGCAGTGGCTCGTGTACGGGTCGTTCTTCGGCGGGATCCACGTGCTCCCGCTCGACGGCGCCACCGGGTTCGTGGCGGACGGCTTCGCGCCCGCCCTGGGCGAGCTGCACGCCGCACCGGGCCGCCTGCTGGCGCGCCGGGCGCGGGCGGCCGACGGCGCGGTCGAGGGGGCGTTCGTGCTCCCCCGGCCCGGCGGCGGATGGGCGCTGCTCGTCTCGTACGACTCGCTCGCGGGCAGCTATCACCTCCGGTCCGCCGTCGGCGACGCCGTCCCGGGCCCGTACCGTGACCGCGCCGGTCGCCTCATGACCGACGTCGACGCCGACCCGTGGACGGTCGGCGTGCCCGTGCTGTCCGGGCACCGGCTCGCCGGCGGGCCCGGGATCCTGGCTCCAGGCCACGCGTCCGTGCTCACGGAGCGGGTCCCCGCCACGGCCCCCGAGGCGGGCTCGCACGTGCGCCAGCTGCTGGTGCACCACGTGCGCGACGCGGACGCCCCCACCGAGCACCGGCTCCAGCTGCGGCGGCTCGTGTGGACGCACGACGGCTGGCCGCTCGTCGCCCCCCAACCGTGGGCGGGTGCCGAGCGCGAGGTGGACGACGTCTCCCGCTGGCCTTCCGACCCGGCCGTCCTCGACGGCACGTGGGAGCAGCTCACCCCGGGCACGGACCCGACGCGCGTGCAGGACGGCGCGGCGGGTCCGCTGGAGGCCCGGGCCGCGGTGCGGTCCCTGGGCGGGGGGCGGTTCGCCTGGACCGCACCCGACGGCGCGGCCGTGTCCGCCGTCGTGCACCCGGCGTGGGACGCCGTGCGCGACCGCGCCACCCTGTGCCTCGAGGCGCTCGACGACACGGGCCGCGTCACCCTCGCGACGAGGCTCCCGTGACGGCCCCCGTGCCGGACCGCGCGGCGGTGCGCACCGCCGTGGCCGACGCCGAGGTGCCCGGCTGGGCCGGCGGCGTCATGCTGGCGCTGCGCTGGGCGACCCTCCTCGTCGAGGTCACCGCCATGGTGGTGCTGGGCGCCCTCGCCGGCGGCGTGCTGCTCGGCCTCGGCCCGGCGCTGCGGGCGGGTGGGGTCGTCGCCGCCCGGATGACGGCGGAGCCCACGCCCTGGCGCACGTTCTGGCGTACGTGGCGCGACGGGTTCGGCCGCACCGCCGCACTCTTCGCTCCCGTCTGGGCGGTCGCCGGGCTGCTGTGGCTCGACGCCGGGGCGCTGGGCCTGCTCGACGGCTCGGACCTGCTCGGCGGGCCCGGGCGTGCGGTCCTCACCGCCGGCCTGGTGGTCGTCGGTGCGTGGGGCGCCGTCGTCCTCGCCTGCTGGCCGGTGGTGGTCGCGCGGTACGCGAGCGGGCCGGTGGCGACCTGGCGCCTCCTGCTGCTGCTCCCCCTGCTCGCCCCGGCGACGTCGGTCGCGATCCTCGTCGTGGCCGCGGCCCTGCTCGTGGCCGCCTGGGCGCTGCCGCTGCTGGCCGTCCTCGTGGTCCCGGGCTTCTGGCTGTGGGCCACGGGCCGCCTCGCCGCCGACCGGCTCGACCGGATCGACGCCCAGGTCTCGGGAGGGTCCGCGGCCTGAGGGACATTCCACAAGAACTCTTGTACAACACCCCTTGTGGGTCTACGGTGGCGGGATGACGCAGCCACCCGCCCCCACCGAGGGCACCCCGCAGGACGGCGCACCCGACCCGCACGCGGTGCGGACCGTCACCGAGGCGAAGGCGCTCGCCGCCCTCGCCAACCCCTACCGGGCGCGGCTCATGGACGCGCTCAAGGTCGACGGCCCCTCCACCGCGTCCGCGCTCGCCCGCCGCACGGGGCAGGCCGTCGGCAGCGCCAGCCACCACCTCAAGGTGCTGCACGACGCCGGCCTCGTCGCCGAGGCCCCCGAGCTCGCCCGCGACCGACGCGAGCGCTGGTGGCGCCTCGTCGCGCCACGGCTGCGCTGGTCGCGTCAGGAGTTCGCCGCGGACGCCGCCGCCGTGACCGCCGCGCAGGCCGCCGAGGCGCTCCACCTCCAGCGCCAGTTCGACCGGGTCCGGGAGTGGCAGGCCAACGCCGGGTCGGCGCCCGAGTGGGACGGCGCCGCGTTCGCGACCGAGACCTGGGTGCACCTGTCCCCGGAGGAGCTCGCCGCGCTCGGCGAGGAGATCACGGCCGTCCTCGTGCGGTGGGCCGAGCGCCCGCAGCCGGACGACGGTGTCGAGCGCGAGCCCGTGCTCGTCTTCGGCCGCGGGTTCCCCGCGCAGCCATGACCGCCGCGGCAGGCCACCGGGTCGTCCCCGCCGGCACCGGCACCGTCCCCCTGGCGCGCAACCGCGGGTTCCGCCGGCTCTGGTTCGGGGAGGGCGTCAGCGTGCTGGGCAACGCCACCACGTCGGTGCTGCTGCCCCTCGTCGCGGTGCTCGAGCTCGACGCCGGGGCGGCCGTCGTCGGCCTGCTCACCGCGGCGGCGTGGCTGCCGTGGCTCGTGATCGGCCTGCCCGCCGGCGCGTGGGTCGACCGGCTCCCGGCGCGGGCCGTGATGATCGCGGCCGACCTGGTGGCCGCCGTCGCCATCGGCAGCGTGCCCGTCGCGGCCGCGCTCGACGTGCTGACCCTGCCGCACCTGGTCGGCGCCGCGCTCGCCGCGGGCGTCAGCACGGTCTTCTTCCGCACCGCCTACATCGTGCTCCTCCCCCAGGTCGTGCCCGACGAGCAGCTCGAGGCCGCGAACGCGCGCCTGCTCGGCACCGAGTCGGGCATGCAGGTGGCGGGCCCGGGCATCGGCGGCGCCATGGCCCAGGCGCTCGGCGCCGCCGCCGGGCTGGCCCTGGACGCGGCGAGCTTCCTCGTCTCGGCGCTGTGCCTCTGGCGCGTCCGTCCCGTGCGCCGGCCCGAGCGCCCGCCCACCGCCCCGCTGCGGGTGCGCATCCGCGAGGGCGTGGCGTTCGTCGCCTCCGACCGCTACCTGCGCTGGTTCGTCGTCGTCGGCGGGATCTCCAACTTCGGCCTCACCGGGTACACCGCGCTGCTCGTGCTGTTCCTCGTGGACACCGTCGGCCTGGGCCCCTCGGCGCTGGGCGTCGTGATGACCGTCGGCGCGTGCGGCGGGCTGCTCGGCGCCACCGTGGCGACCTGGCTCAGCCGGCGCCTCGGCAGCGCCCGCGCCACGGTGCTGCTGATCGTCGCCGGCGGGCCCCCCGCGCTCCTGGTCGGGCTCGGGGGCGGCGGCGCGCGGGTCGCGTGGACCGTCGCCGGCCTCTTCCTGGTCGGGCTCGCGGTGGTCTCCGGGAACGTGCTGCGCGGGGCCTGGCGGCAGCGCTACGTGCCGCAGCCGCTGATGGGCCGCGTCGTGACGACGAGCCAGTTCGTCAACTTCGGCACGATGCCGCTCGCCGGGCTGGCCGCGGGCGCCCTGGGCGAGGTGCTGGGCGTGCGCGAGACCGTGCTGCTCATGGCGGCCGTGCACTGTGCCGCCTGCCTCAGCGCGCTGCGCAGCCCGTTGCGCGGCCTGCGGGAGATGCCCGCACCGCGGGAGATGCCGCGGGTCGTCACGCCGTCGCGCTGACCGGCGACACGATCTCCTCGTTGCCCCCGGGCTGCACGGCCACCACCTTCTCCATGCCCTCCGCGGCGTCGCCGGTGGACTCGCGGCCCACGACCCGCGAGTCCGGGATCACCCGGCGGAACGGGCGCTCGTCGCCGCCCGCGATCCGCTCGACGAGCAGGTCCACCGCCGTGCGGGCGATCTGCTCGCGCCCCGGGTCCACGGAGCTGAGGGTCGGCACCGAGTAGCGCACGTCGTCGACGTCGTCGAAGCCGATCAGCGCGACGTCGTCCGGCACCTCGATCCGGCGGGCGTGCAGCGCGTGCAGCGCGCCGAGCGCCATCGCGTCGTTGAGGGCGAAGACCGCGTCGATCTCGACGCCCGAGTCGAGCAGCCGGGCCATGGACTCCGACCCGGTCGAGCGGTGCCACAGCCCGGCCTCGGAGACGAGCGCCGGGTCGTACGGGAGCCCGGCGGCTTCCAGGCCCTGCCGGTAGCCCTCGGTGCGCAGGGCGGCGGAACCGACCAGCTCGCCCTCGTGCGCGCCCACGACGGCGATCCGCTTCCGGCCCAGCGACGCCAGGTGCAGGGTGGCGGCGCGGGCGGCGGCCACGTTGTTCATCGTCACGTGGTCGGCGGGGGCGTCGAAGACGCGCTCGCCCAGCACCACGAGCGGGAAGTCCACCGCGAACAGCTCCACGTCGTCCTGGCCGAGCGCCAGCGGCGAGAAGATCACGCCGTCCGTGAGGTGGCGCCGCCGGCCGTCGAGCAGCTCGATCTCGCGCTCGCGCACCGACCCGGTCTGCTCGATGAGCACGGTGAGGCCCTGCTCCTCGGCGGAGCGGATCACGGAGTCCGCGAGCTCCGCGAAGTACGGCAGCCGCAGCTCCGGCACGGCGAGCGTGATCATGTCCGTGCGCTGGGTGCGCAGGTTGCGCGCCGTGGTGTTGAGGCGGTAGCCGAGGTGCTCGATCGCCTCCTCGACGCGCCGGCGGGTCTCGGGCCGGATGTGCGGATACCCGTTGACGACGTTGGACACCGTCTTGATCGACACGCCGGCCCGCTGGGCCACGTCGTGCATGGTCACGCGCATGCCGCTCACCTTCCCGACCGCCCTCGGTCGCCGGGCCGCGCCGATGCCGCGGCCGGGACCCAGACCCGCATCGGACCCTCTCCTCGATTGCCCCACACAGCGTAGGGCACGGCCCGGACCTGCAGCTCCACGGTGCCGCGCGCGTCGTCGGACGCCGCGTCGCCGTCCACGGTGCGGTAGAGCGCGAGCCCCGCGGACGGCGTCGCGCGCCCGGCACCGAGCAGCGTCGCCCCCACGCCCAGGGCGTCGTCCGCCGGCCCCACCTCGAGGCCGGCGGCGAGGTCGAGCGTCACGTCCTCGAGGACGACCCCGGGGTGGTCGACCTGCTCCAGGCAGTGCACCACGGGCCCGCGGGCCAGGGCGACGCAGCCGCGCGCGGCGTCGACGTGCGGGTGCGCGGCGAGCGCCCTCGGCTCCATCGGCAAGCTCAGCCGCACGCGGCGCGCGCCCGCGCCGACCCGCAGGTAGCCGCGCGCGTCGAGCGCCGTGGCGGCGTCGACGGCCTCGCCGTCCACCTCCAGCCGGGTGCGCGCGGGGTCCGCCCAGCCGGGCAGCCGCAGCGCGAGCGGCACCGGCGACGGCTCGTCCGCGGTGAGGTGGACGTCGCCGTCCCACGGGTAGCCGGTGCGCACCTGCACGCGCACGCCCTCCCCCGCGCCGAGCCCGGCATCGGGAGCGACGTCGAGGTCGGCGTCGCCGTACAGGTGCACGGCGAGCGCGCCGTCCTCGGCGTCCCGGGTGGCGACCATCGTGTGCAGCGACGCGACGAGCCGGGCCAGGTTGGGCGGGCAGCAGGCGCAGGCGAACCAGCCGCGCCGGCCGGAGGCCTGGTACTCGTCCGTCCCGTCGTGGCCGGTGCGCACCTGCAACGGGTTGGAGTAGAAGAAGGCCGTGCCGTCCGTGGAGGTGGCCGCCGCGACCACGTTGAGCAGGGCGTGCTCGAGCGAGTCCGCGTACCGCGCCTCGCCGGTGGCGAGCAGCATCCGCCAGTCCCACAGCACGCTCGCCACCCCGGCGCACGACTCGGCGTACGCCCGGTCGGGCGGCAGCTCGTACGGGTCCCCGAAGGACTCGTCCTTGTGCCGCGACCCCATCCCGCCGGTGACGTAGGTGCGGCGCCCGTGCGCGTCGTCCCACTGCCGCGCGGCGGCCGCGAGCAGCGCGTCCTCGCCCGTCTCGAGATAGAGGTCGACGACGCCCGCCAGCAGGTAGAGCTGCCGCACGGCGTGCCCGGCCACCTCGTCCGCGGCGCGCACCGGCGTCGCGTCCTGGTGGTAGGCCGGCTCGAACGGGCCGGAGCCGAGGCGGCCGTGCCCGCGCAGGTCGAGCATCCGCCGGGCGGCCTCCCGGTACGCAGGGTCGCCCGTCTCGCGGTAGAGCTCCACGAACGCCGACTCGACCTCCGGGTGCCCGCACACGAGCTCCTCGCCGTCGGCCAGGCGGGACACGACGTCGTCCGCCCACGCCATCGCGACGTCGAGGAGGTCGTCCTGGCCCGTGGCGCGCGCCCGCGCGATCCCCGCCTGCACCAGGTGGCCGAGGACGTACAGCTCGTGTCCCCAGCGCAGGTCGGCGTACTGGGCGGCGGACGGCGCGCCGCCGGACCCGGCGGGGGCGCCGAGCACGTGCGAGTCCAGGTAGCCCGACGGCGCCTGGGCCCGGCGCAGCAGGTCGACGACGCGCCGCACCTCCTCCTCGTGCCGCGGGGCGCCGGCACGAGCCGACTCCCAGGCGGCCGCCTCGAGCGTCTTGTGCACGTCGGAGTCCACGAAGTTGAAGCCGCGGTACGGGCCGTCGTGATGTTCGGGGTCGGCCGGGTCGAGGAGGCGGCGCAGGTTGTCCAGCGCCCCCGACGTCTCGAGCGCCGTCAGGCAGTGCGGCAGGGTCGCGGCGGCGTTGCGCTCCTGCCACCGCCCGAGCAGGCCCGCCGGCCCGAGCCGCGCCGCGCCCGCGGGCAGCGGGCGGGTGCACGCCGCGGGCAGCGCGCCGCCCACGGGCCCCGCCCCGCCCGGGGCGCCGTCGCGCGTCACTTGATCGACCCGAGGGACAGCCCGCCCTGCCAGTACTTCTGCAGGGCGAGGAACGCCACGATCAGCGGCAGGATCGACACCAGCGCGCCGGTGGTGATGAGGTTCCACACCTGCTCGCCGCCCGCGCCCGCGTTCGACAGCGTCTGCCACTGGTTGATGCCCACGGTGACGGGCAGCAGCTGCGGGTCGCGCAGCACCGCCAGCGGGAGGAAGAAGTTGTTCCACGTCGCGACGGTCGTCAGCAGCAGCACCGTGACGAACGCCGGCCGCAGCAGCGGCAGGGCGACGCGGAAGAACAGGCGCAGCTCCCCCGCGCCGTCGACGCGCCCGGCGTCGAGCATCTCGTCCGGGATGGCGTCCACGGCGTACACGCGCACGAGGTAGACGCCGATCGGGCTGAGCAGCGACGGCAGGATCACGGCCCACATCGTGTTGATCATGCCGAGCTGGCTCAGCAGCACGAACGTGGGGATCGTCAGCGCCGTCAGCGGCACCATCACGGAACCGAGCAGCATCGAGAAGTAGAGGTTGCGGCCGCGGAACCGGTACTTGGCCAGGGCGTACCCGGCCAGCACGGCGAGCACCGTGGACCCCACGCCGCCGACGATCGCGTACACGAACGAGTTGCGCATCCACGTCCAGTAGATGCCGCCCTGGTAGGTGAACAGCTGCTTCACGTTGTCCCACAGCGCGAACTCGTCGTTGAACCACAGGGCGCCGCCGGAGCCCACGAACAGGCCGCTGTTCGACTTCGTGGACCCGACCACGAGCCACCACAGCGGCACGACGAAGTAGAGCACCGCGAGGAGCAGGAACAGGTGGGAGCCGATCCGACGCTGTCCGGTCCGGCGCTGTCCGGCCCGGCGCTGTCCGGCCCGGCGCGGGGAGGTCTGCTGCGTCGTCGCCGTCGTCATCACTTCAGTCCGCTCTGCTTGCGGGTGGCGTACAGGAAGACGTACGACCCGATGAACACGAGGATCCCCAGCGCGAACGCGATCGTGGAGGCGTAGTTGAACTGGCTGTAGGAGAACGCCATCGAGTACGCGTACATGTTCGGGGTGTAGGTGGTGGGGATCGCGCCCTGCGCGACCGACCGCAGCACCGTCGGCTCGGTGAAGAACTGCAGGGTGCCGATGAGCGCGAACACCACGATCATCACCATCGACGACGCGATCATCGGGATCTTGATCCGGAACGCGATCGCCCAGTTCCCGGCGCCGTCGAGCCTGGCCGCCTCGTACACCGACGGGTCGATCGCCCGCAGCGCGGCGTAGACGATGATCATGTAGTAGCCGACCCACTGCCAGGTCACGATGTTCACCAGGGAGCCGAAGACGAGGTCGCGGCTGAGGAAGTCGGGCGCGGCCAGGCCGAAGATCCCGAAGACGTCGTTCGCGGGCCCGAACCGCGGGCTGTACAGGAAGCCCCACATGAGGGCGCCGATGACCGCGGGGATCGCGTACGGCACGAACACCAGCAGCCGCGAGGCCTTCGACAGCCGGGTGGCCAGCGTGTCGAGCACGAGCGCGATCGCCACCGCGAGGCCGATCTGGATCGGCACCATGACGAGCACGAACCGGCCCACGCGTGCCATGCCGGACAGGAAGTCCGCGTCGGTGAACACGCGCACGTAGTTCGCGACGCCGGTGAAGACGCTCTCGCCGCCCGTCGCGATGCCCTTGGTGTGCAGGCTGAGCCAGAAGGCGTACGCCAGCGGCACCAGCAGGAAGAGCACGAACACGATCGTGAACGGGGCGAGGAAGAGCCACCCCCACCACTGTCGTTTCGTGTCCAGCAGGCTCGGCCCACCGCCCCGGCTCCCGGCCCGGGCGGGCGCGGGAGCCGCCTGCGTCGTCGTCGAGGCCATCGAGGCGCTCCCTCCGGTCGCTTCCGTGCGTGTCGTCTCTGGGCGTGTCATCGGACCGTGAACCCCTGCTGCTCGGCGTAGCGCACCAGGCTGTCCTGGATGGTCGCCAGCGCGTCGGCGGCGGTCGAGCCGCCCTCGACCATGTCGTGGAGGGCCATGGTCTGGCGGTCGTAGGCGTACACCTGGAACGGGCTGAACGTGAACCCCGGGTACTGCGCGGCAGCGTCGAGGAAGACGTCGCGGTTGACCTGCTGGCCGCCGAAGAACGGGTAGCGGCGGTCGGTGAACCACGGCGCGTCGAGCGCGAGGTTCCACAGCGGGAACAGGCCGGCGTCCTCGACGCCGATCTTCCACGTCTCCTCGTCGTCGAACAGCTCCATGGCGACGGTGGCGGCCGCCTCCGGGTCCGTGGCCTGCGAGGTGACGGCGAGCGCCGAGCCGCCCTGGTTCACCTGCACCGGGTCCGCCGGGTCCCACTGGGGCAGCGGCGCGGCCTTCCACTCGGCGCCGGAGTCGGCGTCCGACAGCCCCTCGAGGTAGCCCGGCCCCCACGCGGCGGCGATGTAGACGGCGTACGTGCCGTCCACCAGGGACGTGTTGTAGTCGCTGGTGAACGCGTCGTCGCTGGCCACGAGGCCGCGGTCGATGAGGTCCTCCCAGTAGGACAGGACCTGGCGCGCCTCGGGGGTGTCGACGTCGATGCCGATCTGGTCGCGCCGGGCCGGGTCGTAGGCGAACGGCGCCCAGCCGGCCTGCGCGAACAGCGCGTAGTTGAACGCGCCGCCGTTCGTCGCGTAGTTGGTGATGTAGCCGTCGTAGCCGGCGTCGCGCAGGTCCTGCGCGGCCTGGGCGAACTCGTCCCAGGTGGTCGGCGGCTCGACGCCGTACTCCTCGAAGATGTCGGCCCGGTACAGCATGCCCACGGGGCCGCCGTCGACCGGCACGGCGAACACCGAGCCGCCGCTGGAGACGTCCGACCAGGCGCCGGCCGGGAACTGGTCCTCCAGGTCGGCCGCGCCGTAGGGCGCGAGGTCCGCGAGGCCGTCGAGGATCGTGTACGTCGGCAGGATCTCCGACTCGAGCTGGATGACGTCGGGAGCGCCGGTGCCCGCCTCGAGGGCGGTGGAGAACTTGCCGTACTCGTCGGCGCCCTGGCCCGCGTTGGTCCAGCAGATCTGGACGTCGTCGTGCTGGGCGTTGAACGTGTCCACGATCTGCTCGACGGCGGGGTACCAGGCCCAGAGGGTGACGCGGGTGGCGTCGGGCTTGGTGATCTCGTTGGTGCAGCTCGTGTTGTTCGCCGAGCCCGCGTCGCCCCCGGGCGCGCACGCCGCGAGCGACAGGCCGGCCAGCCCGGCGGCCGTCGCCGCCACGGCGCGTCGCAAGCCTCTGCGCATTGCCGATTCCTCCTCGAGTCGTCCGGACCCAGATCCTCCTGGGCCGATTGGTGCCGCGCGCGGCGACCGTGGTTGACTCTACATCGTTGTACACGGTGGCTTCACCATCGCCCACTTCGACGAGGAACGTGAGACCCATGACGGCTCCCCAGACCGATGCCCGCCCCGACACCGCTGCTCCCGACGAGGCCCCCGCCGCCGCCGGCGCCCGCGTCACCCTGCACCCCGACTTCCGCCGCGGCGCCGTCGACCGCCGTCTGTTCGGCTCGTTCGTCGAGCACCTCGGCCGCGCCGTGTACACCGGCATCTACGAGCCGGGCCACCCCACCGCCGACGAGCACGGCTTCCGCCGCGACGTCGCCGACCTCGTCCACGAGCTGGGCGTGCCGATGGTCCGCTACCCCGGCGGCAACTTCGTCTCCAACTACGTGTGGGAGGACGCCGTCGGCCCCGTCGAGCAGCGCAAGCCGTTCCTCGACCTCGCGTGGCGCACCGTCGAGCCCAACCTCGTCGGCACCGACGAGTTCCTGCAGTGGGCGGAGCGCGAGGGCGTCGAGCCGATGATGGCGGTCAACCTCGGCACCCGCGGCGTCGCGGCCGCCGCCGCCCTGGTCGAGTACTGCAACGGCGAGGCCGGCACCGGGTGGGCCGACCTGCGCATCGCCAACGGCCGCGAGAAGCCCTACGGCGTGACGCTGTGGTGCCTCGGCAACGAGATGGACGGCCCGTGGCAGATCGGGCAGAAGGACGCCCACGAGTACGGCAAGCTCGCGGCCGAGGCCGGCAAGGCCATGAAGCTCGTCGACCCGTCGATCTCGCTGATCGTGTGCGGCTCGTCGTCCATGCAGATGCCCACGTTCGGCGAGTGGGAGCGCACCGTCCTGTCGTACACGTACGACCTGGTCGACCACATCTCCATGCACGCCTACTACGAGGAGATCGACGGCGACCGCGCGTCATTCCTCGCGTCGGGCACCGCGATGGACCGCTTCATCGACCGCGTCGTCGCCTCGGCGGACGCCGTCGGCGCGGAGCGGCGCAGCGACAAGGCGATCACCATCAGCTTCGACGAGTGGAACGTCTGGTACAACACGACCCGCTTCGGCGGGGAGGAGAACCTGCCGATCCAGCGCGACGCCCCGCGCATCATCGAGGACGTCTACTCCGGCCTCGACGCCGTCGTGGTCGGCGACCTCATGGTCACCCTGCTCAACCACGCCGACCGCGTGCCGGTGGCCTGCCTCGCGCAGCTCGTCAACGTCATCGCGCCGATCATGACCGCGCCCGGCGGCGAGGCGTGGCGCCAGCCCACCTTCCACCCGTTCGCGACGACGTCGCGGCTGGCCCGCGGCACGGCGCTCGACGTGCGGGTGGACGCGCCGACGTACGACACCGCGCAGCACGGCACGGCGCCGGTCGTCACGGCCGCCGCGACCGTGGACGACGACGGCTCGCTCGGCCTGTTCCTCACGAACCGGTCCGACCGGGTGGTCGAGGTGGAGCTGGCCCACGTCGGCGCCGCGCTCGGCCTCATCGAGGGCTGGCAGATGGTCGCGGACCACGAGCCCGCCGTCGAGGGCGCCGAGCACGCGGCGAAGGTCGCCGAGGCCTGCTGGTCCGTCGTCGACGTCGCCTCCGCCGCGACGCCGGGTGACGCGGGCACGACCCGCGTGCGCCTCGCGCCGGAGTCCTGGACCGCCTTCGCGGGGACGTTCGCCCGCGCCTGACCGTCCCGCCGACGCCGAACTGGCGGTTGCGCACCTTGTGAGACCTCAGGAGGTGCGCAACCGCCTGTTCGGCGTCGTGTCCGGTGGCCGGCACCCGGCGGACCGGGCACTGTGACTCGCATGGGCGAGTCCCCCGCGGTCCCCCGCGCGACGTGGCGCTGGGCCCTGGCCGCCGCGACGGCGGCCGGCGTGGGCGTCGCCGCCGCCCTCGGCGCGTACGCCGACGCCCACCCGGGCGACGGCGCGCCGCTGCTGACGCTGTGGTTCACCAGCATGCTCGAGATGAAGACGTGGCTGTCCACCGCCGCCGTCACGCTCCTCCTGGTCCAGCTCGCCTCCGCCCTGGCGATGTACGGCCGGCTGCCGGGCGTCCGGGAGGCTCCGAGCTGGGTCGGCCTGCTGCACCGGTGGAGCGGCGTGGCGGCGTTCGGGCTGACGCTCCCCGTGGCCTTCGCGTGCGTCTGGTCGATCGGGCTGGAGGGCGAGCCCTCCCGCGTGCTGGTGCACTCCGTCGCCGGCTGCCTGTTCTACGGGGCGTTCACTGTCAAGATGCTCGCCCTGCGCGTGCGCGCCCTGCCGCCCGTCGTGCTGCCGCTGCTGGGCGGCCTCGTCGTCGCGCTGCTCGCCCTCGTCTGGTCCACCTCGGCGCTCTGGTACCTCACCGGCGGCGGCGCGTGACCGGCCCCGGCGCCGCGCCCGACGCCCCCGTCCCGGACGGGCCGGGGCCGTCGCGTCGCGACGTCGTCGAGGGCCTCGCCGTCGCGGTGGTCGCCGGCGTCGGCGGCTTCGCCTGGTTCTCCGCGTCCGGGCCCCCGTCGGAGGAGGAACGCGAGGAGCTCGAGGACCGGCTGGACGACGAGCAGGACGAGCTCGAGGACCGGCGCGAGGACGACGCGGACCGGGACGAGGACCGCGACGACGACCGCGACGACGACCGCGACGACGACCGCGACGACGACCGCGACGACGACCGCGACGACGAGGACCGCGACAAGGACCGGGGGCGAGGATGAGACGACCGTTCGGGCAGCGCCTGCCCACCCTGGTGCTGATCGCGCTGGCGGCCGCGACTGTCGGCGCGATGCTCGCGGCGCTGCGCTGACGGCCGCGCCGACGAGCCGCCCGACGACCGGACGTCAGACGGTGGCGTGCCGCCTCACCACGCGGCTGACCGTCGCGCGGGACACGTCGAAGCGCTCGGCGATCTCGCGGTGCGTGAGCCCGTCGTCGGCGAGCTCGACGATGCGGCGGTCGCGGTCCCCCCGGTCGTCGAACGCCGTGTCGGCCGTCAGGTCGGCGGCCTCCTCCGCGGTGTAGGGCGCCTCGGGCGCGTCCGCCGGCTCCGTGTCGTCGGCAGGCTCAGCCGTCGCCGGCCCCCCGTGCGCCGTGAGGAACGCGGACCGCTGGGCGAGCGCGTCTCCCAGTGCCGGGTCCGACTGCCGCAGCAGGTCGAACACCTCGACCCGGCGGGTGTGCCCCGTCTCCGGCAGCGGCTCACGCGTGCCAGGCAGGCCCGCCTCCGCCTCGACGTCCGCGGACGACCGCTCCGGGGTGACGTCGGCGGTGTCCTCGGCGATGTCCTCGGCGGTGTCCTCGGCGACGACGTCCTGGGCGGGCTCGCGCGACGGGTCGGGCCCCAGGTCCTCGTCCAGGTCGTCGAACCAGGCCGCCACGGTGACGTCGTCCACCGGCACGTCGGGTTGCTCGTCCGCCTCCACGACCTCCGTCGCGCCGGTGAGCGCCGCCTGGAGGTCGTCGGCGAAGGCGTCCGCCGCGGCGTCCTCGACCGCCGGGCGGGCGCCCGGCTCCTGCACCGCCGGCGGGGCCGCGACCAGCGCGACGGGCGAGGCCGCGGGCGCCGGCAGCGCGCGCGGGCCGGCGGGGGACGTGCCGCGGGCGACGCCGCGCTCGATCGAGCTGGCGCCGATGAGGTCGAGACGGTTGCCGTGCCGCTCGGCGGCCTCGAGCCGCTCCACCCAGACCTGCATGCGCCGCTCGAAGTCCTCGACCGTGAGCAGCTTCAGCGCGGCGTCACGCGCGGCCCGCTGACGGCTGTGCGCCGTGCGCACCTTGCGCATCCCCGCGTGGTTCCCGGTGCTGTCGAGCCGCGCGTCGCGCCACACCTCGAGGGCGGTGACGTACTGGTGCACGCGGTGCTCCCGGCGGCGCTCGTCGAGCGTGTGGCCCGTGACGAGGTGGCGCTCGCCCACCAGCGCCAGGTGCCACATGAGCGCGGCGACCAGCGGCGGCACGAACCGGAACGCGACCATGTACGGGGTGCTCGCGTCCGGCACGGCGATCTCGTGCAGCGCGGCGAACATGCCCGACGTGCCCGACAGGATCCACGTCAGGGTGAGGAGCACGCCGTACGGGCGGCCCTCCAGGGCGGCGTTGCGCGCCATGAGGGCGACGGCGACGAGGCTGACCTCGAGGAAGCCGGCGAGGGCGTACGCCTCCGCCGGGGACATCCCCGCCACCTCCAGGCCGAAGAGCACCATGCCGCTGTACGCCAGGGCGGTCGCGATGGTCGCGGCGACGACCACCGCGACCATCGGCAGGTGCCGCCCGCGGTAGCGCACCGTGGGTCGTGCGGCGGCCGGGGTGTCGGTCGTCGGGTCGTGCTGGGTCACGTCGTTCCTCCGAGAGTCGCTGATCTGGGCATATATCAGCATTCGGACTATCCAGGCGTCAACGACACGGCGGGTGAACGTCAGCCCTTGACCGCTCCCCCGAGCCCTGCGCCGCGCAGGAACAGCCGCTGGAAGACCAGGAACATCGCCACCGGCAGCACGGTCGAGATCGCCAGCGCGGCGAGGAAGACGCCCAGCTCGGTGGACGCCTCGATCGCGGGCAGCCGCACGGACAGCGGCTGGATCGCCGGGTCCTTGAGCACCAGCAGCGGCCACAGGAAGTCCTTCCAGGCCGCGATGACGGCGAACACGGACACGACGCCGAGGATCGGCTTCGACATCGGCAGCACGATCGACCAGAACAGCCGGTACGGCCCCGCGCCGTCGACCCGCGCGGCCTCGAACACCTCGCGCGGCAGGTTGTCGAAGAACCGCTGCACCAGCAGCACGTTGAACGCGCTCGCGCCGGCGGGGAGCCACACGGCCCAGAAGCTGTCGACCAGCGACCGGCCCAGCAGCGGCGGGTCGAGGATCGTCAGGTACAGCGGGACGAGCAGCACGACGGCGGGCACGAACATCGTCGACAGGACGAGCGCCTGCACGACCTTGCCGTAGCGCGGCCGCAGCACGGACAGCGCGTAGCCGCCCGTCGTCGCGACCACGAGCTGCACGGCCCACGACCCGAGCGCCAGCCACACGGTGTTCATGAAGTAGCGGCTGACCTGGACGTCGTTCCAGGCGCGCTCGAGGTTCTCCCAGGCGACGCCGTGCGGGAAGACCGCCATGGGCGTGCGCAGGATGTCCTGCGTCGGGGTGACGGCGTACTTCGCCAGCAGCAGCATCGGGCCGAGGCCGACGACGACGAGCAGCACCAGGAGCAGCACGTGCGTGCCGCCCATCCCCCAGCGGACCGCGGGACGGCGCCAGTCGGGGGCGGACAGCGCGCCGCGGTCGCCGTCGTCGGACGGCGACGCGGCGCGACGGCGCGCGGCGCGCGCCGGGCGGGGGCGGTCGGTGGTCGTGAGGGTCATGACGTGCTCCAGGACCGCGTGAGCCGGAAGTAGAGGACCGAGAAGACCGCGAGGACGGCGGCGAGCAGGAGCGACAGCGCGGTCGCGGCGCCGTAGTCGCCGCCCAGGCTGTTCTGGAACGCGTACCGGTAGATGAGCAGCAGCACGGTCACGGTCGCGTTGTTCGGCCCGCCCCCGGTGAACAGGTACGGCTCGAGGAACACCTGCGCCGTGCCGATGACCTGCAGGATCAGCGTGATGAACAGGACCCCGCGCAGCTGCGGCAGGGTGACGTGCCAGATCTTGCGCCACAGGCCCGCGCCGTCCACCTCGGAGGCGTCGTACAGCTCGGCGGGCACGCTCGTGAGCGCCGCCAGGTAGATGATGACCGTGCCGCCCGCGCCGGCCCAGGTCGCGGCGAGCACGAGCGACGGCATCGCCCACGACGCGTCCTGCAGCCACGGGTACGGGCCGAGCCCCACCCAGCCGAGGATCGTGTTGAACACGCCCGTCGGCCCGCCCTTGTAGAAGAACTTCCACAGCAGGACGGCGACGACGGGCGGCACCACGACCGGCAGGTACGCGAGCGCGGAGTACAGCCCCCGCCCGCGTCGCACCTCGCGCATGAGCACCGCGGCGATCAGGGGCACGGGGTACCCGAACAGCAGCGCGAGGAACGCGAAGTACAGCGTGTTCCTGACGGCCTTCCACAGCAGCGGGTCGGCCAGGACGTGCCGGAAGTTGTCCAGCCCGACGAACGTCGGGTCGGTGACGAGGTTCGTCTCCTGCACGCTCATGATCACGGCGCGCACGATCGGGAACCACGAGAAGACGCCGAAGATCACCAGCAGCGGCAGCAGGAAGACGAGGCTGTGCAGCCCGCCCCCGCGCAACCAGGTGGCCGGGCCCCGGCGCGGGCGGCCGGCGCCGGCCGCCCGCGCGGGTGCGGCGACGTCGCCGCGAGAAGAGGTGGTCGTGACGGTCACGGTCAGCCCTGGTCGAGCAGCGCCTGGGCCTGCGTGTTCGCGTCGGCGAGCAGGGCGTCGATGTCGGCGCCCTCGTCGGTGAGGACCGCCTGCACGACCGGGTCGAGCAGCGCGTACACCTCCTGCGTCTTCTGCGACGGCTCGCCGGCCAGCGGCAGGTCGAACATCGCGTCGGTGAACGCCGTCATCTGGTCGAGCGGCACGTTGACGTAGTCCGCGATCCACTCCTGGTTCAGCTCGTACTGCTCCTTCGAGAACATCGGCAGGACGGGCGTGCCCACGGGCTGGTCGTTCTTGGCGAGCGTCGCGGCGTCGGCGACGGCGCGGTCCTCGTCGACCAGCTTGTTGAGGTAGAAGAAGTCGATCCACTTGATCGCGGCGTCCTTCACGCCCTCGTCGACGTTCGCCGGCACACCGGCGAGGGTGCCGCCGGTGAGCGTCGCCGCCTCCGGTGCGTCGGACAGCGGGATCGGCGCGAGGCCGTAGGTCTCCGGGTCGACGGCGTTGGTCTGCACCAGCGAGGTGTAGATGTCGGAGCCGGAGGTGAACATGCCCACCTGGCCGGCCGCGAACTCCTGGTTGATGCTGCCCCAGTCGAGCAGGAAGTTGCCGCCCATCGACTCGTCCTCCCACCGCAGGTCGTGGAGGAACTGGAGCGTCTCCTTCGTGCCCGCGTTGTCGAGGGTCGCCGAGGCCTTCTGGTCGGCGTCGGTCTCCACGGTGCGGCCGCCGCGCGCGACGGTCTGTGCCGTGAGCTGCCAGCCGCCCGTGTTGTTCTGCGTCATCGTGGCGTAGCCCGCGACGCCGGGGTTGGCGTCGGCGATCTTGTCGGCGTACTCGCGCACCTGCTCCCAGGTGGTCGGCGGCTGGTCGGGGTCGAGGCCGGCCGACTCGAAGAGCTGGCGGTTGTAGTGCAGCGCCACCGGGTAGGCGTTCTTCGCCGGGATCGCGTACACGTGGCCGTCGGCCCCCGTGCCGGCCTCGAGGATCGTCGGGTTGAACTGCTCCGCGTACGGCAGGGCGCGGAACTGCGCGTCCATGTCGGCGAGCTGGCCGTTCTCGACCAGGCCCTGCGCGTCGGTGAACGGGATCTCGAACACGTCGGGCAGCGTGCCGCCCGCGAGCTGGGCGGCGAACGTCGTCGCCTTCCACTCGTACTCCTCGGGCTGCACGTCGATGTCGGGGTTCGCCGTCTCGAACTCCGCGACCTGGTCCTCGAAGGCGGCGACCGCCTCCTCCGTGGACCCGGGCAGCAGGGAGACCACCGAGAGGGTGACCTGACCCGCCGAGTTGGTGCTCTCGTCCTGGGGGTCGCCCCCGCCGGAGCACGCGGCGAGGGTGCTCGCCGTGAGCGCGCCCACCAGGGCGAGCGCGGCCGGCTTTCGTGTGGACTTCATCGTCACTCCTTGTCGATCCGGTGTCGGTCTGACCGTCGACGGGGACCGTCGGTGGTCCCCGCGGTGGTGCTGGTCGGGGGTCGGGTCGGGGCACCTCACGGGCGGAGCCAGACCGCGACGTCGGTGGCGATCCGCACGAGCGGCTCGCGGGGGTCGGCGCTGTGCAGCACGACGTCGGCGCCGGCCGGCAGGGGGACGGGCTCGGGCCCGAGGTTGACGACGCACACCAGCTCGTCCGCGCCGCCGTCGCGGGCGAAGGCGAGGACGTCGTCACCGACCGGGACCTCACCGACCGCCTCGAGCCAGCGCAGGCCGCCGCCCCGCAGCGCGGGCTCCGCGCGCCGGGCCGCGAGCGCTCGGCGGTACAGGGCGAGCATCGACGCGGGGTCCGCCTCCTGGGCCTCGACGGACAGCCCGCCCCACGCCGCCGGCTGCGGCAGCCAGGGCGCCGCGCCGTCGTCGGGCCCGAAACCGAGCGAGGTGCCGCGGCGGGTCCACGGCAGCGGCACGCGGCACCCGTCACGGCCGGGGTCGACGCCGCCCGACCGGTCGTGCATGGGGTCCTGGAGGAGCTCGCGCGGCAGGTCCTCGACCTCCGGCAGCCCGAGCTCGTCGCCCTGGTAGACGTACAGCGCGCCCGGCAGGGCGGCCACGAGCAGGGCGCCGGCGCGGGCCCGGCGGCGCCCGAGGTCCAGGTCGGTCGGGGTGTCGAACCGCTTGGCCGTGAACGCGAACGACGAGTCCGCGCGCCCGTACCGCGTCACCGGGCGGGTGACGTCGTGGTTGGACAGCACCCAGGTGGCGGGCGCCGCGACCGGCGCGTGCGCGTCGAGCGTCGTGGTGATCGACTCCCGCAGCGCCTTGGCGTCCCAGGGCCGGGCCATGAAGTCGAAGTTGAAGGCCGTGTGCATCTCGTCGGGGCGCAGGAACCGGGTGAAGCGCTCGGTGTCCGGCAGCCACACCTCACCGACGAGCACGCGCGGCTCGTCGTAGGAGTCGGCCACGGCCCGCCAGGACCGGTAGACGTCGTGCAGCTCGTCCCGGTCCACGTGCGGGTGCTCCCCCGGCCGCGGGTGCTCGGGCACCTCGGGCAGGGTCGGGTCCTTGACGAGCAGCGCGGCCGAGTCGATGCGGATGCCGGCGGCGCCCCGGTCGAACCAGAAGCGCAGGACCTCCTCGTGCTCACGACGCACGTCGGGGTGGTCCCAGTTGAGGTCGGGCTGCGACGGGGCGAACAGGTGGAGGTACCACTCGCCCGGCGTGCCGTCGGGGTCGGTGGTGCGCGTCCAGGTGGTGCCCTGGAAGTCGGAGACCCACCGGGTGGGCAGCTCGTCGCCGTCCTCGCCCCGGCCCGGCCGGAACCAGAACCGCTCGCGCTCGGGCGAGCCGGGGCCCGCGGCGAGGGCCGCGCGGAACCACGGGTGCGCGGACGAGACGTGGTTCGGCACGACGTCGACGATCGTGCGGATCCCGAGCGCGCGGGCCTCGGCGATGAGGGCCTCCGCCTCGGCGAGCGTGCCGAACTGCGGGTCGATCGCGCGGTAGTCCGCGACGTCGTACCCGCCGTCCGCGAGGGGCGACACGTACCAGGGGGTGAACCAGATCGCGTCGACCCCGAGGTCCCGGAGGTACCCGAGGTGCTGTCGCACCCCGGCGAGGTCACCCGTGCCGTCGCCGTTCCCGTCGGCGAACGAGCGCGGGTAGACCTGGTAGATCACCGCGCTGCGCCACCACTCGGCGTCCTGCCCCTTGCTCACCGATGAGCCCCTTCCACGTCGTCGTCGATGAGCAGGACAGTAATGAGCCGACGTAGAGCACGCAAGAAGTCGACAGCAGCGTTACCAAACTGCGACATCGCCGCGCGCAGACAGGCACAAACGAACGGCCGGCCGGGCGACACGAGGTCGCCCGGCCGGCCGCCGGGGTCGGAGCGGGTGGCGGTGCCGCCGTCAGCCGCCGGGGCGGGGCGCGGCCGCCGTCGAGCGCCGCACGACGAGCTCCGGCTCGAAGAGCAGCTCGTCGCGCGAGACCGTGGCGCCCGCGATCATGCTGGCCAGGATGTCGACCGCGGCCCGGCCCATCGCGTCGATCGGCTGCCGGACGGTCGTGAGGGCAGGGTCCGTGGAGTTCATCAGCGCGGAGTCGTCGTAGCCGACCACCGACACGTCGCGGGGCACGTCGAGCCCCGCGCGCCGCACCGCCCGGACGGCGCCGAGCGCGAGCGGGTCGGACGCGCACAGGATCGCCGTCGCGCCGACGTCGAGCAGCCGGCCCGTCGCGGCCTGCCCGCTCTCGAGCGAGTACTGGCTGTGCACGACGAGCTCGTCGGGGAGCTCGACGCCGTGCCGCTCCGCGAAGCCGCGCGCCGCCGCGAGCTTGCGCTCGGACGGCACGTGGTCGCGCGGGCCCAGCAGCAGCCCGATGCGCGTGTGCCCCATGGACACCAGATGCTCCAGCGCCTGGTGGGTGGCGATGAGGTCGTCGCAGGAGACGTGCGGGAAGTCGAGGCTCTCGATCGACGCGTTGATGAGCACCACCGGGAGGTTCAGCGCCTGGAGCCGCTCGTAGTGCGCGTGGTCGGCGTCGCGCTCGGCGTAGAAGCCGCCCGCGAAGATGACCCCCGACACCTGCTGGCCCAGCAGCAGGTCGATGTACTCCGCCTCGGAGATGCCGCCCGCGGTGCGCGTGCACAGCACCGGCGTGTACCCCTGCTGCGCCAGCGCGCCGCCCACGACCTCCGCGAAGGCGGGGAAGATCGGGTTGGCCAGCTCCGGCAGCACCAGGCCCACCAGGCGCGGCCGGTCGCCGCGCAGCTTGGTGGGCCGCTCGTAGCCCAGCACGTCCAGCGCCGTGAGCACGGCGTCCCGGGTCGCCTGCGACACCCCGGGCTTGCCGTTGAGCACCCGGCTGACCGTCGCCTCGCTGACCCCCACCTTCGCGGCCACGTCGGCCAGTCGTCTCGACATGTCCTCGACTGTACACGCGATCACGCAAGCCGCTTGCGTGACTTGCAGCGTTTGCGCATCGTTCTCCGGCAGCTGTCAGGGCCACGTGCGGGTTTCCCTGCACGTGGCCCTGACAGCTCGCCGCCCGGGGCGCGTCGCCGTCGGTGCGTCAGGCGCCCGCGGGCCGCCAGGGACCGTGGGGGTCGCCCGGCTCCTGGTTCCTGGTCCACCACCTCGCGGTGTACGACCGGCCCTCGTGCTCGACGACGTCACCGGCGTCGAAGATCCGCGACGACGTCCACACCGCGGTGCCGTCGGCCGTCTCGGCGACCTCCTGCCACGGGCCCCAGTCGGACTCCCCCGGCGTCTGGCCCCGCGTCCACCAGGCGGCCTCCCAGACGGCCCCGTCGTGCGCGACGCGGTCGCCGGCGGTGTAGGTCACGCCGGCGTCCCAGGCCGGTTCCTCGGGCTCCGCCCCGTCCTCGGCGAGCCGGAGGAACGTGATCGAGTGCGCCGGGAAGTCGTAGGTGAACGACGTCCCCGCCCCCTCGAACGCCCGGTCCACCGGGACCACGCGCTCGGGCCGCGTCTTGGTGTTCGTCGCCGACGGGTCGGCCTTCATCTCGGTGACCGTCGCCGTCGCGGCCGGCTCGAACCCGCCCGTGACCTCGACGTCGGTGCGCGCCACGGCGTCGCCGACGTTGACCACCTTGGCCACGAGCTCGCCGGTCTCCTCGTCGTGGGTCACGACCTGGAACAGCGACTTCGTCACCGGCTCCGTGTAGGTGAGCTGCAGCTCGCCGTCGAGGTAGAGCGTGACGGTGCGTCCCTCGACGACGACCTTGATCCGGTAGTCACGACCGTTCTCCAGCGGCGTGAAGGACTCCGCCGCGGCGACCTCGCCCTGGCGCGCGCCGTCGGCCCGCTCCAGCACGGACCGGGTGTTGCCCCAGCCGCCCACGTTCCACCAGTAGAAGTCGTCGCTCGCGCTCGCGCCGAACCCGACGAGGAAGCCCTCGGCGCCGCCGGCCTTCCGGGCCGTCACCTCCATCGTGTAGTCGTGCCAGTCCTCGTCGTAGGCGCCGGTCACGATGCTCCGGGCGTCCTCGACCCCCGCGTCGGACTGCACGTACCGGCCGTCCTGGACCGACCAGTCCCCGCGCTGCGCCTCCCAGCGCGACGCGTCGTCGAACGAGTCCGCGAACAGGACGTCGCCCGTCGCGTTGTCGGTGACCCGCACGTCGTCGTACTGCGCCTGCGTGGCCCACGTGGACAGGAAGACGCCCCCGTCGACGTCCGGCGGGACGACGTCGGGCCCGTCGCCCAGCTCCGACGGGACCACCTGGTCGCCGGCGTTCGTCATGAACATCTGCTGGGTGTAGTAGTTCACCGAGCCCCACGACTGGTCGTTGTCGAACCACATCATGTCCGGCGACCACTGCACGTAGTCCTCGTTGGCGAACATCGGCGCGTACGAGGCGAGCTCGACGACGTCGGAGTTGCGCTCCAGCCCGGTCATGTACGCCGCCTCCGCGAGCGCGTTGCCGAAGGTGTTGCCCTTCGACGCGTACTCGCCGAGGAAGACGTGCGGGCCGTTCCGGTCGTAGGAGTCGTACCGTGCGTCGTTCGTGAGGAACCAGGACGGGTCGTTGTAGTAGTGCTCGTCGACCATCGCGACGCCCTGCTCGCGGTTGAAGTCCCAGAGCTCGTCGAACCGCGTGCCGGCGTCGTCGGGCCCGGAGTTGGAGATCACCGTGATGTCGGGGTACTCCGCCTCGATGGCGTCGCGGAACGCCGGGAAGTTCTCCTGGAACTTCGGCGTGTTCTCCTCGTTGCCCAGGCCGATGTACGGCAGGTCGAACGGCTCCGGGTGCCCCAGCTCGGCACGCTTCGCGCCCCACTCCGTGTCCGTGCCGCCCGTGGCGAACTCGATGAGGTCGAGAGTGTCCTGGATCCAGCGCGGGCGCTGCTCGTCGGTCATCTCCGGGATGCGCGACCCGCAGCCGTTGGCGCCCACGGACACGACGGGCAGCGCGAAGGCGCCGAGGTCCTCGGCGAACTCCAGGTACTCGAGGTAGCCGATGCCGTACGACTGGTTGTAGCCCCAGAAGTTCCAGTTGGTCGGGCGCTCCTCGACCGGGCCGATGGTCTCCTTCCACTGGTACGTCCGTTGCCGGTCCTGGCCGTCGGACTCGAGGTAGGAGTCGAAGGTGCCGACGTTGGTGACGCAGCCGCCCGGGAACCGCAGGAAGCTCGGGTCGAGCGCGGCGACCTTCTCCGCGAGGTCCTTGCGCAGCGTGCTCCTGCCGTTGACCGGCCCCACCCACGTGTCCTGCGGGAACAGCGACACCATGTCGAGGCGCAGCGTGCCCTCGGCGCCCGACGTCACCCGCAGCCGCGCCGCGTTCGTCGTCGCGGAGGCGGTCACGGTGGCCGTGTACCGCGCCCAGTCGTCGGAGCCGTCGACGGCGACCGTCGCCGTGCCGTACGTCGTCGCGCCGTCGGCGGACACGAGGGTGGCCGTGAGGTGCTGGGCGACGTCGGACCGCGCCCACACCGAGAAGTCGTACGACTCCCCCTCGCTCAGCGCGACGCCCTCGTTGTAGGAGGAGTTCGCGACGCCGGTGGTGCCGTCGGAGGTCACCGTGAGGTAGTGCCGGTTGCTGTCGTTCAGCCACTCGCCGCGCTCGGACTCGACGGCGAGCTCGCCGCCGCCGGTCTGCTCCCAGCCCGTCATCCCGGTGAAGCCCGCGTTGTCCTCCTTCGCGAACTCGAACGACCGGTTGCGCACCAGCTCGGCGTACAGGCCGCCGTCGGCGGCGTAGTTGATGTCCTCGTAGAAGACGCCGTACAGGTCGTCGCTCATCTCCGTGCGCTCGGCGGCGGAGTCGATCGTCAGCCGCTGCTCGACGACCTCCGGCTCGCCCTCCGGGTACGCCTCGAGCAGCGCCTGCTGCTCGGCGGTGGTGATCGGCAGCACCGTGCCGTGCCGCGGGTGGCTCGGCAGCTCGGCGTCGGGCTCCGAGGTCCAGTCGCCGCTCGCCAGGTCGTCGGTGCGGAACAGCATGTACCCCTGGCCGCCGTGGTACGACGGCTGGTCGATCATCATGAACCAGGAGTCGTCGGTCAGGGACGGGAAGACCGTGGGCCCCTCGCCCGCGGTGAACTCGCCGCCCCACGGGTTGGGCTCGCCCACGCCGACGCGCTCGGCGACGAGGTCCCACCCGTCGCCGTCGGTCACGCCCTGCGTGCGGGACAGGTCGTCGGACGACTCCTCGCGGACGGTCATGTCCGCCTCGTCCTTGGTGAACCGGTAGTAGGTGCCGTCCTCGACCGCGACCGTCGAGTCGATCATGCCCCGACCCGCACCGCGCTCCTCGTCGATCCACACCTGCGGCTCGGAGAAGCTCCCCGCGGAGAAGTCGGGCGTCGTGGCCGACAGCATCCGCTGGTACGACGTCGCGATGTCCCGGTCCTCCGGCGCGACGTCGTCCGGGTACAGCGCCGACGCCCAGTAGACGACGAACTGCCCGGCGGCGGCGTCCCACGTCGCCTCGGGCGCCCAGAGGTTGCCGGCGCCCGGCGGCGCGACCTCGACCTCGCGCTGGTCGGACCAGTGGATCAGGTCCTCGGACGACCAGACCATCATCGACCGGCTGCCGGTCTCCTGCGCGTCGCCGAAGTTCCCCCCGCCCGCGATCTTCAGGTCGGTCGCCAGCAGGTAGTACGTGCCGGTCTCCGGGTTGCGGGTGAGGAACGGGTCGCGCAGCCCCTTCGTGCCGAGCGTGGACTCGAGGACGGGCTCGCCGCCGTTGAGGGTCGCCCACGCGGTCGGGTCGTCCGCCTCGCTGACGGCCAGGTAGATCTTCTCGCCGCCGTCCTGCTCGCCGGCGAAGTAGGGGAAGACGTAGGCGCCGTAGCCGTCGTCGGCGGCGGCTTCGGGGGCCGCCCGCGGCGGGACGGCCGCGGCCGCCGTGGCGGGCAGCGCGAGGGCGAGGACCGCCGCCGCCAGGGGCGTCGACCATCGGGGTCTGTGCTGCCGGGCTCGGGTGTGCATCGTTGTAGAACCTCCGTGTCGTACGTCGTCGTACAGGTGCGGGGGTGGGACGCCGGGCCGGCGGCGTGTGCCGACGACCCGACGCCCGGACAGGCGCGGAGCCGGAGGACGGCTAGGAGCGCCGCAGGGCGAGCAGCCGCTGCAGGACCACGAAGACCAGCAGCAGCGCGCCGATGACGATCTTGGTCCACCACGAGCTGAGGGTGCCCTCGAAGGTGATGATCGTCTGGATGAGGCCGAGCACGAGGACGCCGAGCACGGACCCGAGCACGAAGCCGGTGCCGCCGGTGAGCAGCGTGCCGCCGATGACGACGGCCGCGATCGCGTCCAGCTCCATGCCCACGCCGGTCAAGGAGTAGCCCGACCGCGAGAACATGGCGAAGAGCAGGCCGCCGAGGCCGGCGCACGTGCCGCTGATGACGTACACGAGCACCTTGGTGCGCGCGACGGGCAGGCCCATGAGCTTGGCCGACTGCTCCCCGCCGCCGATGGCGTACACGGTGCGGCCGAACTGCGTGTAGTGCAGCAGGTAGAACGCGACCGCCACGACGACCAGCGCGATCACGACGCTCGACGTGATCCGCCACTGTCCCCCGGCCCACGTGTCCCAGGAGGCCAGGGCGACGAAGGTCTCGTCGTCGATCGGGATCGACTCCGGGGCGACGAGGAAGCACAGGCCGCGGGCGAAGAACATCGCCGCGAGCGTCGCGATGAACGGCTGCACCTCGAAGACGTGCACCATCGCGCCGACGAGCAGCCCGATCAGCGAGCCGACGAGCACGACGAGCGGGATCACGACCCCCGCCGGGACTCCCGCGCGCAGCAGATAGGCCGCGGTCACCCCCGACAGCGCCAGCACCGAGCCGACCGAGAGGTCGATGCCGCCGGTGAGGATGACGAACGTCATCCCGACGGCCAGCACGATGAGGAACGCGTTGTTGATGAACAGGTTCGCGAGCACGCCCACGGACAGGAAGTTGTCGTAGCGGGCGCCGCCCACCACGAGCAGCAGGACGAACACCACCAGGGTGCCGACCACGGGCAGGTAGCGGCGGTCGACGCGCAGGCGCCGTCCGACGGCGGGCACGCGGTCCGGGGACGGCGCCCCGGGACGGGAGGATGCCAGGGTCGTCATGAGGCCACCACCTTGTCCGTGGCGACGTCCGCAGGCTTGTCCGACGGCGCGACGGGCGCCGTCCTGCCGCGCCGTCGCGTGCGTTCCGAGAGCTTGCGCCGCATGGCGGGCGACTGGAGCAGCGTCACCGCAGCGACAACGAGCGCCTTGAACAGCGGCGTCACGAGCGGCGAGATGCCGACGTTGGTCACCGTGAGCGACAGCGTCGCGATGATGAGCACGCCGACGAAGGTGCCGGAGAGCGAGAACTTGCCCCCGGCCAGCGACGTGCCGCCGATGACGACGGCGAGGATCGCGTCCAGCTCGATGAACAGGCCGGCGTTGTTCGCGTCGGCCGCCATGACGTTGGACGACAGGATCAGGCCGGCCAGCGCGGAGAAGAGGCCGGACAGCGCGAAGACCGTCCACACGATGGTCCGTGCGCGCACGCCGGCGAGCCGGCTCGCGGCGGGGTTGATGCCGACCGACTCGACGAGCATCCCGAGCGCCGTGCGCCGCACGAGCAGCGCGACGAGCGCGAACACGCCGAAGGCGACCAGGGTCGCGACGGGCAGCCCGAGCCAGTACCCGGCGCCGAGCATCTTGAACGGGGCGCTCGTGACCGTGGTGATCTGCCCCTCGGTGATGAGCATCGCGACACCGCGGCCGGCGGTCATGAGGATGAGCGTGGCGATGATCGGCTGGATCCCGAGCACGGACACGAGGAACCCGTTCCAGACGCCGAGCACCAGGCCGAGCGCGAGCGCCATCCCGATCGCGAGCAGCACGGTCGTCGTCGACGCCGGGTCGGGTGCGCCCGCGATGAAGGTGAGGGCCACCGCCCCCGAGATCGCGACCACGGCACCCACGGACAGGTCGATGCCGCGGGTGGCGATCACCAGCGACATGCCGAGGGCGACCAGCATGAGCGGGGCGCAGTTGCGCAGGATGTCGATCGGCGACCCGAAGAGGTGGTCGTCGAGGATCGACACGGACAGGAAGCCCGGGCGGACGGCCGTGTTCACGGCGAGCAGCGCGACGAGCGCGACGACCGGCCAGAACAGGTGGTGGCGCGCGACGGCGCCGAACCCGCCGGTGGCCTGGGATGTGGGCATCAGCGGTCCCCTCCGCTCGCGATGAGCTCGACGACGTCGTCGACGCCGACGGTGTCGGTGTTGGTCAGCTCGGCGACCTTCTGCCGGTCGCGCATGACGGCGATGCGGTG
Organism: Isoptericola sp. NPDC058082; assembly: GCF_042885055.1. NCBI lineage: Bacteria > Bacillati > Actinomycetota > Actinomycetes > Micrococcales > Promicromonosporaceae > Isoptericola > Isoptericola sp. NPDC058082. Next base: position 51,268 of record NZ_JBHVSQ010000003.1, on the reverse strand, counting down.
GCTGAGCCGCACCACCTCCTCGAGCTCCGCGGAGATGAACAGCACCGCCATGCCCCGGCCGGCGAGGTCGGACACCAGGCGCTGGATCTCCGCCTTGGCGCCGACGTCGATGCCGCGCGTCGGCTCGTCGAGGATGAACAGCTCGGGGGCGGTGGCGAGCCAGCGGGCCAGGAGCACCTTCTGCTGGTTGCCGCCCGACAGGTTGCGCAGCAGGGCGTCCGGGTTGGCGGGGCGGATGTTCAGCGCCTCGATGTACCGGTGCACGATCTCGTCGACCTGCTTGCCGGGCAGCCGGCGCAGCCAGCCGCGCTCCGCCTGGAGGCCGAGCACGATGTTCTCCCGCACCGTCAGGTCGCCGACCACGCCCTCGGCCTTGCGGTCCTCCGACGAGAACGCGATCTTCCGCTCGATCGCCGCGCGCGGGGTGCGCAGCCGGGTCAGGGCGCCCTTCACCGACAGCGTGCCGGTGTCGGCCCGGTCCGCCCCGGCGAGCAGGCGGGCCACCTCCGTGCGCCCGGAGCCGAGCAGGCCGGCCAGCCCCACGACCTCGCCCTCGTGGACGTCCAGGTCGAACGCCTGCACGGAGCCGCGCCGCCCGAGCCCCACGGCCTGGACGAAGGGCGTGCCCTGGGCCGCGTCGACGGTGTGCTCGGTGCGGACCTCGAGGTCCTCCAGCACCTCCATCGACCGGCCGATCATGCGCGAGACGAGCTCGCTCCGGGTGATCTCCGACGTCCGGTACTCCCCCACGCGCGCGCCGTTGCGCAGCACGGTCATGCGGTCGGAGAGCTCGAACACCTGCTCGAGGAAGTGCGACACGAACAGGATCGCGACGCCCTGGTCGCGCAGCCGGCGCACGACGGCGAAGAGCCGCGCGACCTCGTCGGCGTCGAGGCTGGACGTCGGCTCGTCGAGGATGAGCACCTTGGCGTCCACGACCATCGCACGGCTGATCGCGACGAGCTGCTGCACGGCGATCGAGTGCGACCCGAGCGACGACGCGGGGTCGACGTCGAGCCCCATGGTGGCGAGGTGCTCGGCCGCCCGGCGGCGCGTGCGGGGCCAGTCGATCGCGCCGAACCGCCGCGGCTCGTTGCCGAGCATGATGTTCTCCGCCACCGTGAGGTTCTCGCAGAGGTTGACCTCCTGGTACACGGTGGCGATCCCCGCGGCCTGCGCCTCGCCCGGGCCGGAGAACCGGTGCGGCTCGCCGCCGACGAGGATCTCGCCGGAGTCGATGCCGTAGACGCCCGTGAGCGCCTTGATCAGCGTGGATTTTCCCGCGCCGTTCTCGCCCATGAGGGCGTGCACCTCGCCGGGCAGGAGGCGGAGGTCCACGCCGTCGAGCGCCTTGACGCCCGGGAACTCGATGGAGATCCCGGTCATCTCGACGACGGGGCGCACGTCCTCCGGGCCTGCGGCGCGGCTGCTGCCGGCGGCGCCGGCGTCCGATGGCGTCATCCTTGACCTTCCGTGGAGCGCGGTGGGTGCGGCGCGGGCTTCCCCCTCCACCCCCACCGCGGGTCT
>NZ_JBHVSQ010000003.1:31624-49731 GCF_042885055.1 Isoptericola sp. NPDC058082 | reverse complement strand
CACTCGTTGTTGTGCTGGGGGAGGGGGTGGGGGTGGGGCTGTTGCCTCCCTTTCCCCCCCCCCCCCTGGGTCTCGGTGGAGCGTACCGACGATCAGTACTGGCGGTCCGGCAGGGCCGCCTTCGCCGCCTCCTGGTCGAACGCCTCGTCCTGCGTGACGATGCGCTTCTCGACCGCCTCGCCCGCCACGACCTTCTTCGCGATCTCCGCGAGGTCCGGGCCGAGCAGCGGGTTGCACTCGACGATGTAGTTGATCTTGCCGTCGGCGAGCGCCTGCATGCCGTCCTTGACGCCGTCGACGGTGATGATCTTGATGTCCTTGCCCGGCACCTTGCCCGCGGCCTCGATCGCCTCGATGGCGCCCAGGCCCATGTCGTCGTTGTGGGCGAAGACCAGGTCGATGTCGTCGTACTTCTGCAGGAAGCCCTCCATCACCTGCTTGCCCTCGGTGCGGGTGAAGTTGCCGGTCTGCGAGTCGATCATCTCGATGTCGGAGCCCGCGATCGCGTCGGCGAAGCCCTGCTGCCGGTCGATCATCGGCGCGGCGCCGGTGGTGCCCTGCAGCTCGACGGCCTTGTAGCCCTCGCCGTCGTACTGCTCCACGGCCCACTCGCCGGCGCGCTTGCCCTCCTCGACGAAGTCCGACCCGATGAACGACTCGTACAGGGTGTCGTCCTCGGAGTCGACGGCCCGGTCGGTGAGGATCACCGGGATGCCCGCGGCCTTGGCCTCCTCGAGCACGGCGTCCCAGCCGGTCTCGACGACGGGCGAGAAGGCGATGACGTCGACCTGCTGCTGGATGTAGGACCGGATCGCCTGGATCTGGTTCTCCTGCTTCTGCTGCGCGTCGGAGAACTTGAGGTCGAACCCGTTCTCCTGGGTGAGCGTGTCCTGGATGGACTTGGTGTTGGCCGCGCGCCAGCCGGACTCGGCCCCGACCTGCGAGAAGCCGAGGACGATCGTGTCCGAGGCCGCGGCGGACTCGCCGCCCCCGTCCCCGCCGCCCTGGGGCGCCTGCTCGCTGCTGCACGCGACGAGCGAGGCTGCCGTGAGGGCCGCGACGAACATCGCCGCTCCGGCGCGCCGGAAGTTCTTGCTCATGATCTCCTCCTCGAGACGCCGGCCGACCGGGGGACCCGGTCCGTGGGTCTGCTCTGACCCTCCGGCAACGCTTGTGTGACCGCTAACATAGCGGAGATGTGACCGGTCACATAGAGGTGCTCCACGATTCCACGTCACGGTTCCGTAACGCCGCCACCGGTGCTCCGCGCGCGGCGCGGAGACCGTCAGGAGTGGCCGGGGTCGAGCTCGTCGAGCTCGTCGACGTCCGCCGCGATCATCTCGACGATGGTGTCGACCGTGACCCCCGGACCGTTGCTCAGCTCGCCGATCTTCTCGCGGTCCTTGAGCACCACGATGCGGTCGGCGAGGCGCACCACCTCCTCCAGCTGGGAGGAGATGAAGACGACGGCGACCCCCTCGCCCGCCAGCCGCGCCACCCGGCGCTGGATCTCCAGCTTGGCGGCGATGTCGATGCCGCGCGTCGGCTCGTCGAGGATCAGCACGTGCGGCCGCGTGGCCAGCAGCCGGGCGAGCAGCACCTTCTGCTGCGTGCCCCCGGACAGCTCGCCGGCCGGCCGGTCCAGGTCCTCGGCCGACAGGTGCAGGGCGTCGAGGTACGTGTCGACGACCGCGTCCTGCTCGCCCCGCGACAGCGGCCGCGACCAGCCCCGCAGCGCCTGCAGCGCCAGCACGATGTTCTCCCGCACCGTGAGCCCCGCGACGATGCCGTCGTCGCGCACGTTCTCGCTCGACATCGCGATCCGGTGCCGCAGGGCGGCCCCCGGGCTGCGGAGCTGCACCCGGACGCCGTCGAGCCACAGCTCCCCGCGGTCGGGGCGCTCCACCCCGCTCATCAGCCGGGCGAGCTCGGTGCGCCCCGACCCGCGCAGCCCCGCGAAGCCCACGACCTCGCCCCGGGACAGCTCGAGGTCGGTCGGCTCGAGGACGCCGTGGCGCCCGAGGGACGACGCCCGCAGCGTCGCCTCGCCCGTGCCCGCGTAGTGGTGCGCGAGCCGCTGGGAGCGCAGCGCCTGGAGCGCGTCGATGTCCTCGCCGAGCATCTTGGAGATCACCTCGGCGCGCTCGACGTCCGCCGTCCGGAACTCCGCGACGACGCGGCCGCCCCGCAGCACGGTCATCCGGTCGCTCACCTCGAAGACCTGCTCGAGGAAGTGCGAGACGAACAGCACCGCGACCCCCTGGTCGCACAGGCGGCGCACGACGCCCAGCAGGCGGGCGGCCTCGTCCGCGTCCAGGCTCGACGTCGGCTCGTCGAGCACGAGCACGCGCGGCTCGAGGACGATCGCCCGGGCCACCGCCACGAGCTGCTTGGTCGCGGGCGACAGCGCGGACAACGGGGCGCGCGGGTCGATGTCCTCGATCCCGAGCGCGGCGAGGGCGGCCGCCGCACGCGCCCTGGTCCGGCCCCAGTCGATGCCGAACCAGCCGCGCACCTCGTGCCCGATCATCACGTTCTCGGCGACGGTCAGGTGCGGGCTCAGGTGCGTCTCCTGGAAGACGGTCGCGATACCGTCCGCGCGGCTCTGCGCGACGCTCGTCGGCGGGGTCGCGACGCCGTCGACCACGACGGTCCCCGCCAGGATCGGCAGCGTCCCCGTGAGCGCACCGATGAGGGTCGACTTGCCCGCGCCGTTCTCCCCCATGAGCGCGTGCACCTCACCCGGCCGCAGCGCCAGGTCCACGTCGTCGAGGACCCGCACCCCCGAGCGCTCCACCGTGATCCCGCGCAGCACGACCACGGGGGCCTGCGCCTCGGACCGGGACGTCATCGTGCGGCCTTCCGCGGCGGGGCGCTCGACGCGCGCGCGACGATCTCCGGGGGGATCTTCGTGACCGTCGGGATCTCCTGCTCCTCGATCGCGGACCGCAGGACGTCGACGACCGAGACGCCGAGCGCGTGGAAGTTCTGTCGCACCGTCGTCAGCGGGGGGATGACGTGCCGCGCGAGGGGGATGTCGTCGAAGCCCACGACGCTCACGTCGTCGGGCACCGAGAAGCCACGGTCGTGCAGGCCGTGCACGAGGCCCACGGCCATGTCGTCGTTCGCGGCGAAGATCGCCGTGTACTCCGGGAGCTCGCGGATGCCGCGCGCGAAGTCGTAGGCGAAGTCCGCCGTCCAGTCCCCCACGACGATGGGTCGCTCGCGCAGCCCCCACGACTTCGTCCGGGCATGGAAGGACCGCTCGCGCGTGCGGGCGTCGAGCCAGTCGAGCGGCCCGGCCAGGTGCAGGATGTCGCGGTGGCCGAGCGAGACGAGGTGGTCGACGGCGAGCGCCGTGCCGGCCTGCTGGTCGACGGTCACGGTGAGGAACGTCGGGTCCTTGTCGGGCTTGACGACCAGCACCGGGACCCCGACGGCGATGCGGCGCAGCGCGGCGATCGACGACGACCGCGGCGCCACGACGCAGAGCGCGTCGACGCCCTGCGCGACGAGGTGGTCGACGGCCTCCTGGGGGGTGATCTCCTCCCCCGCCCGCAGGAGCACGGAGCTCACCACGTACCCGGACGCGCGGGCGGCGGACTCGACGGCGTACAGCGTGCTGGTCGGCCCGAACGTCGCCGCGCTCTCCACGAGGACGCCGATGCGCCGGCTGCGCTGGGTGGCCAGGGCCCGTGCCGTCATGTTCGGCCGGTAGCCGAGCTGCTCGATGGCCTCCTCGACCCGGCGCCGGGTGGCCTCGCGGATGTTCGGGTGGTCGTTGAGCACCCGCGACACCGTCATGTGCGAGACGCCGGCGAGCTGCGCGACCTGCCGGATGTTCGGCTTGTCGGCGGCGGGACTCGCCATGCGGGGCCTCCACGGGATGCGTCCACCGGACGACCGGCCGGCGGCTCGGCGGCGTCAGCCTACCGAACCGCCGGCACGGCGCCGGTGGTGGTGCTCAGAGCCCCTGGGCGAGGCGGTAGTACACCTGGTTCCAGCGCACCTGGTCGGCGAAGCCGCGGCGCGTGGTGTCCTCGTCGATGACGAGCAGCTCGGTGCGCGCGATGTTCGCGAACACCTCGAACGCCTCGACGCCTGCCGCCGTCGACATCACCGTGTGGTGCGCGCCGCCCGCGGTCAGCCAGGCCTCGGCGGAGGTGGTGAAGTCGGGACGCGGCGCCCAGACGGCGCGGGCCACCGGGAGGTTCGGCAGGTCCTGCGTCGGCGGGACGACGTCCACGACGTTCGCGGTGAGGCGGAAGCGGTCGCGCATGTCGGCGAGCGAGACGACGACGGCCCCCTCGGTCGCGTCGGCGTCGAACACCATGCGGACCGGGTCCTCCTTGCCGCCGATACCGAGCGGGTGGATCTCCACGCGGGGCTTCGACGTCGTGAGGGACGGGCAGACCTCGAGCATGTGGGCGCCGAGGATGACCTCGGAGCCGGGCGTGAGGTCGTAGGTGTAGTCCTCCATGAGGGAGGCGCCGCCGGGCAGGCCCTCGCCCATGACCTTCGCGGCGCGCACCAGGACGGCCGTCTTCCAGTCGCCCTCCGCGCCGAAGCCGTAGCCCTTGCTCATGAGCCGCTGGACGGCGATGCCGGGCAGCTGGCGCAGGGCGCCGAGGTCCTCGAAGTTCGTGGTGAACGCCTTGGCGCCGCGCTCGACGAGGAACGCCTCCATGGCGATCTCCTGGCGGGCCGCGTAGCGCAGCGACTCGTGCCGCTCCCCGCCGCGGCGGAGCTCGGGGACGACCTCGTAGAGCTCCTCGTACTCCGCGACCAGCGCGTCGATCGCGGCGTCGTCCACGGCCTCGACGGCGTCGACCAGGTCGTTGACGCCCCACGTGTTCACGGAGACGCCGAAGCGCAGCTCGGCCTCGGTCTTGTCGCCCTCGGTGACGGCGACGTTGCGCATGTTGTCGCCGAAGCGCACCAGCTTCAGCTCGTGCGTGGCGGCCCAGCCCGCCGCGCCGCGGACCCAGGTGCCCACCCGGCGGGTCACGGCCGGGTTCGACACGTGCCCGACGACGGTGGTGCGCGCGACGCCGAGGCGCGTGGCCAGGTAGGCGTACTCGCGGTCGCCGTGCGCGGCCTGGTTGAGGTTCATGAAGTCGAAGTCGATGTCCGCCCAGGGCAGCTCGACGTTCGCCTGCGTGTGCAGGTGCAGCAGCGGCTTGCGCAGCGCGTCGAGGCCGGAGATCCACATCTTCGCCGGGCTGAACGTGTGCATCCACGTGATGACGCCGAGCACCTTGTCGTCCGCGTTCGCGTCGAGCATGGCGCGGCGGATGGAGCCCGCGTCCTTGAGCACGGGCTTCCACACGACCTTCGCGGGCACGTCGGACGACGCGTCGAGCGCGCGGGCGACCTCCTGCGACTGCTGGGCGACCTGCTCCAGCGTCTCGGGGCCGTACAGGTCCTGGCTGCCGGTGAAGAACCAGACCTCTCGGTCGGCGTACGGCTTGCTCATGGGTGTCCTCTCTGGATCAGTCTGGTTCAGGTCTGTTCGCGGGCGGCCGGGCTCAGTGCTGGCCGTAGACGTTCTGGTAGCGGGCGTACAGGGAGTCCACGTGCTCCTGCGCGATGGGCAGCGGCTCGCCGAGCTGGCGCGACACGTGCACCGTGCGGGCCACCTCCTCGACCATCACGGCGGCCTTCACCGCGGCACGGGCGTCCTTGCCGATGGTGAACGGGCCGTGGTTGCGCATCAGGACCGCCGGGCTGCGGTGACCGCTCAGGGTCTCGACGATGCCGCGGCCGATGGAGTCGTCGCCGATGATCGCGAACGGCCCTACGGGCACGGGGCCGCCGAACTCGTCGGCCATCATCGTGAGGACGCAGGGGATCTCCTCCGCGCGGGCGGCCCACGCCGTCGCGTAGGTGGAGTGCGTGTGCACGACGCCGCCCACCTCGGGCATGTGCGTGTACACGTAGGCGTGCGCGGCGGTGTCCGACGACGGCGAGCGGTCGCCCTCGACGAGGTTCCCGTCCAGGTCGCACACCACCATGGACTCCGGGGTGATGTCGTCGTAGGCGACGCCGGACGGCTTGATGACCAGGAGGTCGCCCGAGCCGTCGGGGGTGCGGTCGTCGCGGACGCGCTCGGACACGTTGCCGGCGGTCCACACGACGAGCTCCCAGCGGGGCAGTTCGGCGTGCAGGGCCGCGACCTTCTCCTTGGCGGCGTCGACGGCGGCGCGCAGGTGCGCGGGGACCTCGGTGACGGTGCTCATGTGCTTCTCCAGTGCGGGGTGTGGTTCGTCGACTGCGGGTGTCGTCAGAGGGCTGCGGTGGCGGCGCGCTCGACCGCGAGGCCGGCGGAGTACCGCTCCAGGTAGGCGGCGAAGCCGGCGACGTCCTCGGCCTCGGGCTCGGCGACGTCGAGGCGGGCGTCGGCGAAGACGCGCTCGGCCAGGTAGGCGTCGAGGGCGGGCGCCCCGCCGTCCGTCCCGGCCTCGGCCCGCGCACCGGCGTACGCGGCGAGGAGCGCGATGCCCCAGGCGCCGCCCTCCCCCGCCGTCTGCCCGACGGCGACGGGCGCGTCGATCGCCCCGGCCAGCAGCCGCTGGGCGACGCCCGCCGTCCTGAACAGGCCACCGTGCGCGAACATCGTGTCGATCGCGACGCCCTCGCCGTGCAGCACGCGCATGCCGAGCGCGAGCGTGCCGAACACGCCGTAGAGCTGCGTGCGCGCGAAGTTCGCGAGCGTGAGGCGGCTGTCGGGGGTGCGCACCACCAGGGGTCGGCCCTCGTCGAGGCCCGTGATGGGCTCGCCGGCGAGGTAGTTGTACGCGAGGAGCCCGCCGCCGTCGGGCGCGCCGTCGAGCGCGGCGCGGAAGAGCGCGCCGAAGACGGCGTCGGGCTCGGCCGGCTGCCCGAGCGCGGCCGCGAACTGGCCGAACACGCCGGCCCACGCGTCGAGCTCGCTGGCGCCGTTGTTGCAGTGCACCATCGCGACGAGGTCCCCGGCGGGCGTGGTGACGAGGTCGAGCTCGTGGTGCACGGTGGTCAGCGGCCGCTCGAGGACGACCATCGCGAAGATCGACGTGCCCGCGCTGATGTTGCCGGTGCGCGGGGCGACGGAACCGGTGGCGACCATGCCGGTGCCGGCGTCACCCTCCGGCGGGCACAGGAGCACGCCGGGCTGCAGGGTGCCGGACGGGTCCAGCAGGGCCGCGCCCTCGGGCGTGAGGCGGCCCGCGTCCTGTCCCGCCGTCAGCACCTGGGGCAGCAGGCCCTCGACGTCGAGCCCCGGCCGCTTGGCGGCGGCGAGGTGGCGGAACTGCTCCAGCATCCGCGCGTCGTAGTCGCCGGTGGCCGGGTCGATCGGGAACATGCCCGACGCGTCGCCGACGCCGAGCACGTGCCGGCCGGTCAGGGCCCGGTGCACGTAGCCGGCGAGCGTGGTGAACGACGCGACCTGGGGCACGTGCGGCTCGTCGTCGAGGATCGCCTGGTACAGGTGGGCGATCGACCAGCGCAGCGGGATGTTGTGCCCGAACAGGGCGGACAGCTCCGCGGCCGCCGGCCCGGTGCTGGTGTTGCGCCAGGTGCGGAACGGGACGAGCAGCTCGCCGTCGGCGTCGAACGGCAGGTAGCCGTGCATCATCGCCGAGACGCCGAGCGCGGCGTAGGTGGTGGGCCGCACGCCGTAGCGCTGCTCGACGTCGGCGACGAGCGCGGCGTACGCGCCCTGCAGCCCGGCGTGCACGGTGTCGAGCGCGTAGGTCCACACCCCGTCGACGAGCTCGTTCTCCCACGCGTGCGAGCCGCTCGCGAGCGGCGCGTGGTCGGGCCCGATCAGGCACGCCTTGATGTTGGTGGAGCCGAGCTCGATGCCCAGCGCCGCCCTCCCGGCGACGATCGCCTCCCGGATCTCGCGCACGTCGTCCGCCTGCGCGGCCTGCTCCGCCATCCCTGCTCCGTCCCCGCCCGGCCCCGGGCGTCGTGGTGGTCGATCCATGTTAGCGCTCACATCGGGTGCTCCCCACCCGCGAGGTCGTTCTGGTCTCGCCGAGGTAGTCCCAGTCTGGCCGAGGTAGTTCACTGCGTGCCGAGGTAGTCGTGACCCTGCCGAGGTAGTGGACTGGTCCACTACCTCGGCAGGCTCGGCACTACCTCGCCGCGAGGCGGACTACCTCGACGCGGTGGGGGCTACCTCGTCGGGCGGCCGGGCGCGACGACGTCGAGCCGCGCCGGCTCGCTGCGCACCTCGCCGTGGGCGTTGGCGACGACGGCGCGCACGAGCAGGCCGTCCGGCTCGCGCCCGGCGTGCTTCAGCGTCCAGCGCGCCGTGCCGCCGGTGGCCCGCGTCGCGGGAGCCGGGGCCGGCGGCGACCAGGTCGCGCCGTCGTCCTCCGAGGTCTCCCACGTGACGACCGGCACCGGCGTTCCGGCCACGCGGACGTCGAACGTCGCGGGGCGGTTCCCCCGCACCGTCGCGTCGCGGGGGCCCTTCGTCACGGTCGGCTCCTCGACGGCCTGGTCGACCACGGGCCAGCCGTCCTCCCAGCCCAGGCGCTGCAGCCCGAGGGTCGGGAAGCCCGGGATCTCGGCGTTCGCGCCGTCGTAGTAGTGGAACGCGAGGACGCCGTCGGACACCGACTGGCCGCCCGGCCCGACCACCGCGCCGTGCGAGGAGAGCAGCACGGTGCCGCCGCCGTCGGCCAGGTCCTTGCCGTCCTGGTCGAGGAACGGCCCGGTGACGTCGCGCGACCGCCCGACCGCCACCTGGTAGGTGCTGTCGAGACCCTGGCAGCACCTGTCGAACGAGACGAACAGGTAGTACCAGCCGTCGTGCCTGGTGAGGTACGGCGCCTCGACGGGGTTGCCCGGCATCATGCGGTCCACCAGGTGCGTGGCGTTCTCGAGCGCGCCGTCGGCGAGCTTGCCGGTGGGCCACTCGAGCTCGACGAGGAAGATGCCGTACCAGTACGACCCGATCGCCATGTACGGGGTGCCGTCCGCACCCTCGACGATGCCCGCGTCGATCGCGTTGAACGTCTTGCCGCCGGCGATCTCCTGCGGCGAGTCGATCACCGGCCCCTGGTCGACCCACGCGTAGTCCGGGTCGTCCGGGTCGAGGGTCGTGTTGGTCGCGAGGGCCGTCACCGAGGTGTTCGTGCCGAAGCGCGACGCCGAGTAGTAGAGGTAGTAGGTGCCGTCGTGCTCGTAGACCTCGGGCGCCCACAGGTTGTCGGGCAGCGCCCCGTCGCCGTCCGCCGCGAAGCGCTCGTCGATCCACGCGGGGATCTCGTCCCAGACCGTGCCGTCGTGGGCCCAGGTGACCCCCTCGTCGTGGCTCGACCACATCTGGATCGTGCCGCCGTTCTCCCGGTTCACGAGGCCCGTGGTGTAGACGCGCCAGGTGCCGTCGTCGTCGACGACGAGCGCCGGGTCGTGCACCGGCGAGGTCTCCCCGGTCACGGAGAGGCCGCCGGTCGGGGCGGTCGGTGCCGGGCGGCCGCGCTCGGCGGCGCCGGGCGTGGCGGTCGCCGGACCGACGGTGGTGGCGGCGACCAGCGACGCGCCCAGCAGCGCCGTCGTGAGCACCCCCGCCGCCGCGGCACGGGCCCGACTGAGAGATCTGCGCATCGTGACTCCTCTACAACGATGTAGAACTGCGAACGCGCCGAATCTACCCAGCCGCCACGACGGCGGTCAACGAGCGGTGGTCGACGAACCGCGGTCAGCGGGCGGGCGGCGGCGCCGTGCTGGAGCGCACCACGAGCTCGGGCACGATCCGTTCGGTCGGCACGCTCCCGCCGGCCAGCGCCGCGACGACCATCGCCACGCTGCGCTCCCCCAGCACCCCGAACGGCTGGCGCACCGTGGTCAGCGGTGGCACGAAGTACGCGGCCCCCGCGACGTCGTCGAAGCCCACCACCGACACGTCGTCGGGCACGGAGAGCCCCCGCTCCCAGAACGCCCGCAGGATGCCGAGCGCGAGCTGGTCGTTCCCGGCGAACACCGCCGTCGGGCCCTCGTGCGCCACCACGGCCTCGGCCAGGTCGCGTCCCGCGGTGTACCCGTCCTCCGCCGACCAGCTGCAGTACCGCGGGCGGCTCGGCGCGATCCCCCGCGCCTCGAGCGCCTCCCGCCAGCCGGCGGCGCGCTCGCGGGCGTCGAACCAGTCCTGGGGGCCGGCCACGTGCAGGACGTCGTGGTGCCCCAGGCCGAGCAGGTGGTCGGTCGCGGCGCGCGCGCCCGCCCGCTGGTCGACGGCGAGCGAGAGCGTCGTCGGGCCGGCCGCCGTCGTGCCCGCGTCGCGCGGCAGCTTCTCCAGCGCGGCGACGACCAGCACCGGCACCGGCGCGCGGAAGGACTCGACGGCGGCCGCGACGTCGTCCTGCGGCGCGATGACCACGATCGCCTCGACACCCTGGTCCATGAAGTGCTCCAGCGCCTCGTGCATCGCCGCGGCGTCGTAGCTCCGCAGCGTCGCGACGGAGACGAAGTACCCCTGGTCCCGTGCGGCGCCCTCGATCGCGATGAGCGTGCTGGTGGGGCCGAACAGCGCCGACCCCGTGGTCACCACGCCGAGCGTCGCCGAGCGCGCCGTCGCCAGCGCCCGCGCGGCGCTGTTGCGCCGGTAGCCGAGGGTCGCGATGGCGTCCAGCACCCGCTCGCGGGTCTCTCCGCGCACGCTCGGGTGCTCGTTGAGCACCCGGGAGACCGTCTGGTGGGAGACTCCGGCGACGGTCGCGACGTCGGCCATGGACGGGCGCCGCGACCGAGGACGCGTCGCCTGCCCGCCGGCGTCGGTCATGGCTCCTGCGCCGCGTTCCTCGCGTCGACCTCGTCGAGCACCCGGCGCAGGTAGGTCAGCGTGAGCTTGCCCGCCGCCCGGTCGTACTGCTCCTCGTAGCCGTGCTTGGTGTACATGGCGAGGTTCTTCTTCGAGTCCTTGCCCGTGAACGCCCACACCTCGGTCACCTCGGACGGCAGGAACTGCAGGATCGCGAACATCAGCGACGTGCCGATGCCCTTGGCCTGCTGGTCCGGCGCGACCGCGAGCCGCCCGAGCGTCGCCCTGGCGCCCTCGATCTCCAGGCGCAGCGACCCCACCAGGCGGTGCCCCTCCCACGCGCCCACGGTCACGACGTCGTCCCGCGCCATGTCGTCGCGCAGCTCGTGCAGCGTCTGCGTCAGCGGCGGGATGTGCGGGTCGTCGTACAGCTGCGCCTCGCTGACGAACGCCGCCCGCCGCAGCGTCAGCAGCTCGCCCGCCTGCGCGTCCTCGACCAGCGCGATCCGCAGCGTGTCGTCGCCGTTCCCCTGCTGGACTTCCTGGGCGTCAGTGCCGCGTGCCTCGCTCATGAGGACATCGTGGCAGACCGACGGCGGACGTGTCGTCGCACGGCCGGGGCCGTCGGTGACAATGGGCGGGTGACGACCGAATGGGTGCTGACCCTCTCCTGCCCCGACCGCCCCGGGATCGTGCACGCCGTGGCGGGCGTGCTCGCCGAGCACGGCGGCAACATCACCGAGTCGCAGCAGTTCGGGGACCCGGCGTCGGGCCTGTTCTTCATGCGCGTGCAGGTGGAGGTGCAGGTCGACGCCGAGGCGGGACGCGAGGCCCTGACCGCCGCGCTCTCGCCGGTGGCGGAACGGTTCGGCATGACCTGGCAGCTCGACGTCGTCGGCCGCCGCCTGCGCACGCTGGTGCTGGTCAGCAAGGCGCCGCACTGCCTGGTGGACCTGCTGTACCGCGAGCGGTACCAGGGCATGCCGGTCGAGGTCGTCGGCGTCGTCGGCAACCACCCGGACCTCGAGGACATGGCCGCGTTCTACGGCAAGCCGTTCCACCACGTGCCGGTCACGAAGGACACGAAGGCGCAGGCGGAGGACCGCCTGCGGGAGCTGGTCGCCGAGCTCGACGTCGAGCTGGTCGTCCTCGCGCGGTACATGCAGATCCTGTCGGACGAGCTGTGCCGCGACCTCGCGGGCCAGGTCATCAACATCCACCACTCGTTCCTGCCGAGCTTCAAGGGCGCGCGCCCCTACGCGCAGGCGCACGACCGCGGCGTCAAGCTCATCGGCGCGACGTCGCACTACGTCACGGGCGACCTCGACGAGGGCCCGATCATCGAGCAGGACGTCGAGCGCGTGGACCACTCGCGCGCGGTCGCGGACCTCGTCGCGATCGGCGAGGACGTCGAGCGCCGCACGCTCGCACGCGCCGTGCGGTGGCACGCCGAGCACCGCGTGCTGCTCGACGGCCACCGCACGGTCGTCTTCCGCTGACGGCTCGCCGCCGGCGGGACGGGGTCAGGCGACCGACACCTCGACCAGCGTGTTCCACGGGTCGTCGAACCGGAGGGTCCGGCCGTCGTCGCGCGTCGCGACGCCGGCGTGCTTCAGCCGGTCGGCGAGCGCGCCGACCTCGTCGCGCGTGGGCACCGTGAGCGCCACCTGCCCGAGGCCGAGCGTCGCGGCACGCGGGCCGGCGCCCGCGCTGTTCCAGGTGTTCATCGCCATGTGGTGGTGGTACCCGCCGGCCGCGACGAACAGGGCGCCGTGGAACGTCGCCATGATCTCGAAGCCGAGGGTGTCGACGTAGAACCGCTGCGCCGTGGGGATGTCGCCGACCTGCAGGTGGACGTGCCCGACCTGCGCGGCCTGCCCCGCGGCGCCCGCCAGGGCGTCCTCGGTGAGGTGCCGCTGGAGGAACTCCTGCGGGTCGAACCAGTCGGAGCCCATCGCCACGCGCCCGCCGCCGTCGTGCTGCCAGACCTCGCGCGGCCGGTCCCAGTAGAGCTCGATGCCGTTGTCCTCGGGGTCCGTGAAGTAGAACGCCCGCGACACCCAGTGGTCGGAGTTCCCCGCGAACCGCGACAGCGGGTGCTGCGCGGCGTGCGCGACGGCGGAGGCGAGCGCCTCCTCCGTGTCGAACAGGACGGCCGTGTGGAACAGCCCGGCCTGGTTCCGCGACGTCGCCGGCAGCCCCGGCGTGTGCTGCAGCGCGACGACGGGCACCCCGCCGCGCCCCAGCACCACCCGGTCCGGGGCGCCGAGGGCCGGGATCTCCTCGAGCGCGATCGCCTCGCGGTAGTAGGCGCTCATCGCGCCGAGGTCGCCCACGTGCAGGGTGACGGCGCCCATCGCGGTCTCGGCGGCGAGGAGGTCGGGGTGGCGGGTCATGATCGGCTCCTGGTGCTGGGGTGGACGAGGGTCAGAGCAGCGCGAACCCGGTGGTCCACTGCGTCTTCTCCCCCGCGGCGAGGGTGAGCTGCAGGAACCCGAGGGCCTCGAGCTCGCGGGCGCGCTTCAGCGACCCGGCGTCGACGACACGGACGGCGGACCCGTCGAACGCGGCCGCGAACGCGGACTTGGCCGTGGTGTCGTCGCCCGCGACGAGGACGGCCGTCGGCACGTCGCCGACGGTGCCGCTCACGAGCGTCGCGGCGAAGTTCGTGTTGAACGCCTTGAGCACAAAAGCGCCGGGGAGCTTCTCCGACAGCCCGGCCGCGGCGGAGGAGTCCGCCGGCACGACGAGCGCGTCGAAGGTGGCGAAGTCGAGCGGGTTGGTGAGGTCGACGACGGTGCGGCCGGCGAGCTGGTCGCCGTAGGTCGCGACGACGTCGTCCAGCGCCGGGTACGGCAGGGCCAGGACGACGATCTCGCCCGTGAGCGGCTCGCCGAACGTGGCCGCGGCGACGGCGGGGTCCACGGCCGCGGCCTTGGCGACGTCGCGGGCGACGACCTGCACGTCGTTCCCGCCGGCGAGCGCCAGGCCCGCGATCGCGGAGCCCATGTTCCCGGTGCCGAGGATGCTGATGGTGGTCATGGTTCCTCCTGAGGATCCGTCGTCGACCGTTTGGTTGACGCTACAACCAACATAGACCGCTATAGTTGTAGCGTCAACCTTCGTTCGAGGGTGACGGACCAGGAGGGCGATCCCGTGACGACGACCCGGCGCACGACGGCGGCCGACGACGAGCCGCGCTGGCTCGACGCCGAGCAGATGCGCACGTGGCTCCGGCTCCAGGCGGTGATCGAGCTGCTGCCCGCCACGCTCGACCAGCAGCTGCGCCGCGACGCCGACCTCACCCACTTCGAGTACATGGTGCTGGCGATGCTCTCCGAGGCGCCCGAGCGTGCCCTGCGCATGACCGAGCTCGCCCGCCTCACCAGCGCCACGCTCCCCCGCCTCTCGCACGTGGCGCGCCGGCTCGAGGCGCGCGGCTACGTCGAGCGCTGCACCGCCCCGGACGACCGCCGCGCGACCATCGCCCACCTCACCGACGAGGGCTGGCGCAAGGTCGTCGCGAGCGCCCCCGGCCACGCACGCACGGTGCTGCAGGACGTCTTCGACGACCTCGACCCGGACGAGGTCCGCACCCTCGCCGGCGCGCTCGACAAGGTCCTCGCGCACATCGACCCGCACGACCGCTTCGGCCTCGGCGAGCGCTCCGCCCGCTGACCTCCGGCCGTCGTCCACCCCTCCGACCAGGCCCCGCGCCCCGGCGACCCTGAGAAAGATCCGTGCCCGGGGCTTGTTTCGAAAACGTTTTCTACCTACTCTCGGGACGTCGGCGACCCCGACCGCTCGATGACGAGGCCTCGTGGCCGAGCACCACTCAAGGATGAGCAGGCTCGAGAACGAAGGATGGGATCGATGAAGCGCACGACGAAGAGATGGCGCGCGTCCGTGGGAGCGGCGGTGGCCGGGATCGGCATCCTCGCCGCCACGGCACTGAGCGCACAGGCTGCCGGGAGCACGCTCCACGCGGCGGCCTCCGAGCAGGGCCGGTACTTCGGCACCGCGATCGCCGCCGGCAAGCTGGGCGACTCGCAGTACACGACGATCGCCGACCGCGAGTTCGGCATGATCACGGCCGAGAACGAGATGAAGATGGACGCCACCGAGCCGCAGCAGGGGCAGTTCAGCTTCTCCTCCGGCGACCGGATCCTCGACTGGGCCACCAGCCACGGCAAGCGGGTGCGCGGCCACGCGCTGGCGTGGCACTCCCAGCAGCCGGGCTGGATGCAGAACATGAGCGGCTCGCAGCTGCGCCAGGCGATGCTCAACCACGTCACCCAGGTCGCGACGCACTACAAGGGCCAGGTCTACGCCTGGGACGTCGTCAACGAGGCGTACGCGGACGGCTCCTCCGGCGCCCGCCGGGACTCCAACCTCCAGCGCACCGGCGACGACTGGATCGAGGCCGCCTTCCGTGCCGCCCGGGCCGCCGACCCGAACGCGAAGCTCTGCTACAACGACTACAACACCGACAACTGGTCCCACGCCAAGACGCAGGGCGTCTACACCATGGTCAAGGACTTCAAGGCCCGCGGCGTGCCGATCGACTGCGTCGGCTTCCAGGCCCACTTCAACAGCGGCAACCCGGTGCCGAACAACTACCACGAGACGCTCCAGCACTTCGCCGACCTCGGCGTGGACGTGCAGATCACCGAGCTGGACATCGAGGGCTCGGGCAGCTCGCAGGCCGAGCAGTACCAGGGCGTCACGCAGGCGTGCCTCGCCGTCTCGCGCTGCACCGGCATCACCGTGTGGGGCGTGCGCGACTCCGACTCGTGGCGGGCGAGCGGCACCCCGCTGCTCTTCGACGGCAACGGCCAGAAGAAGGCCGCCTACACCTCTGTCCTGAACGTCCTCAACGACGGCCAGGGTGTGCCCGGTGGCGGCGACCCCGACCCGGGCGAGACCACGCCGCCGCCCACCGGCGGCAGCGGGTGCACCGCCACCTACTCCGAGGGCCAGAAGTGGGGCGACCGCTTCAACGGGACCGTGACCGTCCGGGCCGACCGGAACATCACCTCGTGGACCTCGACCGTGACCGTCAGCTCCAGCCAGCGGATCAGCGCCACCTGGAACGGCACGCCCACGTGGGACTCGTCGGGCAAGGTCATGACGATGCGCCCGGCCGGCAACGGGACGCTGGCCGCCGGCCAGTCCACGTCGTTCGGCTTCACCGTGATGCACGGCGGGGACTGGACCTGGCCCAAGGTCAGCTGCTCGGCGTCCTGAGCGGCTGAGCACGTGCGCCTGAGCGCCGGTGATCGCGGCGAGGATCTCCTCGTGCGCGGCCGTCGCCGGGAACGACCCGTTGTTGCGGCCGTGCCGCAGCACCTCGATGCGGTCGGAGACCGCGCGCACGTCGTTGAGGTTGTGGCTGATGAGGATGACGCCGAGGCCCAGCTCGCGCAGGCGCTGGATGTGCGTGAGCACCTCGGCGGTCTGTGCCACCGAGAGCGCCGCCGTCGGCTCGTCGAGCACCACGATGCGCGGCTGCCCGATGAGGGTGCGCGCGATGGCGACCGCCTGGCGCTGACCGGCGGACAGGTGCCGCAGCGGGGTGCGCACCGACGGGATCCGGATGGTGAGGTGCTGGAGGAGCGCGCGGGTCTCGGTCTCCATCTCGCCGTCGCGCAGCAGGCCCGCGCGCCCGCGCAGCTCCTGCCCGAGGAAGACGTTGGCGGTGACGTCGAGGTTCTCGCACACGGCGAGGTCCTGGAAGACGCTCGCCACGCCGAGCTGGTTCGCCGCCGAGGGCGACGGGATCGACACGGGCTCGCCGTCGATCTCCAGCTGCCCCGAGCTCGGGCTCAGCACGCCCGCCACGATCTGGGCGAGCGTCGACTTGCCCGCCCCGTTGTCCCCGACCAGGGCGACCACCTCGTGCGCGTGCACCTCGAGGTCCACGTCGACGAGGGCCTCGACGGCACCGAAGTACCTGCTGACCTGCCGCAGCGCGAGCAGCGGCGTGCGTCCCCTCACCGGTTCCCCTTTCCTGTGCGGACCTGGCCGACGGCGACCGCGCCGTGCGGCCCGTCGTCGGGCTGCTCCAGCAGGTCGGTGTGCTGCAGCGCGAGCGCGAGGGCTCCCTCCAGCTCGGCACGCGTCCCCAGCGCCGCGGGCACCACCTCGAGAGGCGTGACCTGCTGCAGCAGGGTCCGGCGGCGCAGCGCCTCGCGCAGCGGCCCGAGGAAGACCTCGCCCGTGGCGGCCAGCGCTCCCCCGACGACGACGAGCTCCGGGTTGAGCGACGTCGCCAGCCCGGCCACGACGCCGCCGACCACCGTACCGGCGTCGGCGACGATCTCCCGACAGCCCGGGTCGTCCTCGTTCGTCAGCCGCACGACGTCGGCGAGGGTGAGGTTCCCGTGGCTGCTGCGCAGCGGCTCGAGCAGCGCCCGGTCGCCGACGACCGTGTCGAGGCAGCCGCGGCTGCCGCACGAGCAGATGTTGCCGGCGGGGTCCACCTGGACGTGGCCGATCTCGCCCGCCGTGCCCGCGACCCCGCGATGCACGCGGCCCGCCAGCACGATGCCCGCCCCGACGCCGTGCCCGGCACGGACGTACAGCGCGTCGTGCACCTCGCGGGCGGCGCCGACCGTGCTCTCCGCCAGCGCCCCCAGGTTCGCGTCGTTGTCCACGAACACCGGCCGGGCCAGCCGCTTGGACAGCACCTGCGCGACGGGCACGCCGTCCCAGCCGCGCAGGATGCCCCGCACGGTGACCTGGCCGCTGGCGGCGTCGACCGGCGCCGGCAGCCCGAGGCCGATGCCGAGCACCTCGTCGAGCTCCGACCCGACGCGCTCCAGCAGGTCGACGACGAGCAGGGCCGCGCGGTCGAGGCTCGTGTCGGCGCGGTGCTCCGCCGGCAGCGGCAGCACCTGCTCGGCGAGGATCTCGTGCGACACGTCCGCGATCGCCACCGTGAGGTGCCGCGTGCCCACCAGCACGCCCGCGACGAGCCCCACGCGGTGGGCGAGGGTGACGAGCTGCGCGCGCCGGCCCGAGCGGATCGTGTTGCGCACCTCGACCAGCTCGGCGGCGACGAGCTCCTTGACGATGGTCGACACCGTGGCGGGCGAGAGCCCGGTGGCCCCGGTGAGCTCGACCTGCGTCAGCCCCCCGTGCCGTTTCACCGCGTCGACGACGCGCGCGCGGTTCGCCTCGCGCAGCGACGACTGCGATCCCACCATCGGCAGCCGTCCTCTCACGCCGGGGATTCTATGGTGCGACGACGCGGGGGGGGGGGGGGGGGGGGCGAGCCCCGCAGCGGGGGGGGGGGGGGTGGTCCCCCCCGGGACCCCAAAACCTTTCTCTTTTTCCCCCCCCCCCCCCCCCC
>NZ_JBHVSQ010000003.1:0-31614 GCF_042885055.1 Isoptericola sp. NPDC058082 | reverse complement strand
TCGCCGCGAGAAAGGACGGCGGCCCTCCCCCTACGGTCTTCTCCCTCCGCGGGGGGGGGGTTCGGGGCGAAGACGACGGGGGGGGGGTTTTTCCCCCCCCCCCCCCCGCGTCGAGGCGGGATGGTCCGGCCCCGGCCGGACCCCCAGGTCAGCGCAGCACCGAGGCGCGACGCTTGTTGTAGATGTCGAACGCGACCGCGAGCAGCAGCACCAGGCCCTTGACGACCTGCTGCATCGACTGCGGCACGCCCATCAGCTGCATGCCGTTGGACATGACGGCCATGATCAGACCACCGATCATGGCGCCGCCCACCCGGCCGACGCCGCCGGTGGTCGACGCGCCACCGATGAAGCACGCGGCGATCGCGTCGAGCTCGAACATGTTGCCCGCGCCCGGCTGGGCGCCGTTCATGCGCGAGGAGTAGACCACGCCGGCCACCGAGGCCAGGACGCCCATGTTCACGAAGATCCAGAAGTTGACCTTCCGGACCTTGACGCCGGACAGCTCGGCCGCGTGCCGGTTGCCGCCCACGGCGTAGACGTGCCGGCCGAAGACCGACTTCTGCGTGACGAGCGTGTAGGCGATGATCAGCACCGCGAGGATGATGAGCACGATCGGCAGGCCGCGCGAGATCGACAGCTGGTAGCCGAACCACATCACCACGGCCGCCACCGCCACGAGCTTGACCACGAACAGCGGCATCGACTCGACCGTCTGCTGGTAGGCGATCTTGCCCTGGCGGGTGCGCCACTGGCTGACGCCGAACCCGACCACGGCGATGCCGAAGATGACGAGCGTGAAGACGTCGAACCCGTTGCCGCCGAGCAGGCCGTTGAGGAACCCGTTGGCGATGTCGTAGTAGGTGCCGCCGAACGGCGACAGCGACTTGTTGTCCAGCACGAGGAACGTCAGGCCGCGGAACAGGAGCATGCCGGCCAGGGTCACGATGAAGCCGGGGATCCCGACGTACGCCACCCAGAAGCCCTGCCAGATGCCGACGAGGAGGCCGACGAGGAGGGCGGCCAGCACGCCGACGTACCAGGGCAGGCCCTGCCGCACGACGACGACGGCGCTGACGGCCCCGGTGAGGGCCACCACCGAGCCGACGGACAGGTCGATCTGCCCCGCCACGATGATCATCACCATCCCGATCGCGAGGATCAGGATGTACGAGTACTGCAGGACGATGTTCGTCAGGTTCGTGGGCGAGAGGAAGTTCGGGTTCAGGGCGGCGAAGAGCACGACGATCGCCAGGAAGGCGATGACGATGCCGCTCTGGCGCATGTTCCGGGTCAGGATGTCCCGGACCGAGTCGATGGCGTTCATGAGGCGGTTTCCTTCGTGGGCAGGGGCTGGTCGCGCTCGATCGTCATGAGCTCCATGAGGCGCTCCTGCGTCGCCTCGGCGACGGGGAGCTCACCGGTGATCCGACCGAAGGCGAGGGTGTACACACGGTCGCAGATGCCGAGCAGCTCGGGGAGCTCGGAGGAGATGACGACGACCGCCTTCCCCGCCGCGACCATCTTGTTGATGATCGTGTAGATCTCGAACTTGGCGCCGACGTCGATCCCTCGGGTGGGCTCGTCGAGGATGAGCACGTCGGGGTCGGTGTACAGCCACTTGGACAGCACGACCTTCTGCTGGTTGCCGCCGGAGAGCTTGCCGACGTCGACCAGGACGTTGGGCGTCTTGATGTTGAGGGAGCCGCGGTAGTCCTCGGCGACCCGGAGCTCCTCGTTGCCGTTGACCCAACCACGCGGGGCGAGCTTGGGCAGGCCCGCCGCGGAGATGTTGTGCCGGATGTCGTCGATGAGGTTCAGGCCGTAGTGCTTGCGGTCCTCGGTCGCGTACGCGAGGTTGTGCCCGATCGCCTCGGACACGTTGCGGACCTGGATCGGCTTGCCGTCCTTGAAGATCTCGCCGCGGATGTTGCGCCCGTAGGTGCGGCCGAAGATGCTCATCGCGAGCTCGGTGCGCCCGGCACCCATGAGGCCGGCGATCCCGACGACCTCGCCGGCGTGCACGTTGAACGACGCGTCGACGATGATCTGCCGACCGATCTGCGTGGGGTGGTCGACGTTCCAGTGCTCCACACGGAGCACCTCGTCGCCGACGACGGACGCCCGCTCGGGGTAACGGTGCTCGAGGTCTCGGCCCACCATGCCGCGGATGATGCGGTCCTGGGTGGAGCCCGGCTCGGACATGTCGAGGGTCTCGATGGTCCGGCCGTCGCGGATGATCGTCGTGCGGTCGGCGATCTCCTCGATCTCGTTGAGCTTGTGGGAGATGATGATCGACGTGATGCCGTGCGCCTTGAGCTGGCGCAGCAGCTCGAGCAGGTGCTCGGAGTCGTCGTCGTTGAGCGCAGCGGTCGGCTCGTCGAGGATCAGCAGCTTGACCTCCTTGGAGAGCGCCTTGGCGATCTCGATGAGCTGCTGCTTGCCGACGCCGAGCTGGCTGACGGGCGTCGTCGGGTTCTCGTCGAGGCCCACCCGCTCGAGCAGGGCGTGGGCCTTCCGGTTCGCCGCGTTCCAGTCGATCATCCCGAACCGGCCCCGGGTCTCGTTGCCGAGGAAGATGTTCTCGGCGACGGACAGGTACGGGACCAGGGCGAGCTCCTGGTGGATGATGACGATGCCGC
The DNA here is from genome assembly GCF_042885055.1 of Isoptericola sp. NPDC058082. Classification (NCBI taxonomy): domain Bacteria; kingdom Bacillati; phylum Actinomycetota; class Actinomycetes; order Micrococcales; family Promicromonosporaceae; genus Isoptericola; species Isoptericola sp. NPDC058082. The sequence continues at coordinate 28,972 of NZ_JBHVSQ010000003.1, read as the reverse complement.
GGTCCTCGGAGTCGTTGATCGACCCGAACTCCGCGGGCGTCCCGTCCAGGACGATCTCGCCGTCGTAGGTGCCGTGCGGATAGACGCCCGACAGCACCTTCATGAGCGTGGACTTCCCGGCGCCGTTCTCGCCGCAGATGGCGTGGATCTCGCCCTGCTCGACCGTCAGCGTGACGTCCGACAGCGCCTTGACGCCGGGGAACTCCTTGGTGATGGAGCGCATCTCCAGGATCGTGCTCATCTGCGCTCTCGTCCCTCCTTCGGTGGGGTGCGCCGCCGCCGGACAGGTCCGCGGCGGCCCCGGGGGCGGGCCCACCCGTCGTCCGTCCCGGAGCGGGAGCGGCGACGGGCGGGCCCGCCCGTGCGGGTCATGACCTGCGGATCAGTCGTCCGCCTGACCGGCCTTGACCTCGTCGGCGGTGTAGTAGCCGGCGTCGATCAGCACGGGCTGGATGTCGTCCTTGAACACCGTCTGGACCTCGAGCAGGTACGACGGCACGACCTTGACGCCGTTGTCGTACGTCTCGGTGTCGTTCGCCTCGGGCTCCTCGCCCTTCACGAAGGACTCGGTGGCCTTGACCGCCTGCTCGGCGAGGAGGCGCGTGTCCTTGAAGATCGTCGAGGACTGGACGCCGTCGTCGATGAGCTTGATGTTGGCGATCTCGGCGTCCTGACCGGTGACGACCGGCAGGCCCTCCTCGAGGGTCGGCCCCATGCCCGCGCTCTGGAGCGCGTTGATGATGCCGCGGGAGAGCACGTCGGCCGGCGCGAGCACGCCGTCCAGCTTCTCGCCGCCCTGGTACGTCGAGGTGAGCAGGTCCTCCATGCGCTTCTGGGCCGTCTCCAGCTCCCAGCGCTGCGTCGTGACCTGGCCGAAGTCGGTCTGGCCGGACGGGACGACGATCGTGCCGTCGTCGATGAGCGGCTGCAGCACCGACATCGCGCCGTCGAAGAAGAACCCGGCGTTGTTGTCGTCCGGCGAGCCGGCGAAGAGCTCGATGTTGTACGGGCCCTTCTCGCCGGTCTCCTTGCCGTCGGCGTCGAGGTAGCCCAGGCCGCGCAGCAGGGCGTTGGCCTGCGCCACGCCGACCGCCTCGTTGTCGAACGTCGTGTAGAAGTCGACGTTCTCGCTGTCGCGGATCAGGCGGTCGTACGCGATGACCGGGATGTTCGCCGCGGCGGCCGCGTCGAGCTGGCTGGTCAGCGCGGTGCCGTCGATCGAGGCGATGACGAGGACGTCGACGCCCTCGGTGATCATCGAGTCGATCTGCTGCGTCTGGGTCGGGATGTCGTCGTTGGCGAACTGCAGGTCCACGGAGTAGCCGAGGTCCTCCAGACCCTTCTTGACGTTGTTGCCGTCCTGGATCCAGCGCTCGTAGGTCTGCGTCGGCATCGCGACGCCGATCTTCACGTCGTCGTCGCCGTTCCCCGCGGCGCCGTCCGCACCGCCGCCGCCGCCGGCCCCGGAGCCGCCGCACGCGGCGAGTCCCAGCGTCAGCGCCGCACCGGCGGCCACCGCGCCCATCGTCTTGGCGAGTCGCATCCTCGCGCTCCTTCTCGTCGTCGAGTGTCCCCCGGCAGCGACCGTCGCCGCCGGCGCCCGGACGCCGAGGTCTCCCCCGGACGGCCGAGCCGGTCCGCGGTACAGACTGCTGCGTTCGAGTTCCGAAGTCAAAGCCTCGGCGGGTGGAAAGCGATAACGATCGCGTCACGGCCCGCCGCCCGAGCCCTGACAGCGCGACGAGGGCCACGGGACGGCGTTCCGTCCCGTGGCCCTCGAGATGGCGGACCCTCGGCGGTCAGTTCGTACGTCGAACACAACGACGAACACGACGGCGAGGGCGTGCGTCGGTCAGCGCTGCGGGTCCTCCAGCACCGCCACGGTCCGGGCGGGCACGGTGACCGTGCCCGTGCGCGCGTCCCACCGGGTGCGCTTGACGACGGCGTCGCTCCCCGAGCGCTGCACGCCCGAGAGCCGGAAGTCCCGGCCGCGCAGCTCGGACAGCTCGAGCGTCACGGGCTCCGGCGACGCGTTGAACACCGTCAGCAGACCGTCGAGGCGACGGTCCGCGTCCCGACCCACGGTGTCGTCCACCGCCATCGCGACGACGCCGGGCGTCGCGTCCGGACCCGCGCCCGGGAACGACACCTTCTGCTCGATCGCCGCGGCGCTGCCGAGCCGGAGGAGCCGGGTCGACGAGCGCAGCTCGAGCAGCTCGCGCGCCGCCCCCGAGGCCGCCGCGATGTCCGACGGCGCGGGCTTGAGCGACGGGTCCGCCAGGAGCGGCGCCATCACCGGCCATGCGTCGGCGTTGTCCGCCGCCGGAGGCAGGCCGCGACCGAAGCCGTTGTCCCGCCCCGACCAGTCGATCGCGTTGAACCAGTCGCCCGAGTCGTAGGAGTTGCGGTCCAGCGACTTCGAACGCAGCAGGTCCGTGCCCGCGTGCCAGAACGACGGGGTCTGGGCGAGCGCCGTCGTCGCGAGCGACACGGTGTTCATCCGGACCCGGTCCGCCATCGCGGTGTCCTGCGGCAGCTTCAGCGTCAGCAGGTCGAACAGGGTCTCGTTGTCGTGCGCGTCGACGTACGTGACGACCTCCTCCGGCGAGTCCGCGTACCCCGCGGGCGCGCCGCGGTAGTCGAGCTCCTCGCCCCGCGTCGTCTCGCCGGCGCCGTCGTCCGAGGCCCGGAACGCGAAGTCCCGCAGGTTGCCCGCGAGGCCGAGGCGCACCAGGTCGCTCTGGTGGCCGAGGTCCGCGCGCTCGTCGGCGGAGCCGTCGTTGACGCTGCCGGCGTCCCCCTCGCTGGCCTCGCGTCCGTTCGGGTCGGTGAACAGCCCCGTGCCGAAGCCCTGCGTGAACCGCGACGCGGCGTCCACCGGCGACCCGCCGTGCACGGCGTCGCGCAGCCGGTCGCTGAACGTGCCGATGCCGGTGCCGCCGAGCTGCCCCTGCGTGGCCTGCGTGAACAGGGCGTTGTCCGCGACCTCGCCGAAGTTCCAGCCCTCGCCGTACAGGTAGACGGCGGACCCGTCGACGCCGTCCTTGCGCGGCGTGAGGGCGTCGAGGGCCTCGCGCACGGCGAGCATGTTGTCCCTCGAGTGGTGGCCCATGAGGTCGAAACGGAAGCCGTCCACCTTGTAGTCGCGGGCCCACGTGACCACCGAGTCGACCATGAGCTTGCCCGCCATCGCGTGCTCGGTGGCCACGTTCTGGCAGCAGGTGCTGGTCTCGACCGCCCCCGTGGTCGGGTTCAGCCGCTGGTAGTAGCCGGGCACGACCCGGTCGAGCACGCTCTTCGCGTCCTGCCCGCTCGCCGCGGTGTGGTTGAACACCTGGTCGAGCACCACCTGCAGGCCCGCGTCGTGCAGCGAGCCCACCATCGTGCGGAACTCGGCCACGCGCGCGCCCCCCTCGGCCTCGACGGCGTACGAGCCCTCGGGGACCGAGAAGTGGAACGGGTCGTAGCCCCAGTTGAAGCCATCGCTCGCGGCGACGTCGGCCACCGCCGCCTGCTGCTCCTCGCCGTCGGGAGCGAACCCGGACAGGTCGCCCGTGGTCGCCTGGTCCGCGCGGTCCTCGGGGATCGTCGCGATGTCGAACGTCGGCAGCAGGTGCACCGTCGTCATGCCGGCGTCGGCCAGCTCGCGCAGGTGCGTCATGCCGTCCGAGCGCCGCTGCGCGAACGCGAGGTACGTGCCGCGCTCCTTCGCCGGCACCGTCTCGTCGGAGACGGAGAAGTCACGCACGTGCAGCTCGTAGATCGTCTGGTCCACGGCCCGCTCCACGACCGGCTGGCGGGTGGTGCGCCAGACCTTCGGCTGCCAGCGCTTGTCGTCCAGCCCCACGACCACGGAGTGCGTCGAGTCGAGGGTGAGGCCCACGGAGTACGGGTCGGTGACGACGTTCGTCTCGACCTTCCCGGTGCCCGGCACGTAGACCGTCACCGCGTACCGGTAGCGGGCGCCGTCCCACGCGAGCTTCTTCGCCGCCCGCTTGCCGTCGAGGGTCCACGAGCCGTCCCGCTCGCGGACGGCGTCGAACCGCTCGGGGTCCTCGCCCAGGTCACGGCCCGCGGGCCACACCAGCAGGTCCACGTCCCGCGCGGTCGGCGCCCACAGGGCGAACGACGCCCACCTGCCGCTCGGGTGCCGCTGAACGCCGAACGTACGCTTCGATGCCTGCTCGCTGTACAGGTCGTCGAGCACGCCGGGCACCTGCACGCCGGTCGCCGCCGACAGGCTCTCGCCCGAGGCCCGGGTCACCAGGAGCTGACCCGTCAGGAGCTTCTCGACGGCCGCGCGGCCCAGCGGCTTCCCGTCGTCGCCCACCGGGGCCAGCGCCGTGTGGCCGGCGAGCGCCGGGAAGTCGCGCGCGACGTCGTCGGGCACGTCCCCCGCGGGTGCCAGGTCGTAGGACGCGGCCCCCTCCGGGAGGTCTCCCCCGTCCGGCCCGCGGACCTGGCCGTCGGCGACGGCCAGGCCGCCCTCCGGCGCGGTCCACAGGGTCCAGTCGTCGCCGGAGCCGAGGTCGCCGGGCGCGAGCACCAGGCCCTGGCGGACCCAGTGCGCGGCCTGCTGCCCCGTGCCGGGCAGCGGCGGGTTCTCCACGCCGATCTCGAGCACGTGGGTGGCGAGGTCGTAGGAGAAGGCCACCGTCTCACCCTCGCCCACGCTGAAGGAGTAGTTGGCGCCGTCGGGCTTACCGCCCACGCCGTAGTTCTCGGCCCAGCTCAGGCCGTGCGCCACCTTGGCCTCGTAGGCGCCGGCGGCGAGGTCGTCCGTCGACCACGTGTACGTGCCGTCGCCGTCGGGGTCCTTGAGCCACGACGCGAGGCAGTCGGGCGCCCACGATCCCGGGCACCCCACCTGGTCCTGGAACGACCCCGCCAGCGTGACGACCGGGCCCTGCGCGGTGGACGAGAAGTCGTGGCTCACCGGGTCCCAGTAGAACGTGACCTCGCCGCCCTCGTGCGAGTACGTCGCGTTGCCGCCGTCGCGCACTCCCCCGACGCCGTAGTTGACGTCCCACGAGCCGTTCACGGCGACCTTGTACTCGTGGTCGCCGGCGGGCAGGTCGAACGTGCCCTCCCACACGCCGTCCGGGCGCTCGGTGAGGCGGGCGCCCTCGCAGTCCGGCGTCCAGTCGCCGGCGCAGCCCATCTCGCTGTTGTGGCTGCCCGGCACGGTCACCAGGTCGATCTCGGGTTCGGGCTCCTCGTCGCCGACCACGCCGGACACGTCGACGCCGACGGAGGCGAACGTCGAGGCGGCCGTCCGGTCGCCGTCGGCGTCCTGCGTCACGGCGCGGTACTCGACGAGGGTGCCCTCGGCCAGGCCCTTCGTGTCCTGGAAGACGCGCGGCGTCGTGTCCTCCGCCGTGCCGAGCGCGTGCCACTCGTCGGTGCCGACCTCGCGCCACGCGAAGGACGTCTCCGCCCAGGCGTCGTCGTCGACGTCGGCCGCCACGGCCGCGGTGCCCGAGACCGCCGCGCCGGCCGCGGGGACCGCGACCTCGAGCGTGCCGTCCGAGTCCGCGCCCACCGTGCGGTCCGCGCGCAGCACGACCGCCGACGTGGCGGGCACCTGCACCGTGACCTCGCCGGCGTCGTCCGCGGTGACGGCCTCGCCGCCGCCGTACAGGACGTCGTACGACGCCCCGGGCGTGAGCGTGGTGAAGGTGGCGCTCTTCGCCTGCGCCGCGTTGTTCACCGCGACCAGGTGCTCGACCTTCTCCTCGCGGTCGATCCGGCTGAACGCGTAGACCCCGGCCCCGTTCTCGGCGTACCGCTCGACCTGCGCGCCGGTGGCGAGCGCCGGGTGCGCCTCCCGCAGCGCGGCCAGGTCGGCGATGCGCGAGTAGAGGGGCGCGTCGGTGGCGTACCGGTCGGTGCTGCCCGCCGGCTCGCCGGTGACGAGCGGCTGGTCGGCGTACTCGTCGACCTGCGTGGCGAACAGCGTCTGGCGGGCGTCCTTGTCCCCGCCCGCGCCCGCGAAGCCCTGCTCGTCGCCGTAGTAGACGACCGGCTGACCCCGCGTGAGGTACATGAGGTCGTGGGCCAGCTCGTCCCGGGCCAGCGGCTCGTCCGTGCCCGCGAGCATGTACCCGACGCGGCCCATGTCGTGGTTGCCGAGGAAGGTGGGCAGGGCGGAGGCGGACCTCGTCGGGGTCGTGTACCGGTCGTCGCTCGCGAACAGGCTCGCCAGGCCGCGGGCGCTGTTGCCGCTCGCGTAGCTGGTCGCGGCCGCCTGGAAGGAGAAGTCGAGCACCGAGCTCATGTCCGTGTCGCGCACGTACGGCGACGTCTTGGCCGCGTCGGCGTCGTACACCTCGCCGAACATGAAGAAGTCGTCCTTGCCCTGCGCGTGCGCGTAGTCCATGACCTCGGCCGACCAGGTCTCCCAGAACTCCGGGTTCACGTGCTTGACCGTGTCGATGCGGAAGCCGTCGATGCCGAGGTCGATCCAGTCGGAGTAGACGTCGACGAAGCCGTCCACGACGCGCGGGTCCTCGGTCATGAGGTCGTCCAGGCCGTCGAAGTCGCCGTACGTGACCGACTCGCCCGTCCACGTCGAGTTGCCCCGGTTGTGGTAGAGCGTCGGGTCGTTGAGCCAGGCCGGGACCTTGGCGTCGGCGTCCTCGTCCGCGACCACCGGCGTGTACGGGAACGACGTCGCGGCGTCCAGCTCCGGGAAGTCCGCGGAGCCCGCGACGTCCGCCGGGTCGAAGGCGTTCCCTGCGGCGTCGGTGTACGGCGACGTGGCCTGGTCGACGTACCCGTACTCGCCCTCGGCGTAGTCGATCACGTCGGCCGTGTGGTTGGTGATGATGTCGAAGTAGACCTTGATGCCCTTCGCGTGGGCCTCGTCGATCAGGGCGCGCAGCTCGTCGTTGGTGCCCAGGTGCGGGTCGATCCGCGTGAAGTCCGTGATCCAGTACCCGTGGTAGCCCGCGCTCGCGTCGTCGCCCGTGCCCTGCACCGGCCGGTTGAGGAACGACGGCGTGAGCCAGATGGCCGTGGTGCCCAGGCCCTCGACGTAGTCGAGCCGCTCGCGCAGTCCGGCGATGTCCCCGCCCTGGTAGAAGCCCTTGTCGGTCGGGTCGAAGCCGTGGTCGAGCCGGTCGCCGTCGATCCCGCCGGTGTCGTTCGACGTGTCGCCGTTCGCGAACCGGTCGGTCATGACGAAGTAGAACCGCTCGTCCGAGCCCGGCTGGCGCACCGGCGGCGCCACCAGGTCGGCGTCCGCCGCGTCGTCGTAGGCGCCCGCCAGCGTGAGCGGCGTGAGCGCGACGCGGTGCGTCGTGTCGTCGTAGGTGACCCGCACGCGCGCGTCGCCGCCGAGCACCAGGGGCGCGTTCTCGTCGGTGCCCTCGCGGCCGTACGACTCGTCCCAGGCGCCGTCGAGCGCGACCTTGTACTCGTACGTGCCCGCCGGCAGGTCGACGTCGGCGCCGAACGTGCCGTCGCCGGCCGGCGCGAGCGCCGTCGCCGCGCAGGTCGGGTCCCAGTCCTCGGCGCAGCCGAGCTCGGTCTGGAGGCTCCCGACGAGGGTGGCGGTGCGGTCCGCCGCGCCCGCCGCGGGCGCCGACGTGAGGGCGAGCCCACCGAGTCCGGCGGACAGCGCGGGGACGGTGAGCGCGACGGCGGTCAGCGATGCCGCCGCGCGACGGGTCGGGCGCCGTCGACCGGCGCGGGCCTGGGCAGCACGAGGCATGGGAGGACTCCTTCGTCGTCCGGGCGCGCGGGTCGCGACCCGCCGCGACTGTACCGTTGCTGCAATCTTGCAGCAAGACATCGCGGAGGGTCTCCGAGCCCACGACCAGCGTCGTCGCCGGACCGGCCCACCCGTGCCGTGCTGTGCGGTGCCGGGCCGTGCTCGCCGGCGTGGTCAGCCGGCGAGCAGCGCGCCCCGGGCGGCGCTCGCGAGCACGTCGGCCAGCTCCTCGACCCGCTCGGGGTCTGCCGGCAGCTGGGGCGTGGCCACGCGCAACCAGGCGGGCCGGGGCGGGGCGACGAACGTGCGCGACGACGGCGTGAGGACGATCCCGCGGGCGCCCAGCTCGGCGAGGGCCTCGTCCTCGTTCTCGGCGCGCAGCCAGACGACGAGGCCGCCCGGCGGCACCGCGGTCGGCACGTCGTGACGGCCCAGAGCGGCCGCCAGGTCGGCGGCGCGCGCGGCGTACCAGCGGCCCGAGTCCGCGACCAGCTCCCCGACGCTCGGGGTGGTCAGCAGGTGCGCGAGCGCGTTCTGCAGGATGCGGCTCTGCGCGAGGATGCCGTGGCTGCGCAGGCGGCGGACCCCGAGCACGACGTCGCGTGCCCCGCCCACCACCGTGGTCCGCAGGTCGAGGCCGAACGCCCGGCAGAAGGAGGTCACGCGGACCACGCGGCCGGGCAGCAGCTCGCCGAGGCTGAGCGGGCGCACCGGGGCCAGCGGGCCGAGCACGTCCTCCTCCAGCACCCAGGCGTCGGGGGCGTGGGTGCGGATCACGTCGGCCAGCTCCGCGAGCCGCCGCGGGGTCACGCCGCCGGCGAGGGAGAACTCGCCCCCGGGCTGGTAGACGACCGTGCGCGCCCCCGCGACCAGCGCCCGTTCCAGCGCGTCGGGCAGCGGGCCGGACGCGTCGGACGCGACCCCCAGGACGTCGAACCCGACCGACCGGAGGTTGCCGATCGTCCCGGACACGGCCGGCTCCTGGACCGCGATCGCCCCGCCGGGGGGTGTGGCGGCCTCCGCGGTGAGCAGCGTGGCCTCGCCGGCGCCGCTCACCGTGACCCACTCGGCCGCCTCGAACGGCCAGTCCCCCCGCACCGCCTCCAGCAGGGCGGGCGAGATCGCCTCCCGCCGCAGCGAGTTCGTCTGCGGCTCGCGCAGGCTGTGCGCGAACGCCTCGAGCAGGTCGGGCAGGCGGTCGGTGGTGGGGTGCGCGGAGGCGAGGTCCACCGACGACCAGCCGGCGAACTCCGGCGCCCGCCCGGCCCGCGGCCACCCCGGGGCCGCGACCGGGCCCACGACGAACGTGCCGCCCCGGCGCCGCGTGCGCACGAGTCCGCGGTCGACGAGCAGGGACCAGGTGCCCGCCACCGTGGACCGCCCGAGGCCCGCGGCGGTGGCGAGCTCCTCGATCGTGGGCAGCCGGGTGCCGGGCGCGAGCACGCCCTCCTCGATCCAGTCGGTCAGCCGCTCCGCCAGCGCGGGGCCGGACAGCCCGCGCACCTCGGCGACGAGGTCGGCGGGCAGGCCCGGGGCGTCGGGTCCGGCGTCGGGTCCTGTGGTCGTCATCGCTCCTCGCCCGTCGTGGCCAGCGCACCCCGCGGCGACGGGGACGCTATTTCATCCAGATATATATCAGGTGGGGCACGGCTCGCTCGACCGCTGGCGCCCTCCCGCCCTGCTGGTCTCATCTGGCGGACGCTGACGGCACCGGGCTTGAGTCGATCGCCCTGCCATGGTTTAACGTCTCCCCGTGACCACGAATCTTCCATCACATATGTCGGTGATGGACACGGCCGACCGGATCCGCTCCGGCCGGGAGAGCGCGCGCTCGGTCGCCGAGCGCGCCCTCGCCCGCGCGGACGCCGTGGACCCGGCCGTGCGGTCGCTCGTGTGGCGCGACGACGCCGCGACCCTCGCGGCGGCCGATGCCGTCGACGGCGCGCGCGCCGCCGGCGCCCCGCTCCCCCCGTTCGCCGGCGTCCCGGTCACCGTGAAGGACACGTTCGCCGTCGCCGGCCAGCCCTGGACCCGCGGCTCCCTCGCCGTCGACGAGACCCCGGCCACGACCACCGACCTGCTGCCCGCCGCCGCGTTCGCCGCGGGCTTCGTCCAGGTCGGTCGGGCGGCCACCCCCGAGCTGGCCATGACGACGTCGTGCGAGAGCCCGCGCTCGGGCACCACCCACAACCCGTGGGACCTCGACCGGTCGCCCGGCGGGTCGAGCGGCGGGTCGGCCGCGGCCGTCGCCGCCGGCATCGTGCCTGCCGCCCTGGCGAGCGACGGGGGCGGGTCGCTGCGGATCCCCGCGGCGTTCTGCGGCGTCGTCGGCCTCAAGCCCGGCCGCGGGCTGCTGCCCCAGCGCGTGCAGGGCTGGGAGGGCGGCGCGACCGAGGGGGTCGTCACGCGCACGGTGCGCGACACCGCCGCCGTCGTCGGGCACCTCGCCGCCCCCGACCCGCTCGCCTGGACGCGCACCGCGACCGCCGCCCCGGACTACCTCGCCGACCTCGAGCGCGCGCCCGCGCCGCTCCGGGTCGGGGTGCTGACGCGCTCGTGGGACGCGCGGATCGCGGTGGACGCCGCGTGCGTCGCCGCGGCCGAGGACACCGCGGCGGTGCTGCGCGCCGCGGGCCACACCGTCGTCGGGCTGGGCGCGACCGACGAGGGCGCGGAGCTCATGGAGCTCTACCCCTCCGTCGTCATCCCCGCGTGGCTGCGGCAGGTCCCGCTCGACCGCCCCGAGCGTCTGCAGCCCTACATCCACCGCGTCATGGCGCAGGCGGACGCCCTCGGCGCCGCCGACTACGTCCGCGCTGCCGTGCGGATCCGCGCGCTCGCCCGCGAGGTCACCGCGGACCTGTTCCGCGACGTCGACGTGGTGGTCACGCCCACCACCGCGACCCGCGTGCCGCGCGTCGGCGTCGTCCTGGACGAGCTGCGGCGGCACGCCCCGGCCCGCGACGCGGTCGTCTACGAGCGCACGCTCGCCTTCACCACCGTCCCCAGCATGATCGGCGTCCCCGCGCTCACCCTGCCCACCCACCTCGACGACGACGGCCTCCCGCTCGGCACCCAGCTCCTCGCCCCGCAGGGCGGGGAGGGTCTGCTGCTGCGCCTCGGCCACGTCCTGGAACGGCACCACGCCTGGGACCGACGCCTCCCGCCCCACCACGCCGGCGACCCTGCCGGCGCCGCACCCGAAGGAACGAGACTGCGATGACCCACCGCACCACGCGCCGGGCCGCCCGGCCCCTGACCCGCACGCTCGCCGTGACGACCGTGCTCGCGCTCACCGGCGGGCTGGCCGCGTGCTCGTCCGGCGACGGCGGGGGCGACGCCGCGTCGGGCGACCTGTCGGGCCGCACCCTCAAGGTCGCCGTCTACGCCGGCTCCTGGGGCGAGTCCTTCACCCAGGCGTTCGTCGACCCGTTCGAGGAGGAGACCGGCGCGACCGTCGAGCTGGTGCCCGGCGGGCCCGCGGACTGGCTCACGGCGCTGCGCTCGTCGAAGGGCGGCACCCCCGCCTACGACGTCGTCGCGTTCACGCCCAACGTCGTCCCGAGCGCCGTCTCGGCCGGGGTCGTCGCCCCGCTGGACACGGACCGCATCGCCGAGTTCGACCAGCTCAACACCGTGCTCGCCGAGCAGAGCGACGTCGACGGCACGCAGTACGGCGTCCCCCTGACGGTCGGCTCCACCGGCATCGCCTACCGCACCGACAAGGTCGACGAGGCGCCCACCGACTGGTCCGACCTGCTCGACCCGAAGTACTGCGGCCACGTCGCCGTCTCGCCGCTGACGTTCAACACGGGCATCGAGTTCGTCGCGGGCCTAATCAACGAGGCGGGCGGGTCCATCACCGACCCGGCCGACGTCGACGCCGCGTTCGAGCAGCTGCAGACGCTCAAGGACTGCGCGTCGGCGTTCCCCGCCGACGGCACGAGCGTCGAGACCGCGCTCGCGAACGGCGACGCGTGGATCGCCGCGCACTGGGACGGCCGGGCGTTCGTCCAGCAGAACGCGGGCGAGCCGATCGGCTTCGCCTACCCCGAGTCCGGCTCCGTCGGCGCGCTGACGTCGCTCTTCGTCACGGAGGGCACCGAGGAGGAGGAGCTCGCGTACACGTTCCTCGACTACGTGGCCTCGAGCGACTACCAGCCCGTGTTCTCCGAGGGCACCTGGTACGCCGCGTCCAACGACGAGAACACGTACACCGAGCAGTTCGACGAGCAGATCACCAGCGGGCCCGGCGCCTACGACGACTTCGTGTGGGTCGACTACGAGGCGATCACCCCGCAGCTGCCCGACCTGCAGGCGCGCTGGCAGGAGATCTTCGGCTGATGACGGCGACGACGACCCCGGCGTCCACGACGACGACGCAGGGACGGGTGGAGATCCGCGGGCTCAGCGTCGGCTACGGCGGCCCGCCGGTGCTCGAGCTGGACGAGCTGACGATCGAGGCGGGCGAGTTCGTGTCCGTCCTCGGCCCGTCGGGCTGCGGCAAGTCGACCCTGCTCGGCGTGCTCGCCGGGTTCGTCGCGCCGACCACCGGGACGGTCGCGATCGACGGGGACGACGTCACGCACGTCGCCCCGAACCGCCGCGAGACGGGGCTGGTGTTCCAGAGCTACGCCCTGTTCCCGCACATGACGGTGCGGCGCAACCTCGAGTACGGGCTGCGCACGCGGCGCGTGCCGCGCGACGAGCGGGCCGCCCGCGTCGCCGACGCGCTGCGGCTCGTCGACCTCGAGGAGTTCGCGGGCCGCTACCCGCAGCAGCTCTCGGGCGGGCAGCAGCAGCGCGTGGCGATCGCGCGGGCGCTGGTCACGCGGCCGCGGGTGCTCCTGCTCGACGAGCCGCTGTCGAACCTCGACGCCAAGCTGCGCCGCCAGATGCGGCACGAGCTGCGCGAGCTGCAGCGCGAGGTGGGCACGACGACCGTCTTCGTCACGCACGACCAGGCGGAGGCGCTCGCGCTGTCCGACCGCGTCGCGCTGCTCGCGCACGGCGGTCTCGAGCAGCTCGGCACCCCGGAGGAGCTGTACCGCGCCCCGCGCACCCGCTTCGCGGCGGACTTCGTGGGGGCCGCCAACCTGCTGGCGGTGCGCGACGCCGACGGCGGCCGCACGGTGCTCGGCCGGCCGGCGCCGGACGACGCCGGCGCCACGGTCGCGCTGCGCCCCGAGCACGTGCGGCTCGTGGAGCCGGGCGGCGACGCCGCGCCGGCCACCGTGCTGTCGGTCGGGTTCGCCGGCGAGCGGTACGAGTACCGCCTGCGCACCGCGGACGGCACCGACCTGCTCGCCAGCCCCGCGGGCGCGTCGCGGCGGTTCGCCGAGGACGAGGCCGTGGGGGTCACCTGGTCGGACGACGCCCTGCTGCCGCTCGGGGCGGCCTGACGTGACGCTCGCCGCCCCCGCCCCCGCCGCGTCGGCCGCGCCGCCCCGCGCGGCCGGGACCCGCCGTACCCGCCGCCCGCGCGACCTGCGCGGCCACGTCGCCGCGATCGTGCCCACCCTGTTCGTGGTGGTCGCCTTCCTGGTGCCGCTCGCCGGCCTGCTCGTGCTGAGCCTGCGCCCGACGGACGCGATGAACAACGTGCTGCCCGGCGTCACCGGCGCGCAGTACGCCGAGGTCTTCTCCACGCCCTACCTGTGGGGCTCGGTCGTGGAGAGCCTGTGGCTCGCGGTCCGGGTGTGCGCCGCCTGCCTGATCCTGGCGTTCCCCGTCGCCTGGTACCTCGCGCGCTCGACGTCGCCCGTCGGCAAGAGCCTCGTCTTCGTCGTCACCCTCTCCCCGCTGCTCACGAGCGAGGTCGTGCGGTCCTTCGGCTGGCGGGTCGTCATGGCCGGCGAGGGGCCGGTGAACGTGCTGCTCCAGTCGCTCGGCCTGATCGACGAGTCGCTGCCGCTGCTGCGGTCGCCGTGGACGGTGTTCCTCGCCGTCGTGCACGTGCTGCTGCCGTTCGCCGTGCTCGCGCTGTCCGCCTCGCTCGGCGCGATCGACCCCCGCCTGCTGCAGGCGTCCGCCGACCTCGGCGCGTCGGGGCTGCGCACGTTCCGGTCCGTCGTGCTGCCGCTGGCCACGCCGGGCGTCGTGGCGGCCACCGTCATCGTGTTCTCGCTGAGCATGGGCGTGTACGTCACGCCGCTCATGGTGGGCGGGGCGAACCAGTCGCTCGCCGGCCTGCGCATCCAGACGGAGGCGATGGTGGCGTTCGACCAGCCCCGCGCCGCCGCGCTCAGCTTCGTGCTGCTCGCGGTGACGCTCGTCGTCTGCGGGCTCGCCGGCCTCCTCGGCCGCCTCGCCGAGAGGGGTCGTCGTGGCTGACCGTCGCCTCCCCCGCGCCGCCGGCCGCGGCGCCCGCGCCCGCCGCGCGCTGAGCCTCGTGCCCGTCGTCCTCGTCTGCGCGTTCCTGCTGCTCCCGCTCGCCGTCGTGGCGCTGAGCTCGTTCAACGCCGAGAACAACTTCCGGTTCCCGCCGTCCGGGTTCTCGCTGCGCTGGTACGGCGAGGTGTTCGGCTCACCGCAGTGGCTCGACTCGCTCGGCTACTCGCTGACCCTGGTGCTCCTGGTCGTGCCGGTGGTGGTGGTCCTCGGCACCCTCGGCGGTTACGCCGTCGGGGCCGGCACGTTCCCCGGACGGCGCGCTCTCGGCCTGCTGTTCCTGTCGCCGATGGCGGTGCCCGGCGTGATGGTCGGGCTCGCGCTGCTCTACCAGCTCCAGCGCACCGGGACGGTGGGCTCGGCCACCGGCCTGTGGCTGGCGCACCTCGTCGTGACGTTCCCGTTCTGCGTGCGCGTCGTGGCGGTGAGCGCCGCGGCGCTCGACCCCGCGCTGCCGCGCGCCGCGCGCTCCCTCGGCGCGTCGCCGCTGCGCACCTTCCTCACGGTCACCGTCCCGCTCCTGCGGCCGGGCATCGTGGCCGGGGCGTTCCTCGGCGCGGTCATCTCGCTCGGCGAGGTCGCGGTGTCCGTGCTCGTCGCGGGCGCCGGCGAGGCCACCGTCCCCGTCCGCATCTACTCCGCGGTGCAGGTCCAGCTCGAGCCGACGGTCGCCGCCGTCTCGACGCTGCTGCTGCTCGTGAGCGTGGTGACCATCGCCGTGCTCGACCGCACCGTCCACGTCTCGAGGTTCCTGTAGACCATGGCAGCACCCGCAGCCCCCCGCCGGTGGCGCATCGGCATCGACGTCGGCGGCACCTTCACCGACCTGGTCGCCGTCCCCGGCGACGGCTCCTCCTGGTCGCTCGCCGACGCGATCACGCACAAGGTGCCGAGCACGCCCCACGACCCGTCGGAGGGGGTCGAGACCGGGCTCGCCCAGCTCCTGGAGCGGGGGATCGACGTCGCGGACGTCGCGTCCGTCGCGCACGGCACGACCATCGGGCTCAACGCGATCCTGCAGGGCCGGGTCGCCCGCGCCGCCCTGGTGACCAGCCGCGGCCACCGGGACGTGCTGCAGATCGCCCGCGCCCGCATGCCGCGGTCGTTCGACCTGCACGCGACGCCCGCCGCGCCGATCGTGCCGCGCGAGCACGTGCTGGAGACCGACCACCGCTTCGCGTCCGACGGCGACGCGGTGGGCGCCGGCGTCGATCCCGCGGAGCTCGACCGCCTCGTGGCCCGGCTCCGCGCGCTGACGCCCGAGGTGGTCGCCGTGAGCCTCCTCGGCGGTTATGCGGCCCGCGAGGCGGAGCAGGAGCTCGCGGACCGGCTCGCGCGGGCCCTCGACGTGCCCGTGACGTCGGCCGCCGCCGTGTGGCCGGAGGCCGGCGAGTACGAGCGCACCACCCTCGCCCTGCTCGACGCCCAGATCACGCCGCTCATGACGGGCTACTTCACCGCCCTGCGCGAGCGCCTGGCGCGGCTGCGCGTCGACGCCCGCGTGTACATCACCACCTCCAACGGTGGGTCCGTGTCCATCGACTCCGCGATCCGGCGGCCCGTGCAGACCGTGCTGTCCGGCCCGGCCGGCGGCGTGTCCGCCGCCGCCACCGCGTGGCCCGGCACCGACATGGTGACGCTCGACATGGGCGGCACCAGCAGCGACATCGGCGTGCTGCGCGGCGGGCGGCCCGTCCTCACGACGACCGCCACCGTGGGCCCGCACCCGCTCATGACGCCCGTGGTCGAGGTCTCGGCCATCGGCGCCGGCGGCGGCTCCGTGATCTGGGACGACCGCTCCGGGTCCCGGTCCGTCCTGCGCGTCGGCCCGACGAGCGTGGGCGCCGTCCCCGGCCCGGCGGCGTACGACGCGGGGGGCACCGAGCCCGCGCTCACCGACGCGTACGTGCACGCCGGGATCATCGACCCGGCGACGTTCCTGGGCGGCACCTTCCCGCTGCGCGGCGACCTCGCCACGGCGGCGCTGGCGCGCGTGGCCGAGCACGACGGCACGGACGACGGCACGGACGTCGGCACGCCGGACGCGCGGGCCGACGGGGCGGCCGACGCCGCGTTCCGCGTCGCGTCCGCGGGCATGGCGGCGCGGCTGCGCACCGTGCTCGCCGCGCACGGCGAGGTCCCGGAGCGCTACACCTTCGTCGCGTTCGGCGGCGCGGGCGGCACCCACGCCGCGCTGCTCGCCGACGAGGTCGGCGTCTCGCGCGTGCTGGTCCCGGCCGCCGCGGGCACGTTCTGCGCGCTCGGCGCCGCCATCGCGCCGGTCCGCCGCGACGTGGCCCGCACCGTGCGCACCGTCGTCGCCGAGGCCACCCTCGACGACCTCACCGCGGCGTGCGCGGAGCTCGAGGCCGAGGTCCTCGGCTGGCTGCGCACGCAGGACGTCGACGCCGTCGGCACCGTGACCCTGAGCGCGGACCTGCGCTACGCCGGCCAGCCGACGACGCTCGAGGTCGAGCTCGCCGCGCGGTCCACGACCGACGCCGCGACCGCTCCCCTGCGGCTCGCCGCCGACGTCGGCCTGCGGCGGTTCGCCGAGCAGCACGAGCGGGTGCACGGCTTCGTCGACGCCGCCGCGACCGTGCGCGCCGAGACGGTCCGGGCGAGCGTCACCGTGCACCCGGGCGAGGTGCGGACCGGCCGGGGCGGCTCCGGTTTCGTCAAGACCGGCGCCCGCGACGTCCGGTACGACGCGGTGCCCCGCCCCGCGGGCGTGTGGGCCCTCGCCGCCGACGGCGGCGAGGCGTCCGTCGCCGGCCCCGCGGTGGTCGAGAAGGCGGACACGACCGTGCTGGTCCCCGCGGGCTGGACGGCGACGACCGACGACGGCGGGAACCTGCACCTCGTGCGGGACCGCTCCGAGCAGGAGGACTGACCGTGCCGACGCACACCCCGACGACAGGACCCACGAGCGGGCTCGGCACCGGGCTCACGACCGTCGAGAAGGACGTCGCGCAGACCCGGCTCCAGGCCGCCGTCGAGGAGATGTGCCTCACGCTGCGGCGGGCGAGCCGCAGCCTGTACGTGCGCGACGCGGCGGACTTCGCCTGCGCGGTGGCCGACCTGTCGGGCCGGTTCGTCGCCTACCCGCAGGACGTGGGCGTCTCCGGTTTCGTGGGGCTCGACCTCACGCCGACGATCGAGGCCGCGACCGCGCACGGGCCGCTCGGCCCCGGCGACGTCGTCCTGACCAACGACCCGTACCTGTCGGGCGGGCTGTCCACGCACCTGCCCGACGTGCACGCCGTCGCGCCGTTCTTCGACGGCGACGAGCTGGTGGGCTACGGCTGGGCGTTCGTGCACGTCTCCGACGTGGGCGGTCGCGTGCCGTCCTCGGTGAGCGTCGTCAACGACTCCGTCTTCGCCGAGGGGCTGCGCGTGCCGCCCGTGCGGTACGTGCGCGGCGGCGAGGTGGTGCCGGAGGTCGAGGCGATCCTCGCGGCGAACTCCCGCACCCCCGACGCCAACCGCGGCGACCTGCACGCGATGCTCGCCGCCCTCGACACGGGCCGGCGGCGCGTCGCCGAGCTCACGGCCGACCTCGGGCCCGCCGGTCTCGCGGACGTCGGCGCGTTCGCCCGCGAGCAGAGCGCCGCCCGCGCCCGCGCCGCGCTGCGCTCGCTGGCCGACGGCACGTACCGCTTCGAGGACTTCCTCGACAACGACGGCGTGAGCGACGTCCCGCTGCGCGTCGTCGTCACGGCGACCGTCGACGACGGCACCGTGCACCTCGACCTCACGGGCACCGACCCGCAGGTCGAGGCAGCCCTGAACATGGTGACGTTCGGGCGCGCGCACTCGTGGGTCGTGACGCGGCTGTTCGCCCTGATCGGCACGCTCGACCCGGCGGTGCCGCTCAACGGCGGGCTCATGGACGTCATCGGCTTCACGGCCCCCGAGGGCACGCTGCTCCACGCCACCGGCACCGCCGCGACGGGCGTGCGGCACGCCACGACCTCGCGGGTCAACGACGTCGTCTCCGGCGCCCTCGTCCAGGCGGCGCCCGAGGTGCTGCCCGCGGCGTCGAGCGGCCTCGTCGTGCCGGTGGTCTTCGCCGCGGCCGACGGGTCGCGCGTGGACGTCGTGGAGCCGATGGTGGGCGGCACCGGCGCCCGGCACGGGGCCGACGGCGCGGACGGCCGCGACTCCGGCATCTCCAACCTGTCCAACAACCCCGTCGAGACGGTCGAGGCGAACGTCGCCGTGCGCGTGCGGCGCTACGCCCTGCGCCCCGACTCGGGCGGCGCCGGGCGGTGGCGCGGCGGCAGCGGGCTCGAGCTCGAGTTCGAGGCCCTCACCGACGGGGGCCTCCTGGCCCGTGGGCTCGAGCGGCTGCGGTTCCGGCCGTGGGGCTTCGCCGGCGGCCTGCCGGGCGCCCTCACCGAGCTCGTGGTCAACGAGGGGCGCGCGGACGAGCAGCGCCTGTCGGTCGTGGACGTCCACCCGCTGCGCGCGGGCGACCGCGTGGTGCTGCGCACGTCCGGCGCGGGCGGCTACGGCGACCCCCTCGAGCGCGACCCGCGCGCCGTGCTCGCCGACGTCGACGCCGGGCTCGTCACGCCGGCGCACGCGCTGGACGCCTACGGGGTCGTGCTGCGCGACGGCGCGCTCGACGAGGGCGCCACGGCCGCGGAGCGCGGCCGCCGGGCCACCGTGGGGGCGAGCGCGGCCGGCGCGTCCCGGCACGGGCTGGGGCCGGAGCGGGAGCGCTGGGAGCGGGTCTTCCCGCCCGGGCTGGCCGACCGGCTCGACGTGCACCTGCGCACGCTGCCGACGACGACCCGCGCCGCCCGCCGCCGGGAGATCCTGCGGGGCGTGCTCGCCGGCCTGCCGCCGCGCTTCCCGGGCGTCGACGCCGACGATGCGGCGATCGACGCCGCCGGGCGGTCCTTCGCCGCGGCCGTCGCCGCGGTGACCGAGCCCGCGTGACCGCGCCCGCGCAGGCGGACGGCCGCCCCACGCCGTTCGACGCCGTCGTGGTGGGCGGCGGCCCGCGCGCCGTCGCCGTCGTCGCGCGCCTCGCCGCGCGGCGCCGGCCCGACGCGCCCTGGGGAGCCCCCGCGGACCCCGCGCTGCCCCCGCTGCGGGTCGCCGTCGTCGACCGCGTGGAGGTAGGTGCCGGGGCGACCTGGCGCACCGACCAGTCGCCGCTGCTGCTCAACAACACCTGGGCCGCGCGGACCACCGCGCACGCCGACGCCACGACGCCGATGACCGGCCCCGTCGTGCCGGGACCGGACCTGGTGGCGTGGGCCCACGGCGCGCCGTGCGACGCGTGGGCACGCCCGGAGGCACGGGCCCTCGGCCCCGGCTCGTACCCCAGCCGCCGGCTCCAGGGCGCGTACTACCGCGACCAGCTCGCGGAGGCCGCACGGCGGGGCGCCGTCGAGGTCGTGCCGGTGCACGGCGAGGTCGTGGACGTGCGCTCGCCCGAGCCCGGCGTGCGGCACGTGGTCCTCGCACCGGCCCCGGGCGACGACGCCGGCCCCGACAGCCCCGGCGCCGCCGGGCCCGCGGTGCTCGCGGCCCCCGTCGTCGTCCTGGCGCAGGGCATGGTGCAGGCGGTCCGCTCCCCGCAGACCCGCGAGCACCGGGACGCCGCGCGACGGCACGGCCTCGTCTACGTGGAGCCCGGCATGCCCGCGGAGCGCGACTGGGCCGCCGTGCCCGCCGGCGAGGACGTCCTCGTGGTGGGCCTCGGCGCGAACTTCTTCGACGTGCTCGCGCTCCTCACGGTGGGTCGCGGCGGCCGGTTCGTCGACGCCCGCACGGGCTCGCCCGTGGACGCCGCGGGGCGGTCGTGCGACGACGGCGGCGCCGACGGCCCGCACGCCGGCGACGCCCTGCGCTACGTGCCGAGCGGGGCCGAGCCGCACCTGCTGGCCGGCTCGCGCCGTGGCCTGCCCTACCGCGGGAAGGGCGCGCTGGCCGACGGGATCCCCGCCCCGTACGCGGCGCGGTACGCGACCCGCGAGCGCTTCGACGCCCTGCGGGACCGGGCGGGCGGGCGCCCGGTGCTCGACCTGGCGCGGGACGTCTGGCCGCTGCTGGCCCGCGAGCTCGTGCTGGCGCACCTCACGGCGCTGGCCGAGCACCGCCCGTCGGCCCTGCGCTCCCCCGTCGCGGCCGACGACCTCGTCGTCCTGGTCGCGGCGGCGGACGACCCGGCGGCCCTGTGCGCCGACCTCGTGCGCGACCCCGCCGACGCCTTCGACCCCGCCCGGGCCGACCGGCCGCCGCGCGTCGGCGCCGTGGCCTGGCCCGCGTGGGTCGCGCGCTGGGTCGACGACGAGCAGGAGTCCGTGGCCTCGCCGGCGACGTCCCCGCGCGCCCGCGTGAACCAGGCCATGGAGACCCTCCGCGGCGAGGTCGCGCGCCTCACCCGCGCCGGGGTCGTCGACGGCGCGTCGCTCCAGTCGACCGGCGAGGGGATGCTGGTCCCCCTCGGGCTCGCCCTCGCGTCCGGCCCGCCGCCGCGGCGCGCCGCCCAGCTGCTCGCGCTCGTGCGCGCGGGCGTGGTCGAGCTGCTCGGCGAGGGCACCCGCGTGACGGTGGAGGACGGGGCGTTCGTGGCGCGCAGCGACGTGCGGGGGCCCGTGCGCGCGCGGGCGTTCGTCGAGACCCGGATGTCCCGCGGGGCGGTCGGGCCCACGGACGACCCCCTGCTGCGCGCGCTCCTCGACACGGGCCGCGCCCGGGCGCACCCGCTCCCCACCGGGGCGGGCGGCGCCGTCGCCTCGGACAGCCTCGACGTGACCCGGGACGGCTTCGCCCTCGTCGACGCCGCAGGGGACGCCGACGACCGGGTGGTCGTGCTCGGCATCCCCGCCGAGGCCGTCCAGCGGGGGTCGGCGATCGGCGCCAGCCCCGGCGTGCCGTCCCCGCTGCTGGCCGGCGCCGACGTCGCCGCGGCCCGCGTGCTCGGCGCCGCGGCCGGGCCCGCCGCCGGCTGAGCCGACGACCGGCCCGGCACCTGGCAGGTCAGCCCGCCAGGTGCCCCCAGCGCGGGGCGAGCTCGTGCCACGGGCCGATCTCGGCGATCTCGCCGTCGGCGAGCACGACCACACGGTCGGCGCGGGACAGCGCCGCGCGCTTCGAGGTCGCGCCGACGACGGTGGTGCCGCGCTCGCGCAGCGACGCCCACAGCTCGATCTCCGTGGTGGCGTCCAGGGCGCTGGACACGTCGTCGGCCAGCAGCAGCTCGGCGTCCGTCGCCAGGGCGCGGGCGAGCGCGAGCCGCTGCACCTGGCCGCCGGACAGCCGGACCCCGCGGTGCCCGACGAGCGCGTCCGGCCCGCCCGCCTCGTCGACGTCCTGCCCGAGGCGCGCGGCCGCGACCGGGCCGTCGACGTCGCGCTCGTGGTCCAGGCGCACGTTCTCGCTGAACGTCCCCGACAGCACGCGGGGCACCTGCGCGACGTGCGCCACCTGCCCCGGGCGCAGGAACGCCTGGGCGTCCGCGACCTCCCGCTCGTTCCACCGGATGCTGCCGGTGTGCTCCATGAGGCCGCTGAGCGCGGACAGCAGGCTCGACTTGCCCGACCCCACCTGGCCGAGCAGCAGCACGAGCTCGCCGCGCCGCACCTCCAGGTCCACCCCCGACACGCCGATGGTGCCGTCGTCGTGCACGGCGGTGACGCCCTCGAGGCGCAGCCGCTCCAGGGCCTCGCGCGGGCCGGCGGACGGCCGCGGCGCGTCGCCCGTGAGCAGGTCGACGCCCGCGGGCAGGTCCATGAGGTCGGCTCCGGCGGCGAACCGGCCGGTGGCCCGCTGCCACGACCGGGTGCCCGGCGCCTCCGTCACGACGGCCCCCGCCACGACGCCGAACCAGCCGAACCCGTTCACGGCGTTCGCGACGAGCAGCGCGGTCGCCAGCCCCCACGTGCCGGTGAGCAGGCCCGCCCAGGCGGCGACGACACCGAGCTGCACCATGATCATCGGCACGCCGTCGAGGGCCGCCTGGATCCGGTGCTCGAAGATCGCGGCCCGCACGCGGCCGGCGTCGACCTGCCGCAGGTGGCCGTGCACCTCGGGCGTGCGCGCCGCGAGCTTCACCGTGCGAGCGGAGTCGAGCGCCGAGACGAGGGCGCGACCGAACCGGGCGCGCGCGGCCGACGACCGGGTGGCCGAGCGGCCCGCGATCGGCCGGCCGACCGCCGACGCGGCCGCGGAGACCACCATGACGGCCAGCAGCACGCCACCGGCCAGCCACGACCCGCTCAGCAGCGCCGTCACGCCGGCGATGACCAGGCCGTTGACGAAGTCGACCCAGCGGTCGGCGTAGCGCACGAAGCGGTCGGAGTCCATGGCCCGTGCCACGACCTCGCCGGGCGGGGTGGCGCGCAGGCGCTCCTGGCGCGTCTGGCCCGACATCACCGACATGCGCACCCGGAGCAGCACCTCCACCCACCACCGCGGGTAGACGTACAGCGCCCACGCCAGCGCCAGCGGCGCGACGACGAGGAGCACGACGAACGCGACCATGAGCGCGGTGGGGAAGCCCGCGTCGAGGCCCTCGACCGCCCGCCCCCAGAGGAACCCGGTGAGGGCGCCCTGCGCGGAGACGAGGCTCGCCACGAGGAAGAGCGCCGCGCCGACCACGCCCCACGCGGGCCGCACGAACAGCGCGTGCAGCACGCCCCGCGCCAGGCTCGGGCCCTCCCCCGGGTCGGCGAGCTCGGGCGCCGCGCCGCGGCGTCGCCTGCCGCCCACGTGCGACGTCGCCTGCGCGGCCGCCACGGCGGTACTCGCCGGCGCCGCCTCGTGCCCGGTGAGGGCCGACGCGACCTCCTCGGCGGCACCGGCGCTCGCGACGGGCGCGTCCGCGGCGTCGCTCGCCACGAGCAGGTCGCGGTACGGGCCGTCCTCGCGGGCGAGCCTGCCCCGGGGCCCCTGCTGGACGATGCGGCCGTGGTCGAGCGCGGCGAGCAGGTCGGCCCGCTCGATGGTCGTGAGCCGGTGCGCGACGAGCACGCCCGTGCGGCCGGCGAGCAGCCGCTCGGACGCCGCGACCACGCGCGCCTCGGTGAGCGGGTCCATGCGCGCCGTGGCCTCGTCGAGCACGACCACCTGGACGTCGCGCACGAGCAGGCGCGCGAACGCGACGAGCTGCTCCTCCCCCGCGGACAGCGAGGTGCCGCCCGGGCCGAGCAGGGTGTCCAGGCCGTCGGGCAGGCCGGCGACCCAGGCGTCCAGGCGCAGCTCGCGCACGGCCGCCTCGACGTCCTCGCGCGGGACGTCGGCGAACAGCGCGATGTTCTCGGCGAGCGTGCCGGCGAGGATCTCGGTGCGCTGCGTGACGACGCCGACGGCGGCGCGCAGCTTCTGCAGGTCGAGGTCGCGCACGTCGACGCCGCCGAGGAACACCGTGCCTGGCTCCGGCTCGACGGCGCGGGACAGCAGCGACGCGAGCGTCGACTTCCCCGATCCGGTGCGCCCGACGAGCGCCACGGTCTGCCCCGCCGGGACGCGCAGGTTCACGCCCTGCAGCGCGAAGGTGCCC
Organism: Isoptericola sp. NPDC058082; assembly: GCF_042885055.1. Taxonomy (NCBI): domain Bacteria; kingdom Bacillati; phylum Actinomycetota; class Actinomycetes; order Micrococcales; family Promicromonosporaceae; genus Isoptericola; species Isoptericola sp. NPDC058082. Next base: position 5,348 of record NZ_JBHVSQ010000003.1, on the reverse strand, counting down.
TCGGCGTACGAGAAGTGCAGGTCGCGCAGCTCGATGCCCACCGGCCCCTCGGGCAGGTCACGACCGCCGGTCGGCTCCGGCTCCACGGACAACATCTGCCTGATGCGCGTGATCGCACCCAGCCCCTCCTGGATGTCCGGCAGGTGGTGGATGAGGTTGTCCACCTGCCCTACGAACATCGAGGTGACCAGGAACAACGTCACGAGGTCCTTGACCTCCAGGGTGCCGCCCGACGCCAGCGCGGCACCGGCCACGGCGACGCCGGCGAGCAGCGCGGCGAGCACCAGGCCGGCCCGGCGCAGCATCGTCGACTCGACGACCACCACGTCGCGGAACTTGCGGTGCACGTCCGCCGAGCGCTGCGCCAGGCGGCGGACCGCGAACGGCTGGCCGAGGCTGGTGCGCAGGTCGTCGCGGGCGGCGACCGACTCCTCGAACGCGGCGGCGTGGTCGGTCCAGGCCGCTTCCTCGATCACCTTGCGGCGGGCGATCTCCCCCAGCATCGGCCGCACGAGGACGCCCGCGAGCGCACCCAGCAGGGGGAAGAGCGCCCACGCGGGCCACCAGGTGAGGCCCGCGACCACGTACATCGGCACGACGCCGACGACCGTGCGCCCCGCGCCCCAGAGCTGGCGGCGCACGAGCGTGCCGACGGCGTGCGTGTCGTCGTCGACGCGGTCGAGCACCTCGCCCACCGCCTGCTCGGTGAGCGTGGCGAGCGGCTGGTGCAGCGCCGCCGTGAGCAGGTCGCCGCGCAGCCGCCCCTCGGCGCGGTCGACGACGCCCGCCCACACGACCTGCCCGGCCGCGTCGAACAGGGCGGCGCCGACCACGCACAGCGCGAGCAGCGACAGCAGCGCGCCCGTCGGGTCCTCCGCGAGGCGCCCCGCGACGACGGTGCCGAGCGCCGCGCCCACCGCTCCGAGGGTGAGCGCGACCAGCGCGACCGCGGCCACCGGTCCGCGCAGCCGCCGCCAGTCGAGGCGGCGGGCCGGGTCGGTCGTCGTGGTCGAGGTGGACGTGGCGTGGTCCGCGCGCGCGGCAGGGGCGTCGATCATGGCCCGAGAAGCCTATGCGGCGCCCCCGACGCTCCGCCGCAGATTTTTCGTCAGATCAGGCCCAGCGCACGCACGGCGTCCCGCTCCTCGGAGAGCTCCTGCACGCTCGCCGCGATGCGCTCGCGCGAGAAGTCGTCGATCTCGAGTCCCTCGACGACCTCCCACGCCCCGCCCGACGACGTCACCGGGAAGGACGAGACGAGGCCCTCGGGCACGCCGTACTGCCCGGTCGACCACAGGCCCGCGCTGGTCCAGTCGCCCTCGGGCGTGCCCCGCACCCAGTCGTGGACGTGGTCGATCGCCGCGTTCGCGGCGGACGCCGCCGACGACGCGCCGCGCGCGTCGATGATCGCGGCGCCGCGCTTGGCCACCGTCGGGATGAAGTCGTCCACGAGCCAGAGCTTGTCCTCGTCCGCGTAGCGGGCGCCCGGCGTGCCCGCGACGTCGGCCCGGAACACGTCCGGGTACTGGCTCGCGGAGTGGTTGCCCCAGATCGTCATGCGGCGCACCTGCGAGACCGGCACGTCCGCCCGCTTCGCGAGCTGGGACAGCGCGCGGTTGTGGTCGAGGCGCGTCATCGCCGTGAAGCGGTCCTTCGGCACGTCCGGCGCGTTCGACGCCGCGATCAGCGCGTTCGTGTTGGCCGGGTTGCCCACGACCAGGACGCGCACGTCGTCGGCCGCGCCCGCGTTGATGGCCCGGCCCTGCGGACCGAAGATGCCGCCGTTCGCCTCGAGCAGGTCCGCCCGCTCCATGCCCGGGCCGCGCGGCCGGGCCCCCACCAGGAGGGCGACGTTCGTGCCCGCGAAGCCGGCCGTCGGGTCGTCGTGGATGTCGATGCCGTCGAGCAGCGGGAAGGCGCAGTCGTCGAGCTCCATCGCGGTCCCCTCGGCGGCCTTCACCGCCTGCGGGATCTCCAGCAGCCGCAGCCGCACAGGGGTGTCGGGGCCGAGCATCGCGCCCGACGCGATCCGGAAGAGCAGCGCGTACCCGATCTGGCCCGCCGCCCCGGTGACGGTCACGTTCACTGGTGTGGTCATGCCCCTACTCTGTCGCAGCCGGGCGCCGGGGTCGACCGCCACTCCGGGCGGGCTCGGGTCCGGCGCGCCGACCGTCGTGGCGGAGCGCGACCTGGGACGACGCGCGGTAACGTGCCAGGAGCGCCACCGTCGGCCCGCGCTCAGCAACCGTTCAGACCACGGTGGAAGCATGCCCGCGCAGCCGGCCGTGAGGCCGGTCACGCACGACCGGCCCCTCCACCGCGAGGGGCACACCGAGACGCCCGTCTCCCGAGCAGAGAAGGACCCTCATGTCCCAGGACATCGCCGCCGAGAGCGGTACGGCTTCGGTCGACGTCGAGACGGCGGCCGACCACCCGGAGCACGGCCTGTTCGCGCGGCTCGCCGCCGAGGCCTTCGGCACGTTCGTGCTGGTGCTCGGCATCGTCGGCACCGCGACGTTCAACGCCGTCAACAACGGTCAGATCCTCCCGGTGGCACTCGCCGGCGGCATCCTCGTCATGGGCGCCATCGCCGCTGTCGGCGGCGTCTCCGGCGGCCACTTCAACCCCGCCGTCACCTTCGGTCTGACGCTCGCGGGCCGCTCCGCCTGGCGCGACCTCGCGCCGTACTGGCTCGCCCAGCTCGTGGGCGGCACGGCCGCGGCGGCCGTCATGTTCTCGATCATCCCCGACTCGTTCCCGGCGCTGACCGGCGCGGCGGACAAGGCCGCGGTCTTCCAGGGCACGGCGAACGGCTTCGGCGCGCACTCGCCCCTCGCGGCCCTGACCGCGTCCGCCGCCCAGAGCGGCGGCTCGCCGGCCGAGTTCTCGATGTGGGCCGCGATCCTCGTCGAGGTCGTCGTCACCGCGGTCTTCGTCGGCGTCATCCTCGGCGTGACGAGCAAGCGCTCGACGGTCACGTTCGCCCCGGTGGTCATCGGCCTGACGCTCGGCGCGATGCTCGTCGTCGCCTGGCCGGTCACCAACGCCTCGCTCAACCCGGCCCGCTCGTTCGCCTCGGCGGTCTTCGGCGGCGGCTGGACCTGGGGCCAGCTGTGGGTGTTCGTCGTCGCCCCGCTCGTGGGCGGGGCGCTCGCCGCCCTGTTCTACCGGGCGTTCGCCCCGGTCCCCGCGGTCGTGCAGGTCGAGGTCGGCTCCGCGGCCGGCGACGACCTCGACGACGAGCCCCGCCAGCACGACGTCGTCGACGACGGCGCCCTTCCGGCGCGGTCGGAGGTCGACGAGAACGAGGGCGAGTGGGACGGGGCGGACGTCGACGAGCCCGCCCCCCGCGACGAGGGCACCGAGGGCAAGGGCGACACCCCGCGCGCCTGACGTCCCGACCCGCGCACGAGGGCCGGTACCCCGCAGGGGGTGCCGGCCCTCGTGGCGTCCGCGGAGGACGCACCCACGGCACCCCGAGCCGCTCACCACGAGCCTCGCCGACGCGGCCTGCTGACGGGCGGCTCTCAGCCCAGGCCGGGCGCGGTCAGGGCGAGCACGCCGATGACGACGGCACCGCCCCAGCACAGGAAGACGTCGAAGCCCCGGCTCCGTACGACGAGCCCGACGGGTCCGGTGGACGACGTGGCCCGCCAGGTGCCTGCGACGGCGAGGGTCAGCGCGATGGTGCCGGTGCCGACGCGGGCACCGACGAGCACGCCGAGCACGACGGCGAGGACGATGCCGGCGAGCACGGTGACGATGGCGCGCTCCGGGCCGGGCAGGTGCCGAGCCGGCGCGTCGGCCTTCGCCTCGACCGAGTGCCACCGGGGCGCGGGCTCGGCCCCTCCGGGGTCGCGCGGAGGGTCGGGCAGCGCACGGGGATCCACGGCAGCCGAGCCTACCGCCGCCCGACCGGGGCGGGCGCCGGACCTCCACGCCCGCGGGTTACCGTGAGGACCGTGCCCGAGCCGACCCCCGACGCCTCCACCCTCCTCCCCCGGTCCGTCGTCGTGGTGGGGGCCGGCCTCGCCGGCGCCCAGACCGTCGCCGCGCTGCGCGCGCACGGCTTCGACGGGCGGATCACGCTGCTGGGCGCCGAGGGCGTGCCCCCGTACGACCGGCCGCCCCTGTCCAAGGAGCTCCTGACGCGGCCCGAGCCGGTGTGGCTGAGCGCGGACCTCGGCGTCGACGTCGACGCGCTGGCCGACGACGTCCGCCTCGCCGAGCCCGCCCGCGCGCTCACGTCCGGGCCGGGCGGCGTGGTCGTCACGACGGCGCGGAGCGAGGTCGCGGCCGACGCCGTCGTGCTCGCGGTGGGCTCCGTCCCGCTCGTCCCGCCGGGGTTCGCCGCGTCGTCGCTGCTGCACACGGCGGCCGACGCCGACCGCCTGCGGGCCGCGCTGCGCCGCCCGGACGGGCTGCGCCTCGTGATCGTCGGCGCGGGCTGGATCGGCGCCGAGGTCGCGGGGGTCGCGGCAGGCGCCGGCGCGGACGTCACGGTGCTCGAGGCGGCCGCCGCCCCGTTGTCGCGCCAGCTCGGCCACGACGTCGGGTCACGCCTCGCGGCCTGGTACGCGGAGGCCGGGGTGCGCCTGCGCACGGGCGCCGCGGTGGCGGCGGTCGAGGACTCGGGGGTGGTCCTGGCCGACGGCGAGCACGTGCCCGCCGACCTGGTGCTCACCGCGGTGGGCGCCCGGCCGGCGTCGGGCTGGCTGGAGGGCACGCTGCCGCTCGACGCGCGCGGCGCGCTCCTCGTGGACGGCGACGGCCGTGTCCCCGGCCACCCCAGGGTCTGGGCCGTCGGCGACGTCGCGTCGCGGGCGCACCCCGTGTTCGGCACGGTGCCGGGCGGGCACTGGTCGGCGGCGCTGCACGACCCGGACCCCACCGTGCGCGCGATGCTCGGCGTCGAGCAGGCCGGCGGGGGCCACGCGCCGTACGTCTTCTCGCAGCAGCTCGGGCACGACCTGGCGCTGCTGGGCCTGCCGGTCACCGCCGGGCCCGACGCCTCCCCCGTGGTGCTGCGCGGCACGCCCGGCGAGGGCCCGTGGGCGGCGCTCTACCTGGACCCGGCCCAGGACCCGGCCGTCGAGGGCGCGCCCGACGGCGTCGCGACCGTCCGCGCCGTCCTCCTCGTCGACTCGCCGCGCGACGTCGGCGGCGTGCGGCGCCTCATGAGCCGCGGCGAGCCGCTGCGCCTGGACCTCGCCCGGGCCACCGACCCCGCCGTCCGGCTCAAGTCCGCCGTCGCCCCCTGACGCCGAACAGGCGGTTGTGCGTATTTTTCGGGTGGGGGAAGGGGGGAACCACCCTTTTTGGCAGGGGTGGTGTGGTGGAGGGAGGGG
>NZ_JBHVSQ010000002.1:415720-462998 GCF_042885055.1 Isoptericola sp. NPDC058082 | reverse complement strand
GCGACGAGGTGCGCGTCGTGGGTGCTCGCCGCGACGGTGGCGCCGTGCCGGGCCGGGGGGGGGGGGGGACCCCACCCCCCCCCCCCCCCCACTACCTCGCGGGGGCTCGTGCTACCTCGCGGGTCAGGCCGGGTCGGACGGGGAGATCTGCGGCGCCGGCGCGTTGCCCGCCTTGAGGGCGGCGAGCCGGGCCTCGAGCTCGATGTCCTTGTCGGACGCCTCCAGCTCGGCGAACTGGGAGTCGAGGGACGCCGCCGCGACCTCGGCCTGACCCATCGCCATGGCCTCCTCGCGGCGCACGGTCTCCTCGTAGCGGGCCAGCTCGCTGGTCGGGTCGAGCACGTTGATGGAGCTGATCGCGCCCTGCACGGTCTGCTGCGCCTGCGCCGCCTTCTGGCGGGCGACGAGCTGGTCGCGCCGGGACTTGAGCTCGCCCAGCTTGTCCTTCATCGCGGCCAGGCCGGTCTTGAGCTTCTCGACCGTGACGCGCTGCTGCTCGATCATCGGCTGCGCCGTCTTGACCTCGGACTCGGCGTCGAGCTGCTTGCGCAGCGCCACCTTGGCGAGGCTGTCGAACTTGTCGGCGTCGGCCGTGTTGCCGGCGGACCGGTACTCGTCGGCCTTGCGCGACGCGGCGAGGGCCTTGGTGCCCCACTCGCTCGCCGCCTGGACGTCCTCGTTGTAGTCCTGCTCGGCGAGGCGCAGGTTGCCGATGGTCTGGGCGATGGCCTGCTCGGCCTCCGCGATGTTGTTCGTGTAGTCGCGGACCAGCTGGTCCAGCATCTTCTGCGGGTCCTCGGCGCGGTCGAGCAGCGCGTTGATGTTCGCCTTCGCGAGCTGGCTGATGCGCCCGAGGATGCTCTGCTTCTGCGTCATGGTCGTGCTTCCTTCCGTCGCCCTGCTGAGATGGTGTGCCGTCGTCGTGTGCCTGCCAGAACGTGCGCCGCCCCGGACCGGTTCCGGCCCGTACGACGGGGTCAGAAGCGGCCGCCGCGCGACCTCCCGCCGCGGCCGCCGCCGCTGCTCCGGCCGCCGCCGAAGCCGCCGCCACCGCGGCCACCGCCGAAACCACCGCCATAGCCGCCCCGGCGCCGGCCGCCCCCGTAGCCGCCGCCGAACCCGCCGCTGATGCCGCCGCCGGACCCGCGCAGCACGGAGTCGAGCAGGATCCCGCCCAGCACCATGCCGCCGACGTTCGGCCCGCCCTGTCCGCCCTGGTTCGCGCCCCACGACGAGGTGTCCTGCTCCGCGAGCTGCGTCCCCTGCTGGGCGTACCGCTCGGCCTGCTGGGCGCGCTCGAGGGCCGCCGTCGGGTCCTGCGACTGGAGCGCCTGGGCCTCGGCGACGAGCCGCGCCGCCTCGGCCAGGCGGGTCCGGGCCTCGGGGCCGACGGCTCCGCGCCGCGTCGCGACGTAGTCCTGCGTGGCGCGCACCTGCGAGTCCACGCGGCCGAGCGTGTCGCGCAGCAGGGCGCGGGCGCGGGCGTCCGCCTCCGCCTTCTCGCGCGCCGGGGCGAGCGCGGTGTCCAGGGCGGCCTCGGCCGCGGTGAGCCGGTGCAGCGCGGCGAGCGGGTCGCCCCCGGACCGGGCGTCGCGCGCCTGGGTCATCGCGGACTCGGCCTCGGCGAGCGCGGCGGCCACGGCCGCCCGGTCCGCCTGGCCGTCGCCCGCACCGCCGGCGGGCACGAGGCGGGCGGCGTCGGCCACGTCCTGGCCGATCGACGCGAGGCCCTTGTCCAGGTCGGCGCCGGCGGTGGCGAGCTGCGCGCCCGCCTGGTCGACGGCGTCGAGCAGCGTCGCGGCCTGCCCGAGCGCGTTCTGCGCCGCCCGGAGGTGGGCGACCGAGGCGGCGCGGGTGCGGCCGGTGAGGGCGGTGCGGCCCGAGGCGACGGCCTCGCGGGCGTGCGCCACGAGGGCGGTCGCCTGGTCGGGGTTGCCGCGGACGGAGGCGAGCGCGGAGGCCGGGTACGACGCCGCGAGCCCGTCGAGCGTCTCGCGCGCCACCGGGACGCGGGCCTCGATCTCGCCGGCGCGCTGCTCCGTCTCGTCCAGCAGCTCGGGGGCCCGCTGCTGGAGGGCGCGCAGCTCGTCGAACGCGTCGGTCTGCGCATCGAGCGACGCCCCGGCGTGCTCGGTCAGCTCGAGGATGCCGGCGAGCAGCTGGCGGCGGCGCGGCTCGCTGTCCGGAACGTCGTCGTCGAGCTCCTGGCGCAGATGGAAGGCTTGCCCGACGTCGGCCTTCGCGACCTCCAGAGCCGCGGAGAAGTCCTGGGTGGCCTCCAGCCCGAACTCCGCCTGGGCGAAGCCCAGCTCCTGCTCCGACGTGCGCAGGGCGTCGTCGATCTCGACGAGCGCGGTGCCCACGCGGCGCTCGAGCTCCTCGGTCGGCACGGCGGACAGGTCGCCCGGACCGGCCGGGGCGGCGGTGCCCTGCTTCCTGCGGCGCGACCGGACCCAGAGCCAGCCACCGACCCCGCCCGCCACGGCGACGCCGCCCACCGCGGCCGCCACGCCCCAGCCGCCGCCGGAGGACGTCGTGCCGCCGGTGCGGATCGTGTCCGCGGCGGCGATCGCCGCGCCGGCCCAGTCGTCGTCGCGCAGGTGGTCCTCGGCGACCTGCTCCACCTGGTCGAGCTGCGCGTCCGAGAGGCCGTTGTTCGTGTCCACCGACAGCCCGTACGCGCGGTCCTGGGTGGCGACGGCGAGCAGCAGGTCGTTCACCCCGAGGCCCGCGTCCGTCGCGGTGCGGTTCGCCCAGTCGCGTCCGTCGGTGCCGTCGAACGAGTCCACGTAGACGACGAACAGCTGGTACGGCGTGTCGTCCGCGAGCTGGTCGAGCGAGGCCTGCACCTGCGCCACGTCGCCGTCGTCGAGCACCCCCGACTGGTCGGTGATCTCGCTGTCGAGCTGGGTCAGGGGAGGGACGGCGGAGGCGCTGAGCGCGAGGACGGCGGCGCCGGCGAGCGCCAGCACCAGGGCCAGCACGCACGCACCGACGGCCGCTGCGGCGCGGCGCGGCGCAGCGGGGGCGACACGGGGATTCACGACCCGATCGTGTCGCGCGCGGGCATCCGACGCAATTGCGGCACCGACGCCGGCCCGCCCTCCGGGCCGGGCATCAGGGCTCGACGCCACCCTCGACGCCGCCCTCGACGTCGCCCGGGGCGGCGGACCGCAACCGCTCCAGGAGCGGGCCGGCCGCCTCGTCGAGGAACTGGCCCTGGCGCTCGTCCCCGATCTGCACGAGCGCCAGGTCCGTGAACCCCGCCTCCCAGTAGGCGGAGGCGGCCTCGACGACCGCGTCCAGGTCCGGGCCGCACGGGATCGAGTCCGCGACGTCCTCGGGGCGGACGAACGCGGTGGCGCGGTCGAAGGCCTCGGTGGTGGGCAGGTTGGCGTTCACCGGCCAGCCGAGGCCGAACCAGCGGAACTGCTCGTGCGCGCGGGCGATCGCCGCGTCCCGGTCCGGGTCCCACGAGATCGGCATCTGGCCGATCTTCCGCGACGGCGGCAGCGCCGCGTCCTCACGGACGGCGTCCCACCGCTCGACCAGGCCAGCCTTCGGCTCGGTCGCCACGAGGTGGTCGGCGAGCGGCGCGAAGTGCTCGACCGACTGCCGGCCCGAGACGGCCACGCCGATGTCGACCGGCTCGTCCGGCAGGTCCCACAGTCGCGCCGAGTCCACCTGGAAGTGGTCACCGCGGTAGCTGACGAGGTCGCCGCTGAAGAGCACGGAGATGATCTCGACGGCCTCCGCCAGCAGCTCGTGCCGCTCGTCGACGGCGGGCCAGCCGGCGCCGACGACGTGCTCGTTGAGGTTCTCGCCGGCGCCGAGGCCGAGGGTGAACCGGCCGTCGGAGAGCAGCCCGACCGTCGCCGCCTTCTGCGCCACGACGGCCGGGTGGTAGCGCAGCGTCGGGCAGGTCACGTACGTCATGAGCCCCACGCGCTCGGTCGCGTGCGCCACGGCCCCGAGCACGCTCCACGCGTACGGGGAGTGGCCCTGCGCGTCCAACCACGGGAAGTAGTGGTCGCTCATGACCTCGAAGTCGAAGCCGGCCCGCTCGCCGCGCACCGCGTACTCGACGAGGCGCTTCGGGCCGGCCTGCTCGGTCATCAGGGTGTAGCCGAAACGGGTCATGCGGCCACCGTGCGACGGCGGGTGGATGCCCGCACGCCGTCGTCGTCCCGGACTACCGCGCGGCGTCGGGGGCCTCGAGGTCCTCCGCGTCGACGATGCGGTACGCGTAGCCCTGCTCGGCGAGGAACCGCTGCCGGTGGGCGGCGAAGTCCTGGTCCACGGTGTCGCGGGCGACGACGGCGTAGAAGTGCGCCGTCCGGCCGTCGGCCTTGGGCCGCATGACGCGCCCCAGCCGCTGCGCCTCCTCCTGGCGCGACCCGAACGACCCGGACACCTGGATCGCCACGGACGCCTCCGGCAGGTCGATGGAGAAGTTCGCGACCTTCGACACCACGAGGCGGCTGATCTCGCCCTCCCGGAAGGCGGCGAACAGCTTCTGGCGCTCGCGGACCGTCGTCGCGCCCGTGATGAGCGGCGCGTCGAGGTGCTGGCTGAGCTCCTCCAGCTGGTCGAGGTACTGGCCGATGACGAGCACCTGGTCGTCCGGGTGCTGCGCGACGATCCGCTCGACGACGCGGTTCTTGCCCGGCGCGCACGCGGCCAGGCGGTACTTGTCCTCCGGCTCGGCCGTCGCGTACACCATCCGCTCGTGCTCGGGCAGCGTGAGGCGCACCTCCACGCAGTCGGCGGGCGCGATGTAGCCCTGCGCCTCGATGTCCTTCCACGGGGCGTCGTAGCGCTTGGGGCCGATGAGGCTGAACACCTCGTCCTCGCGCCCGTCCTCGCGCACCAGCGTGGCGGTGAGGCCGAGGCGCCGGCGCGCCTGCAGGTCCGCCGTCATGCGGAAGATCGGCGCGGGCAGCAGGTGCACCTCGTCGTAGAGGATGAGGCCCCAGTCGCGGGCGTCGAGCAGCTCGAGGTGGCTGTACACGCCCTTCCGCTTGGTGGTGAGCACCTGGTACGTGGCGATCGTGACGGGCTTGATCTCCTTGCGGGAGCCCGAGTACTCGCCGATCTCGTCCTCGGTCAGCGTGGTGCGGCGCACCAGCTCGTCGCGCCACTGGCGGGCGCTGACGGTGTTGGTCACGAGGATGAGCGTGGTGGTGCCGGACTTCGCCATCGCGCCCGCGCCGACGATCGTCTTGCCGGCGCCGCAGGGCAGCACGACGACGCCGGAGCCGCCGTGCCAGAAGCCGTCCACGGCCTGCGCCTGGTAGGGGCGCATCTCCCACGTCTTCGGCTGCTCGTGCGGGGTGCGGGGGTGCGTGGGGGAGGCCAGCGCGATCTCGTGCTTCTCGCCGTCGACGTACCCGGCGAGGTCCTCGGCGGGCCAGCCGAGCTTCACCAGGACCTGCTTCAGATGGCCGCGCTCGGACGGGTGCACGACGACGGTCTGCTCGTCGACGTGGTCGCCCACCAGGCCGGCGGTGCGCTTCGACTTGAGCACCTCGGCGAGCACGGCCCGGTCCGTCGACTCGAGCACGAGACCGTGCGTGGGATGCGTCGCGAGCGTCAGCCGTCCGTACCTCCCCATCGTCTCCGCGACGTCGATGAGCAGCGCGTGCGGCACCGGGTACCGGGAGTACTCGATGAGCGTGTTGACGACCTGCTCCGCGTCGTGGCCCGCGGCGCGGGCGTTCCACAGCCCCAGGCTGGTGAGCCGGTAGGTGTGCACGTGCTCCGGCGCGCGCTCCAGCTCCGCGAACGGCGCGATGGCGCGGCGCGCGTCGTCCGCGCGAGGGTGGTCCACCTCCAGCAGGATGGACTTGTCGCTCTGCACGATGAGCGGGCCGTCGGTCATGCGGCTCCTTCCGAGGGGTGGCGATCCAGGGTCTGGACCCGAGGCGTCAACGTCGTGGGCGGGCGCGCTTGTTCCGTGGCGGCGTCCGGCGAGGTCAGCCGTCCACCGGCTCCACGCCGGCGATGCGGTGCACGGCGACGGTGAGCTCCGCCTCGCGCGCCGGGTCCAGCGCGCGCAGCCGGCCGCCGTCGAGGCGCAGCGGCTTGAGCGCGCGCCGCTCCAGCGTGCCCGACGCGCCGACCATCTCGATCCACACGACGCGGCCGTCGCGCAGCGCGTCGTGCAGGGTGGCCAGCGCGTCGCCGGGCTCGGCGGTGCGAGGGCGGCCGCCCGTCGCGGTGGCCCGGCCGCCGTTCGCGGGCCCCCGCGGGGTCGTCCCGACGGCGCCCGACGGTGCGGCGCGGTGCGCGCCGGCCAGCCGGTCCACGGCCGTCTCGTCGCCGGCGTCCGCGGCGCGCAGGCGGGCCACCAGGTGGGCGCGGGCGTCGTCCGACGTCGCCTCCGGCTCGGCGACCGGGCCGCGGCGCGGGTCGCGCGGGGAGCGGTCCGGACGCGGCGGCCGGCGCAGGCGCGCGCTGAGCACGCGGCCGTCGGGGCCCTCGACGGCGGACAGCAGGCCGCGGGCACGCAGCGCGTCGTGCAGCTCGACGGCGGGGACCGTCGCGGCGAGCACCGTGGGCGCCAGCCGCACCAGGCCCAGGTGGGCGAGCCGAGGGTCCGCCACCAGCCCGGCGAGCACCGCCGGGTCCGCCGCGCGCACGTACGAGCCGGCCGACCCCACCCGCAGCGACTCGTGCCGGCGCGCCGTGTCGCGCACCAGGTACTCCAGCGGCTGCGGCACGGGCACGCGGGAGCGGCGGGCGAACGCGTCCAGCAGCTCGTCCGCCGTCGTGCCGTGGTCCAGCGCGCGCGTCACCGACGACGGCGAGAAGCGCACCGTCGTCGCCGCCCCGCGCGACTCCACGTCGGCCGACCGCTCCAGCAGGAGGGCGAGGGCCTGCGACGGCCGGCCCGGCACGATGCCGGTGAGGTCGCCCTGCAGCAGCACCTCGTCCACCTCCGGCGGCAGCGCCGCGCGCAGCGCCGCCTCCAGGTCGTGCGGGGTGTCCGACCCCTGCGGGGTCAGGTGGGCGAGGACGGCGGTGCCGGGGCCGGACAGCGCCCCCGCGCCCGTCGCGCCGAGCAGCGCGGCCTCCGTCAGCAGGCCGGCGACCGCCTGCTCCGGGGGCACCGTGCGCGGAGCGTGCCAGCGCAGCACGGTCATGACGGCGTCGACGTCGAGCGCCGTGCCCGGCTGCGCCGCCAGGACCTGCAGCACCTGACGACGCAGCCGCGGCACCCAGCCGCGGTGCAGGTCGCCGGACAGCGGCGCCCGCAGGTTCCCCTTCTCGTCGCGCGAGCCCACCAGCCACGGCGTGCGTCGCGAGCCCGACCACGCCGCCGCGAGCAGCGCCCAGCGCTCGGCGTCGTCCATCACCTCCCAGCGGTCGGCGACGGTCGTGGGCCGGTACGACGGCGGCGCCTCGCCGTCGTCGGCCACCACGCCCGCGGCGGCCGCCAGCTCGACGACGAACGCCGTGTCCGCCTCGTCGGCACCGAGCGCCTGGGCCGTGCGGCGCAGGTCGCGCACGCCGAGGCCCCCGCTGCGCAGCACCGCCGGCGCCGTGTCGTCCCAGGCGGCGACCAGGAGGTCGACGCGGCGCACGAGCTCGAGCGCGGCGCTCGCGGCCTCCGCGTCGACGACCACCTGCGGCACCGCGCGGCCGTCCGGCCGGGGCGGCGCGAGCTCGGGGGAGCGGTGCGTGCGACCGCCGCGCAGCGCGAGCCCGACGTCGCGCGGCAGCGTCACGTGCCGGGCGTCCGTGCGCAGCAGCAGCCGCGCGTCGACCAGGGCGTCGACGGCCGCCCGCGCTGGTGTCCCCGGCGCCGGGACCAGGCCGATCGGCGGGCCCCACGTCAGCGCGTCCAGCACCTCCTGCCCGCCGCGCGGCAGGTCGGGCAGGTGCGGGCCGCTCGTGTCGGTGCCTGCGGCGCTTTCGGGCCCGGTCGGCGACAGGGAGGGACGGGAGTCGGGGCGGACGGGTCCGAGGCCCGCCGGGTGCGGGCCGAGGACGTCGTCCAGCCCGGGCGCGGGGCGCAGGTCCGGGCGGCCGGGCTCGCCCGCGTCCCACAGCAGCGCCGCGGTCAGCGCGTCGGCGAGCGATCGCTCGACGGCGGACCCGCCGTCGAGCGTGCTCCCGCCGTCGTCCGTGTCGCCGGTGTCGTCGGTGTCGTCGGTGCCGTCCGCGCCGACCGCGTGCCGCACGTCGTCAGGGGACACCGGGCCGTCCCCGGCGAGCGCGACGACGGCCTCCAGCGCCTGCAGGGTGCGGGCGTCCGCGTGCGCCAGCGCCCGCTCGAGGGCCGTGCGGCTCGACGCGCGGGCGGCCAGCGACCGCAGCGTCGACGGTGACGGGGTGGCCAGGTCGGGCCGGGCGCGCAGCAGGGCGAGCAGCTCGGCGTCGTCGCGGCCGCGGATCGCCTCGGTGAAGGTCCGGGGCGCGCCCGTGGCGCCGGCGCCGTCCGCGACGTCGGCCTCCGCCGTGCGCCGGGGCGACGTGCTGGCCATCTGATCGATGCTACGCGCCGCCCCCTCGTCGCCGAACAGGTCGTTGTGCACCGAATACGGACTCGGAACGTGCGCAACTGCCTGTTCGGCGACAGCCCGACGGTCGTCAGCCCCGGGCCGTGCGGCGGCAGACCTCGTCCCACGGGGTGGGCTCGAGGCCCCAGCGGTCGCGGGCGGCGGAGTCGTCGAGGACGTACGGCCGCTCCCACTGGTAGCCGAGCTGGCGCAGCTCGCGCAGGAGCGGGGAGAAGGCGGAGACGGCGGCGAGCGCAGGGCCCCGCAGCGAGCGGACGCGGACGGGCGGGTGCCCGGCGGTGGCGAGCACGTCGGCGAGCGCCTGGGCCTGGGTGCGGGGCGCGTTGCTCGGCACGTGCCAGGTGCGGCCGTGCGCACCCGCGTCCTCCGCCGCGGCGACCAGGGTGCGCGCGACGTCGCCGACGTCGGTGAACGTGTGCGGCTGGTCGGTGCGGCCCATCATCGTCACGGCCCGGCCCTCCAGGGCGGCGGGCAGCACGCGCGACACGTGCCCGTTGCCGCCGACGCCGGGGCCCATGTAGTCGGACGCGCGGACCTCGACGGCGCCGCGCAGCCGGCCCGCCTCGAACGCGTGCCGGGCGTCGGACCACAGCCGGGCGCGCAGGCGGCCCTTGTGGTCGGTGGCCGCGTCGGGCAGGTCCTCGGTCATCGGCCCGTCGACCGGGCCGTACGGGTAGAGGTTGCCGGTGATCGCGTAGACGGCGCCCGTGCGCTCGGCGGCGGCGAGGAACGCGGCCGCGAGCGGCGGCCAGGCGCGCTCCCACTGCGTGTAGTCGCCGGGGTTGGCGCAGTTGTACAGGACGTCGGCACCGTCGGCCGCGCGGCTCAGGGCGTCGGCGTCGGAGGCGTCGAGCGCGGCGTGCCCGACCCCGGCGATCCCGGTGTCGCGCCCGCTGCGGGTGACGACGGTGACGTCGGAGCCGCGCTCGGCGAGCAGGGCGGCGACGTGCCGGCCCACGGGCCCGGCGCCGACGATCAGGTGACGGTCGGTCATGACTGGTGCTCCAATCCGAGAGCGGTGCTCTCTGTCTGGTCGATCGTGGCACGCCGCCGACCGCCTGACAAGAGCGATGCTCTCGTTGGTGACGACTGCTCTCGCGTGACAGGCTGAGGCCCATGGTCGACGCTCCCCGCACCGCCCGCGCCCTCGCCCGCGAGACGCTCACCCGCGAGATCCGCGCCGCAGCCCGCGCCCGCCTCGCGACCGACGGCCCGGTCGCCCTGTCGCTGCGCGCCGTCGCGCGCGACGTCGGGATGGTCTCCTCCGCCGTCTACCGCTACTTCCCCAGCCGCGACGCGCTGCTCACCGCGCTGATCGTCGAGTGCTACGACGAGCTCGGCACCGCCGTCGAGGACGCGGACGCCGCGGTGGCCGACCGCGACGACGTCGCCGCCCGCTGGCTCGCCGCCTGCCGCGCGCTGCGGGCGTGGGCCGTCACGCACCCCGCGGAGCTCGGCCTGCTGTACGGCACGCCGGTGCCCGGGTACGCCGCGCCGCGCGACACCGTCGACCCGGCCACCCGCGTCGTCCGCGTGCTGGTGACCGTCGTGGCGCGCGCCCACGCGGCCGGCGCGACCCCGCGGCCCGCGCCGGACGGTGCCCCCGACGCCACCGCCGTCGTCGACCCGGCACGGCGGTTCGTCGCCGAGCGAGGGATCGTGCAGGACGCGCCCACGGAGCTGGTCGCCCGCACGCTCATGGCCTGGACCACCCTGTTCGGCACCGTGTCGTTCGAGATCTTCGGGCACCTCGTCGGCTCCGTCGCCGACCCGGAGGCGTGGTTCGACGCCGTCGCCCTCCGCCTGGCCGCCGACCTCGGCATCCGCTGACGACGCCGGGCCCGGGGCGCGGACCCGGACCGATGCGGCACCCTGCCGCACCGGCCGGTAGCCTGAGCCTCTGGCCGTGTGCCGGGCGCGCGCCCGTGCACCGGCCGGATCCGGCTCCGCGCACCGGCGCGGGGCCGTAGTCGACGACGAGCACGAAGAGGTTCAGGTGCCCACCGGCAAGGTCAAGTGGTACGACGCGGAGCGCGGGTTCGGCTTCATCGCCAGCGAGGACGGTGGGGAGATCTTCCTGCACGCGTCCGCGCTGCCCTCGGACGTCGAGGGCGTCAAGCCCGGTGCCCGGGTCGAGTTCGGTGTGGCCGACGGCCGTCGCGGCCCGTCCGCGCTGTCCGTGAAGCTCCTGGACCCGGCGCCGTCGGTGGCCAAGGCCAAGCGCAAGGCGCCGTCCGAGATGGCCGGCATCGTCGAGGACCTCATCAAGGTGCTCGACCGCGTGGGCGACCAGCTGAAGCGGGGCAAGTACCCGGACGCCGCGGGGGGCAAGCGCGTGGCCACGCTGCTGCGCGCCGTCGCCGACGACCTCGACTCCTGACGCTCCGGCCGACGACCACGCCCGAGACGAGGGCCCGAGACGAGGACATGACGAGCACGAAGAGGACGAGGACATGGTGACCGCTGCCGCTGACGCCCCCGCACGCACGACGCGGGTCAGCTCCCGCGCGCGCAAGGACGCCGTGCTGCTCGGCGCGGTCGACCTGGCACGCGAGGCCGCGCAGGAGGGCGCGTCGTCGCCGTCGGACGTCGGCGAGCACCTGGGCGCGGTCGCCGAGGGCGAGCGCCTCATGTCCCACCGGTTCGCCGCGACGATGCCGGGCTACCGCGGCTGGCACTGGACCGTGACGCTGGCGCGCGTGCCGCGCGGGAAGGTCGCGACGGTGTGCGAGGTCGAGCTGCTGCCCGGCGACGACGCCCTGCTCGCGCCGGCCTGGCTGCCGTGGTCGGAGCGCCTGCGCCCGGGCGACGTCGGTCCCGGCGACACGCTGCCGTTCAAGGCCGACGACCCGCGCCTCGAGCCCGGCTGGAAGGCCACGGGCGACGAGGAGCTCGACTCCGTCGCGATCGACGAGCTCGCCCTCGCGCGCGAGCGCGTGCTGTCCCCGCAGGGCCGTGACGAGGCCGCCGAGCGCTGGTACCGCGGCTCGCGCGGCCCGACGGCGCCGGGCGCGGTCGCCTCGCCCGCGGAGTGCACGACGTGCGGCTTCCTCGTGCCGCTCCAGGGTCCGCTCGGCCAGCTCTTCGGCGTCTGCGCCAACGCGTGGTCGCCCGACGACGGCAAGGTCGTGTCGCTGGACCACGGCTGCGGCGCGCACTCCGAGACCGACGCCCCGCACCCGCCGAGCGACTGGCCGGCCGACGCGCCGCTCATCGACGAGCTCCGGGTGGAGGCCGTGACGGTCGAGCGGCGCGCGCCGCAGAGCGACGCGCCTGCCGACACCGCCGACGCGGCCCGTGACGGCACGACCGACGTCGCGGAGGCGGACGCCGCTCCCGAGCGCCCCGTCGCCGAGTGACGGGCGACGTCTTCGGGACCGCCGCGCTGCGGCACGCGGTAACGGAGGCGTGGCTCGGGTCGAGCACGCGCTTCCGGGAGGACGCGAACGCGGAGGAGGACCATGCGCGCGGCTACTACCGCGACCGCGTGGTGACCGAGCTCGCGCAGAACGCCGCCGACGCGGCCGCGCGGGCCGGTGTCCGCGGGCGGCTGCTGCTGCGCCTCACCGAGCTCACCGACGACCCGCGCGGCGTCGCGGTCCTCGTCGCCGCCAACACCGGCGCCCCGCTGACCGCGGAGGGCGTCGCGTCCCTCGCGTCCCTGCGCGCGTCGGCGAAGACGGGCTCCTCGGCGGCGGAGTCCGCCGAGCCCCCCGCGGGGACCTCCGCCGAGGTGGGCCGCTTCGGCGTCGGCTTCGCCGCGGTGCGGGCGGTCGCCGACGAGGCCACGGTGCGCTCCACCACCGGCGGCGTGCGGTTCTCCCTCCCGGCGACGCGCGACCTGCTCGACGACGTCGCCCCGGAGGGCTCGCCGCTGCGGGACGCCGTCGCCGGGCGCGGCGACGACCTGCCGGTGCTGCGCCTGCCGTTCCCGGCGCCCGCGCTGGGCGAGGCGGCCGACGGGGCCGACGGGGCCGACGACGTGGGGGACGGCTTCGCCACCGTCGTCGAGCTGGTGCTGCGCGACGCCGACGCGGCGGGGTCCGTGCGCGCGCAGCTCGACGCCGTCGACGACGCGCTGCTGCTCGCGCTGCCCGCCCTCGCCTCGGTCACCGTGCACGGCGACGACGGGCGGACGCGGGTGCTCGCCGACGTCGACGACCGGTGGGCGGTGCTGCGCCGGTCGGGCGCGGTGGCCGACGACGAGACGGCGGACCTTCCCCTCGAGCAGCGCCGCCAGCGTTGGACCCTCGCGTGGGCGGTGCGCCGGCACGCGGGCACGCCGGGCGACGGCGCGGCGGCCGACCACGGCGCCGTGCTGCACGCGCCCACGCCGACGGACGTGCCGCTGACGTTCCCGGCGCTGCTGGTGGCGTCGTTCCCCGTGGACCCGGGCCGCCGGCGCGTGCTGCCGGGGCCGCTGACCGACCGCCTCACGGCCGAGGCCGGCCGCGCGTACGCCGACCTGCTGGCCGGGCTGGCGCACGAGCGGGGCGCGGACGTGCTCGACCTCGTGCCCGGCGGGATGCCCGCCGGGGACCTCGACGCCGCCGTCCGCGAGTCCGCCCTCGACGCGCTGCGCTCGGTGCCCCTGCTGCCCGCGCCGCCCGACACGTCCGCGGGCGACGACGCGCCCGTCGCGGCCAGGGTCGCCCCCGCCGACGCGACGGTGCTGGTGGGCGCGGCGGGGGACGACCCGCGGCTCGTCGGCGTGCTGGCCGGCGTCGTGCCGGGGCTGGTGGCGCTCACGACGGTTCAGCAGGGCGTGGCACGCCGGCTGGGCGCGACGCCCACGACGCTCGCCGACGTCGTCGCCGAACTGCCCGGCGGCCTGCCCCCGTCGCGCTGGCACGCGCTGTGCGACGCGCTCGAGCCGTACGCCGTCGACCCGGGGGTGCTGGAGGCGCTGGCCGGCGCGCGCGTGCCGCTCGCGGGCGGGCGCACGGCGTCCGGGGTGCGGGGCACGGTCGTGCTGCCGGAGGACGACGACGATCCCGCGCTCGCCGCGGTCGCCCGGACGCTGGGCGTGCGCGTGGTGCACCCGGACGCGGCGCACCCGCTGCTGGTGCGGGCGGGGGCGTCGTCCACCAGCCCGCGCGCGCTGCTCGACGACGCGGGGGTGCGCGCGCTCGCGCTGGCGGCGTCGGAGGCGCTGCTCGACGGCGCGCCCGAGGTGCCGGAGACCGGCGCGGTCGCGGCGCCCACCCTGGTGGGGCCGGTGGACGAGGGCCCGCGCGAGGTGGTGCAGAACGTGCTCGCGCTGGCGCGCCTGGCGCACGCGGGCGGCGGGCAGGACTTCCCGTTCTGGCTCGGCGAGCTGCCGGTGCCGACCGAGGACGGCTGGCGCCCCGCGCGCGAGGCCGTGCTGCCCGGGTCGTGGGCGGCCGGGGCGATGCCGGGGCTCGCACCCGTCACGCGCGCGGCCGTCGCGTACTACCCCGCCCCGCTGCTCGTGGCGCTGGGCGTGCGGGCGGACGTCGACACGTACCGCGTCAGCGACGTGCTCACGCCCGACCCCGCGGACCCCGAGGCCGAGCACGGGCCGGACGACCCGGCGGGCTGGCTGTCCGGGTGGGAGGACTACCTGGAGTTCCTCGCCGGCCGGCTCGGACCCGGCGTCGACGTCGGGGACGTGGAGGCGGTCGCGGACCTCGACGCGGTGGGCGACAGCGACACCGACGACGCCGACGACGCCGACGACACCGACGAGGCGGACGCCGACCCGTGGGGGCCGGTGCTCGCCGCGCTCGTCGCGGACCCGGACGCGCGCCGCGCGCTCGTCACCCCCGTGGCCGGGGCGCCGTCGTACACGGCGTGGTGGCTGCGCGACCGCCTGGGCGCGCCGTTCGCCGCACACGACGGGGTGCCGCTGCTGCCGCCCGCGCCGCCCGCCGTCGCCGCCCTGGACGCGGAGGCGCGCCGGGCGCTCGGCGTGGTCGACGGCCTCGACCGGCTCGACCCGATGGACTGGCCCGCGGCGCTCGACCGGCTGCCCGACGTCGGCACCTCCGTGCCGCTGCCCGTCGCGCTCGGCGTGTGGCGGGGCCTCGCGGGGCTCGCGGTGCGGCTCGCGCCCGCCGCCCGGGCCGCCGCGCTCGACCCGCTGCCGGACCGGCTGCCCGCGCTCGACGCGAGCGACGTCGTCGTGCGCCGGGCCGACGACGTCGAGGTGGCCGGCACGGCGCGCTGGGCCGTGCTGGGCGCGGTGCTGCCCGTGCCCGAGGCGGAGGTCGCGGCGGTGGCCGACCTGCTCGACCTGCCGGTGGTGGGGGAGGACGGGCTGCCCGCCCCCGACGGGCCGGGCCGCGAGCGGGCGCTCGACGAGCGCGTGGCCGCCCTCGACCCGCGGCTGCCCGAGGTGTGGTTCGAGCACGGCCGGCTGTCCGTGGCCGGCAGCCCCGTGCCGTGGTGGGTGGACGCCGACGGGCGCGCGCACGCCACCGACCGGGCCGGGCTCGCCGCCGCGCTCGCCGACGTGCTGGGCAGGCCGGACCGGTGCGCGCTGCTCGCCACGGTGCTCGCCGCGCCGGAGCGCGCCGCCGAGCTCTGGGTCACGACGGCCTGGGGCTGACGGGTCGCCGCCGGGCGTCCGTACGATGTCCGGGTGCTCGAACCGCAGAATCTGACGCCGTCGACCGCGGGCGCGCTGCGCCGCCTCACCCTCTTCACCGGCTCGTCGCCGGGCCGCGACCCGCGGTACGCCGCGGCCGTGCGCGACCTGGCAGCGGAGCTGGCCGGCCGCGGCGTCGGCGTCGTCTACGGCGGCGGCCGCGTCGGGCTGATGGGCGAGGTCGCGGACGCCGCTCTCGCCGGCGGCGGCGAGGTGCTCGGCGTCATGCCGCAGGCGCTGGTCGACGGCGAGATCGCGCACCCCGGCCTCACGCGGCTGGAGGTCGTCGCCGACATGCACGAGCGCAAGCTGCGGATGGGTGAGCTCGGCGACGGGTTCGTCGCGCTGCCGGGCGGCGCGGGCACCCTGGAGGAGCTGTTCGAGGTGTGGACCTGGCAGCAGCTCGGCATCCACGCCAAGCCCGTGGCGCTGTACGACGTCGGCGGGTTCTGGCAGCCCCTGCTCGCGATGGTCGACCACATGGTCGCCGAGGGGTTCCTCGCGTCGGCCTACCGCGACGCGCTGGTCGTCGCCGACACGCCGGCGGCTCTCCTCGACGCGCTGGACGCCTGGCGCGCGCCCGCTGCCAAGTGGGGGCGCTGAGGCCCGGGAGGGTCAGTCCTCGCCGCGGTACTCGTCGCGGTGCTTGCGCTCCCACAGCATGCCGGCACCGCCGAGGAGGACGCCCGCCACGCAGGTGACGACCGCCTCCTGGGTCCCGCGGCCCATCAGGTACACGACGAGCGTCGCGACGAGCGCGACCGCCCACAGGCCGATGCCGCCGAGCAGCACGCGCCGCAGGTCGACGCGCAGCGGCGGCGGACCGGGGCGGCGCTCCTCGGGATGGGTGAGCAGGCGGACGAGCGAGGGCACCCGCTCATCCTATGCCGCGGGACCCGGGACCGTGGCCCGCGGCGGCAGTCGTCCGAGGCACCTCGCCCATGACGCGGGGGCGTGGTTGAAATGCGGGTGAAACCGCAGGTCAGCGGGTGAAAACCCGGTCGGGTGAAAGCCGGGGTGAAAGGGCCCCGGAAGGCTCTCCGCAAGCCCCGTGACGCTCCTACCTTGGTGACGCCACCGTGCACGGGCACGGTGCCCGACCCGGGAGAGGAGGCCGCCGTGATCACCGTCTCGGACATCGGCCAGCCCCTCCGGTCGCGCACCGCCGCGCTGCGGGCCGCGCGCCTCAAGGAGGTGCGGGACTCGTTCCGCGCGGAGTCGTGGCAGACCTCCTACCGCCGCCGCCTGGTGCGCACGGACGTCGTCGTGGTGGTGGCAGCGGCGGTGGCCGCCGCCGTCGTGCGGGGCGTCGCCGTGCACGACCACGTCACGCCCTCGGTGCTGGGGGACCAGCTGCTGTCCGTCGTCGTCCTGGTGACGACGTGGCTCGGCAGCCTGTGGGTCGCCCGCGCCTACGACGTGCGGGTGTTCGCGTCCGGGCCGGCCGAGT
Organism: Isoptericola sp. NPDC058082; assembly: GCF_042885055.1. Lineage (NCBI taxonomy): Bacteria > Bacillati > Actinomycetota > Actinomycetes > Micrococcales > Promicromonosporaceae > Isoptericola > Isoptericola sp. NPDC058082. Next base: position 446,413 of record NZ_JBHVSQ010000002.1, on the reverse strand, counting down.
ACCAGCGGGTGTTCGACGCGTCGTGGCGGCTCGTGGCCCCGCTCGCTCTGCTCGCCCTGCTCGTCGCGCGGCCCGGGATCTCGACGTTCCTGCTCGTCGCGGTGCCCACCGGCATCGTCGCGCTGCTGCTCGGTCGGTGGCTGTGCCGCGGCTGGCTGCACCGGCAGCGCCGGCAGGGCGCGTGCGTCACGCTCGTCCTCGCGGTGGGGCTGCGCGACCAGGTGGAGCGGCTCGTGCACGAGCTCAACGACCGCACCTCCGGGTACCGCGTGGTCGGGGTGTGCGTGCCGACGTCCGACGACGTGCGGCCGGGCGAGGAGATCCTCGGCGTCCCCGTGCTCGGGGACCTGCGCACCGCCGGCACGATGGCGGCCCAGGTGGGTGCGGACTGCGTCGCGGTCAGCGGGTCCGACGCGATCACCGCGGACGTCGTGCGCAAGCTCGGGTGGGAGCTCGAGCCCGCCGGCGTGGACCTCATGCTCACCGCCGAGCTGGCCGACGTCGCGGGGCCGCGCATCACCGTCACCCCCGAGCAGTCGGTGTCCCTGCTGCACGTCGACGCCCCGCGCTTCACGGGGCCGCGGTACGTGCTCAAGTCGGTCGTGGACTGGACGGGCGCCGCGCTCATCACGCTGCTCCTGCTGCCCGTGATGGCGGTCGTCGCCCTCGCCGTGCGGGTCACCAGCCGCGGGCCCGTGCTGTTCCGCCAGGACCGGGTCGGGCGCGACGGCCACACGTTCGAGATGCTGAAGTTCCGCAGCATGCGCCAGGGTGCGGACCGCGAGCACACCGTGCTGACCGGGCCCAGCGACGGCGACGGCGTCCTGTTCAAGCTGCACGACGACCCGCGCATCACCCCGGTCGGGCGCGTGCTGCGCCGGCTGTCCCTCGACGAGCTGCCGCAGCTGTTCAACGTGCTCGCCGGCCAGATGTCGCTCGTCGGGCCGCGGCCGCCGCTGCCCGCCGAGGTGTCGAGGTACGAGGCGCGCGTGCGGCGGCGGCTGCGCGTCAAGCCCGGCCTCACCGGGCTGTGGCAGGTGGGCGGCCGGTCCGACCTGTCGTGGGAGGAAGGCGTGCGTCTCGACGTCTTCTACGCGGAGAACTGGACCGTGTTCGGCGACCTCCTCATCCTCGCCCGCACCGCGAAAGCCGTGGTCACAGGGCGCGGGGCGTACTGACAGGGTTCACGCCTTCACGCAACGACGTCACCAGACGGCCCACGTGGTGTCGGAGCCACGCGTAGGACCGCCAGTACTCGTCGTCGGGGCGGCCGTACGGGTCGGGGACGTCGTCGTCGCCGTCCTGGCCGAGGAACCGTGGGCGAAGCGCCAGAGCCGCCGGGACGAGCGCGGCCAGACGCCCGGCGTCGTCGGCGCCCTGGGCTGCGCCGCGCGGCAGGTGCGACGCCAGCCGCGACAGCTCGCCCAGCGTGACCGTACGCCGCACCGCGGACGGCTGGAGCGCGAGCGCCGGCGCCCGGTGGGCCGCCGTGGCCGTCACGATCAGGTCGGCGCCGGCCATCAGGTCGGCGGTCAGAGGGCGGGACCGGAAGGCGTCGGTGCGGATCGCGTCCTCGCGCAGGTGCGCGGCCATGCGGTCGTCGATCGCCCAGCCCGGCAGCGCCGCGGTCCCCGCGCTCGTGACCAGCACGCTGTCGTCGACGGCCCGGGTCAGGAGGAGCTGCACCGCCGGAGACCGGCAGATGTTCCCGGTGCACACCACCAAGATCCGGTAGGTCATCCCGGTCCTCCCTTCGATCGCCGACTCCCCGGTTCACGATGCCGCCGTGCCCGACCGTGGGTAGCGTGACTGCGACGCACCGCCCGACGCCATCACACGACGGGGGAGCCCGTGACGCATCCCGGATGGGGAGACAGGTGGGCCGCCGCCCCGGTCCCGGCGCCTGGCACGCCGACGGGCCGTGCGACCGACGGGCGACGTCCGGTTCGGTCCAGGCCCCGGTCGGGGCGGGGACGTCGCCGCCTCCGCGTGGCTGTCTGGGTGCTGGTGGCGCTGCTCCTGGTGCTCGGGCTCCTGCTCGCCCGCGTCGTCACCGACGCCCTCCGGGCACGGGACGCCCTCGAGCGTGCGGCGGCCGGTATCGCGGTCCTCACCCCGGACGCCGTCGCCGGCCGGACCGATCGGGTGGACGCCGCCCTCGCCGCACTGCAGGAAGACACCGCCGACGCGGTCCGGGCGACGAGCGGCGTGCACTGGTCGCTCGCCGAGCGCCTCCCGTTCGTGGGGTCGACCGTGGACGCGGTGGCGACGCTCGCCGAGGTGAGCGACGACCTGGCGCACGGCCCGCTGGACGCGCTCGTGAGCGTGGCAGAGGCGGTCAACCCCGCCACCGTGGCGCCGCAGGACGGCGCAGTCCGGCTCGGGCCGCTGCAGGACGTCGCGGCCGAGGTGGTGGGGGCTGACACCGACCTCGAGGTCGCGCAGCAGAGGGTGGCGGGCATCGACGACACGCTGATGCCCCAGGTCGACGACGCCGTCGCCTCGGTCGACGCCGAGCTCGCCGAGGTGCGGTCCACCACCGCGACGGCCGCGCGCGCCGCGCTGCTGCTCCCCGCGATGCTGGGAGCACAGGGCGAACGCAAGTACCTGGTGCTGGTGCAGTCGAACGCCGAGCCCCGGGCGCTCGGCGGTATCCCAGGGGCGTTCATCCTGCTCCGTGCCGAGGACGGTGAGGTGACGATCGAGGACCAGCGAGCAGCGTCGTCGCTCGGAGTCTTCGATGCGCCGGTCCTCGACCTCGACGAGTCCGAGAGCGCCCTGTTCGGCGACAAGCTGGCGCGGTTCGGGCAGAACGTCACCATGACGCCGGACTTCCCGCGCGCGGCAGCGCTCGCCCGCGAGATGTGGCGCGAGCGGACCGGCGTCGCCGTCGACGGCGTGCTCTCGCTGGACCCGGTGGCGCTCGCCGACGTCCTCGCCGTGGACGGCCCGATCGAGGTGCCCGACGGCCGTGAGCTCGAGGGGGAGAAGCTGGTGCGGTTCCTCCTGCACGGTGTCTACCTGGGGTACCCCGACCCGCGCGAGCAGGACGAGGTCTTCGCCGACGTGGCGCGGTCGGCCTTCGAGCGCGTGATGAGCGGCTCCGCCGACACGTCCGGCGTTCTGGAGGCCCTCGCACGGAGCACCCGCGAGGGCCGGGTGATGCTGTGGTCCGCTGACGCGGACGAGCAGAAGGTGCTCGACGGCACCGTGCTCGACGGGTCGCTGCGTGGCATCCAAGGGGACGCCACCCCGGTGGTGGGCGTCTACTCACAGCTGACGCGCGCGGCGAAGATGGGTTGGTTCCTGGACTCCGACGTCGAGGTGGAGGTCGTGGCGGACCGGCCGGACGGTTCGCACGAGCTCGCGGTCACCGTGTCGTATACGAACACCGCGACGCGGGACGAGGCGCGAGGTCTGCCCCGATATGTCGCGGGAATGGGCGACGGAGATCCCGGTGAGATCAGGATGAATTCGCTGGTCTATGCGCCGGCCGGGGGAAGAATCATGTCCGCACATGACAATGGACGGAATGTCGGTCTTTTCCCACAGGCGCATCATCGACTCATTGTCGGAGCTCGAACTCTGGATCTGGCGCCAGGGGAGACAAACTCCGTGACCTATGTGATGATCACCGGGAAGCACCAATCCGGCGACGTTGCCATTCGATCGACGCCGGGCGCCCGCGCTCAGCGTTGAGGCCACGGTTCGGAAGCGAGAAGGCTGGGGTGTGCCCGTCACGGGCGCCGCACCGGGTGCCTGCGGGCACTTACCTCAAGAATCCGCAGACCCAGGGACTAAGAGCATGCTTCGACGTCTGGTATCCCTCGCCGGCGCAATGATCGCCATGACCGCCGTTCCGGCGACGGCGGCCACTGCCGACACGGATTTCACGTACTCTCCCGACGAATACAGCCTGACCCTCAGCGTCACCACCGCGACCGTCGGCGTGCCGTTCACGATCACCGTCTCCGGCCCCGTCGGGAACTCGTCGTTCACCGTCGAGATTCCCGGGATCGACGACGGCGCGATCGAGGTCGCGGGTGCTCAGACCGCGTCCACCACGGACGGCACGGCGACGTTCGCCGCCACCTTGCCCCAGGCGGGCACGTACACCGTGACCGCCACGGACGCCGAGGGACAGGACGCCGGCACCGCGAGCGTGACCGCCGTGGCCGCCGGCGACGACGGTGGTGACGAAGGCGATGGTGTCGCCGGGGTCGTCGATGACGGCGACTCCACCTCCGGCGCCGGGTTGCTCCCCGTCACCGGAGCGGGTGGCGCACCGTACCTGCTCGCGGCTGGGGCTCTCCTGGTGCTCGGCATCGCGGCACTGGTCGTGGCCCGGGTGCGCGGGCGGAGCCACCGCGCCGTGCCCGGGGACGGCTCCCCGTGACGGCCGACGCCCGGTGACCCCGGGAGCCGGCCCCCATGACCGTCGAGAGGGACATCCCATCCGTCGCTGAAGACTTCGGGACCATCCGCCCCCAGAACGATCGCCGCACGACGCCACCAGAACGATCCATGCCCCTGGGTGGGACCACCCCGGTGGGGCCCCCGAGGACCGGGGCCCGCTGGCAGGCGTCGCTCAGCGGGCGGGTTCTCCTGGTGGACGTCGCGGCGATCGTCGTCGCGGTCGTGGCCGCCTATGTCGTCCGCTTCGACCTCGAGGTCGACGTCGGTCTGTTGGAGCCGCGTGGCGGGCAGTATCTGCTGATCTCGGTGGTGCTGGCCGAGGCCTGGGTGCTCGCGCTGGGGCTCGGCGGAGCGCGGAGCCACCGGGTCATCGGCGCGGGGCGGGAGGAGAACCTGCGCGTGGTACGCGCGTCCCTCGCCCTCTTCGGGTTCGCCGCGGTGGTCTGCTACCTGCTCAAGTTCGACCTCGCGCGGTCCTACGTGGCAGTTGCCCTGCCCCTCGGACTGGTGTCGATCCTGGCCGGACGTCGCTGGGTCGCGCGCCGGCTGCGTGCCGACCGGGCACGGGGGGAGTACCGCCGTCGCACGTTGCTCGTCGGGGCGTTCGAGACCGTGCAGGATCTCGGTATCCGCATGCGCCGGGAGCGCAGCGCCGGATTCGACGTGATCGGCGTGTGCCTGCCGGGCGGTGCCGCCACACCGTCCCCGCTGCCCGGGGTACCGGTGCTCGGCGATGTCCGCGACGTAGCCGCCGTCGCCCGGCGGACCCGGGTCGACGCCGTCGCCGTCACAGCGTCCGACACCGCCACGACCCGGACCATCAAGCAGATCGCCTGGGACCTCGAGCCCAGCGGCGCCGACCTGCTCGTGGTGCCCGGACTGGCAGACGTGGCCAGCCCGCGGCTCCTCATGACCCCCGTCGACGGTGTCCCCGTGGTCCAGGTGACACCTCCCGGGTACACCGGCACGCAGCACGCTCTCAAGCGAGCTTTCGACGTCGTCGTCGCCGGCCTCGGGCTCGCGGTCGTCACCGTCCCCCTCCTGCTGATCGCTGCCCTCGTCCGCCTCACCAGCCCTGGGCCAGCCCTGTTCCGTCAGGAGCGCGTCGGCCTGAACGGCGAGCCTTTCACGCTCTACAAGCTGCGCACGATGCGCACCGGAGCCGAGGCCCAGCTGGGTCACGCCCTCGGTGGGGCCGCCGGCGTGTTCTACAAGCCCAAGGCCGACCCGCGTGTCACCCGCCTCGGGCAGTTCCTCCGGCGCTACTCCGTCGACGAGTTCCCGCAGCTGATCAACGTGCTCCGCGGCGACATGAGCCTCGTCGGACCCCGGCCCCAGGTCGCCCTCGAGGTGGCGCAGTACGACGACGCCCTGCGGCGGCGGCTGCTCGTCAAGCCCGGCCTCACCGGTCTGTGGCAGGTCAGCGGTCGCAGCGACCTCCCGCTCGACCAGAGCGTGCGGCTGGACCTGTACTACGTGGAGAACTGGACGCTGCTGGGAGACGTCGCGATCCTGCTCCGCACCGCGCGAGCGATGCTCCGCCCCGAAGGTGCTTACTGAGCGCTCTCGATGGGCCTTCGTCCCGTCGTGGCCGTGCCGGGGGGTGGCGCGACCGAGTACGCCGCCGCGGTAACCATGGCCAGACCGACGACGAAGTAGAGCTCGTTGTGGCTCGAGTAGAAGGTGGTGGCCGCGATCAGCGCGACGAGGAAGGACGCGAGCACGACGTCGCGCTTCACGACCAGGAGGTAGAGCGTCCGGACCAGGAGTGCGCCGAGCAGCAGGACGAGCCATACCGGCAGCTCCAGCGCGATGGACCCGAAGGTCGAGTGGAGCGGCGCGGAGCCCTCCAGCATCGTGCTGTAGGCGGTCGGGTCGCGCACGGCAAAGGTCGTGAGGTCGACGTCGCTCGCGACGATCACGCCGGAGAACCCGCCGGGTGTGATGCCGAGCACGAGGTTGCCGATGTTCTCGAGCTTGAGCTGTGCCCCGAGCGACAGCAGGACGAGATGCGCGCTGGTGGATGCGTTCGTCGCGTCGCCCGGGGCGAGCACGCGCCCGACGGCACCGAAGAGGTCCGACGCGTTCCGCGCCAGGACGAGCGGTATCAGGACGGTCACCCCGACCAGCAGGTGCGCGAGGTACACCTGCCACGCCTCGGTCGCCCGCCGCCGGACCTTCGAGTACTCGACGACGAACGCGACGACGAAGAAGGGTGCGAAGAAGAAGGGCATGCGTGAGTAGGTGATCAGCGAGATGGCGAAGAAGGAGACGCCGACCAGGAGCCGGAGCGGTGACCGCATGAACCGTAGTGCGGCGAACGCCAGGAGACAGGCGGCGATCGAGGTGTGGGAGTTGTCGTCGAACCCGAGGCGCGGGTACGGAAGGCCGGCGGCGACGTCGAACGCCAGATAGACGAGCATGACGACCAGTGCCAGCGGGATCGCTCGGCGCAGGCCGAGCAGGAACGCTTCTCCTGCACCGTGCTCCTTGCTGAGCCGGAAGACCACCAGTAGATAGACGGCTGCCACGAGGAAGTACAAGCCGTGAGACACCGATGCGCGATAGCCGTACGTGACCGCGACATGGACGGCAGCGAGGACGACCGAAGCCACGGAGAAGACGATCACGATCACGTCGCGGGCGCGGAGAACGCGCGGGAATGCGAGGAACAGGAGGGCCAAGGACAGGATCTGAGCGACGTTCGACAAGGCGAACCGCCCGCCGAGCTTGTGGCTGAGGAGCATGCCGATGACTGCCACCGTCGTCGACGCGGCGACGAGCCGAAGGCGCCGTGGTTCGGCGGGAGCGAGCATGGCGTCGCCGGTGGTGGCACGCGTCGGCGAGCGCGGTGATCGGCGTCCCTCCGGAACTGTGACGGCGTCCTGAGCGCTCGGCATCTTCGACCTCTCAGAGGGCCCGGCGACGGTGGAAAACCTGGCAGCTCAACTTCCTCCTGCAGTGCACCAGAGACGCCGTGGTCGTGCCACTCGCGCACACTCGAGAACCGAGGGTTAGGCTCGCAGCACCGGTGATCGCGTCGGCCCGCTCTGCGGGGCCGGCTGGTTCTCGTACGAACATCACCCGACAGGGGAGTCCATGGGGCTGGCCGACTATCTTCTCGTTCTGAGAAAGCGATGGGTGACCATCGTGCTGGCAGTCATGGTAGGGCTCGGACTGGGTATCGCCCTCTCGCTCGCTGCGACGCCTCGATACCAGACCTCGTCTCAGGCATTCGTCTCGTTGCGTGACGTGGGCTCGGCGAACGAGCTCGTGGCCGGCGGGACCTTCACCGCTCAGCGCGTCGCGTCCTACTCGGCGCTCGTCACGAGCCCACGAGTGCTGCAGCCCGTGATCGAGGACCTCGGCCTGCAGGACAGTGTGGAGACGTTGGGTGCACGAGTCACCGCGGAGGCGCCGCCGGACACGGTCCTCATCACGATCACCGTGACGGACACGTCGCCCGAGAGCGCCGCCCAGACGGCGGACGCCATCGCCTCGAGCCTTGCGACGGTCGTCTCGGACCTGGAGAAGGCGCCCGAGTCATCGAGCTCCCCTGTCGAGATCTCCACCGTGCGCCAGGCGGTGATCCCCGAGTCGCCGGCGTCGCCCCGCGTGTCGTTGAACCTCGCCCTCGGCGTGATCCTCGGCGCCGTCGTGGGCGTGGGCACAGCGGTCATCAGGGAGCTGTTCGACACCCGGATCAGGACCCAGGCCGAGGTCGAGGAGCTGACCGGCCTTTCGGTGATCGGCTCGATCGCGTTCGACGAGGACGCCGTGACGCGGCCGCTCATCGTCCAGGAGAGCCCACAGAGCCCTCGGGCGGAGGCATTCCGGCGGCTACGCACCAACCTGCAGTTCCTCGAGGTCGACGACGACTCGCGGGCATTCGTGGTGACGTCTGCGCTTCCGGGCGAAGGGAAGTCGACGACCGCGATCAACCTGGCGATCGCACTGGCCGATGCTGGCACTCGAGTCGTGCTCGTCGACGGCGACCTGCGTCGCCCAAGTCTGTCCAGGTACATGGGGCTCGAAGGCACCGTGGGGTTGACGACGGCACTCATCGGTCAGGTCACGGTCGAGGATGCGGTCCAGAGATGGGGCGACCTGAACCTGAACGTCCTGGCGTCGGGGCAGGTGCCGCCGAACCCGAGCGAGCTTCTCGGTTCCGTGCAGATGGCTCACGTCATCGGCGAGCTCAAGGACCGATATGACGTCGTGCTCATCGACTCGGCGCCGCTCGTCCCGGTTACCGACGGCGCGATCCTCGCGCGGCTGACCGGTGGATCGATCCTGGTGGCCGGTGTGGGTGAGCTTCACCGCGCTCACCTTCAAGAGGCCATCGCCTCGCTGCGGAAGGCCGGCGCCCGGATCATGGGAGTCGTCATGAACCGCGTGGACGAGTCCGAACGTGCCGGATACCGCTACAGGTACGACGGCGTCTACACGAGATCCGCGGACGACGTCGTGACCGAGCGATACGACGCTCATGACCGCGGCACCCTTCCGCCTGCCGGCACACGTGCCGAGCAGGAGCGCGTACCGTCACGCGGGAGTGACAGTTCGACCTGGTCCTAGCGGCGTCGCGGCCCGGTGGGCTCAACGGGGGAACCCCAGACGTGCCACCGTGCTCAGCAGTGCGAGGTCTCGGCGCAATGCCGGCCATACCGCGAGCTCGACTCCGGCCACGGCGGCCGCGACGGCCAGACCTGCGGCGAGCTGGAGCCAAGGGCCTTCGGCGGCGACACGAGACGCGACCAGCCCCGCGACGATCGCCGCCGCGCCGTGGGCGCCGAGAACACGGACGCCGACGACCATGAGCGAACCCGACGGCGCGGGTGTGGTCCGCTTTGCCCACCAGATGCTGATCGGCCAGATCGCTGCCCACGAGGCGGCGACCGCGCAGGCCACCGCAAACGGGCTCCAGGCGCTGGCGACGACCGCGGCGACGATGACCAGAGGCCGCGTGGCGAGGGTCAGGCGCAGCATCGACCCGGTGGATCCGACGGTGAGGAACGCCCAGGTCGCCGCCGACCCGGCGATTTGGAATGCACCGGCCACGAGCAGCGCCGCGAGGATCGGCGCCGCAGCGTTCCAACCGGGACCGAACACGATCTCGACGATCGGAAAAGCCAGTGCTGCGCCGAGCGCGCATACCGGCATGGTGCAGTGGAGGAGGACGAGATGGCCGCGCAGCAGGAATCTGCGGAACCTCTGGGGGTCGTGCTGAGTGCGGGCGAGGATGGGGACCGCGACGCGTTGCGCAGGGTGGAGAAGCTGCTGGATTGGGAGGGACATGAACTGGAATGCGCGGTTGTAGATTCCTGCGCTGGTCGGCCCGAACCGCAGTCCCACCACGAGCGTGTCGACCGTGCGGGAGAACTGGATGACCATGCCCGCGGCCAGCATATTGATGCCGTACCTGAGGAACGACGTGACGGAGACCCCGAAGTGGACCGGACCGGGGATCCATGACGCGCGCACGGCGCTGCCGACGCATATCAAGGCAGCGACGGTGAGACTCTGGGCCACGAGCGCCCAGTAGCGACCACCGGCCATGGCGATCACGATGGCGCACGTGAGCCCACCGACCTGCGCGAAAACCTCGATCGTCGCGGTCGCAGTGAACTCAAATCGACGCAGCAGCGACGCGCGGTACTGCGTGGCGATGCCGTTGAAGAGGAACGTGAGCGCCAGCCACCGCGTGATGGCTGTCAACTCGGACTCACCGTAGAGGTGGGCGACGAGGGGCGCGGCGAGTACCGTGACCGCGGCGGCGACGGCACCCAGCAACATGTTGATCCAGAAGAGGTTGTCTCTCTGCTCCTTGGACAGGGTCGGGGCCTGGATGGCAGCGTTCAGCATCCCCGAGTCACGGAGCACGTCGGCGATGCCGACCACCACGAGCACCATGGCGACGAGGCCGAAGTCCGCGGGCTCGAGCAGTCGGGCGAGCACCACGAGAGACGCGGCCTGGACCACGGCTCGGAGGACCTGGCCGACGAAGATCGCCGTCCCCCCCTGCGCGGCGGCACGAGCGAGCTGGTCGCCCCGGCCATGGCCCGGAGCCGGGCCGGTCGTCCGTCGGGAACTCCTCACGGTGTGTCCATGCGCCGGGAGGTCGGTCGTTGCGAGCTCCGAGTTTCGACGAACGAGCTACGCGCTCGTTCGAAGACCGGGCGGATCATCGAGCGGGCCACCAAGCGACCGAGGGCGATCGGGTCTCTCAGCAAGATGTTCCGGTGCCGCACCAGGATCCGACGGAGCGACCGGTCTCGGATGCTGCCCAGGCCGGCCGAGATCGAATCGTCCATGCGATGCAGCACGGCCACAGTGGTGGGAACGTGCACCATCCGGACGGCGGACGTCTCGAGGAGGCTCAGCCACAGATCCCAGTCCTGAAACCGCTGGAGTCCGGGATCGAACCTCACCGTGCGTAGAAGCTCTGCGTCGAGCAGCACCGTCTGGGTGGATGCGACGTTGCGGCGGAGGAGAGCGCGGGCGGGATGGGCGACACGGGTCGGGGGCACGATCTCCCGTGTGCCGTCGCGGTGCAGCACTTCGTGCGAACCGAAGACCATCACCATCGAGCCTGCCAACGGCAGGAGGGCGTCGGTCCAGCCGGGCAGCCACTCGTCGTCGCTGTCCTGGAAGGCGATGAGGTCTCCGCTCGCCAGCGCGATGCCGGTATTCCGGGCGACGGGTGCCCCGAGGTTGGCCTGGCGGACGACTCGGACGCGTCCATCCGTAGCAGCGACAGCTGCGAGCACGCGTGGTGTGTCGTCCGTCGAACCATCGTCGACGACAATGACCTCGTCGACGGGGACGCGCTGCGTCAGGACGCTCCGCAGCGCGCGCTCGATCGTCGCAGCGCGATTGTGGACCGGGATCACCACCGAAACCCGTCTCACGCCCGCTCCGCCCGGGCGGGTCGGCCGGCGTCGCCTCGCGCCACCGAACGTCGAACGACGTCGACGAAAGCCACCGCGACGAAGCGTGCCCAGATTCCGCCATGGACCACGAGATCCTCGACGAACGATCGCCGGAGGTGCTTCCGGTAGAACAGCGACATGCTTCGGTGGAAGTGATAATTCAGACGCACCGACCGAGCGCGCCCCGAGGACGCGCCTTTGAGGTGGATCGCCGTCACTCGCCCGTCGTAGACGACGCGCCACCCGGCAGCGCGCATCCGCACGCACCAGTCGAGGTCCTCCGCGTACATCCAGAAGGTCTCGTCGAGGAGGCCGACGTCCGTGAGGGCGGCTGCGCGCACCAGCATGAACGCCCCGTTCACGGCGTCGACGTCACCGACGTCGTGCTCGTCGAGGTCGGGGGCGGTGTAATCGGAGCCGTGCCGACCTGCCGAGCGGAGGAGAAAGTACCGCAGGGCGACGGCCGGACTCGGGACCCGCCTCTTCGACGCGTGGTCGAAGGAGCCGTTGGGAGTCACCAGTCGGCAGCCGAGAACACCTATCTCGGGTTCGTGTTCGAGTTCGTGCAGGAGGTGCTCGACAACGCCCGGTCGGAGTTCGGTGTCGGGGTTCAGCAGCAGAACAGCGGGGGCCGTGGTGCCGGCGAGGGCGGCGTTGTTCGCCACTGCGAACCCGCTGTTGTCTCTACGACGGTGAAGCAGTACCTCCGGAAACCGATGGGCCACCATGTCGGGCGTGGAGTCGGGCGACGCGTTGTCCACGACGTGCACCTTGGTGCCACGAGGAGCGTGGTGACGTACCGAGGTGAGGCACCGTTCCACGAAAGTTGGGCCGCCGTAGGTGACGATGACGATCTCGAGCGGCGGAACGTCCGGTGCGGGGAGCCCGTTGCCGGAGGTCTGGAGCATCAGGCCACCTGGTTCCGAGGACACGAGCGCATGTGTGCTCCTTCTGGGGCGTCGGACGACCGTGCGTTCTCGGAACCTGAGTGGCGACCTGATTCGACTGTAACGACGGCGATTCGAGGGCGCATGCGCGGGCGACGGGCTCTCCGACAGTCGTCGGCACCCCTTGGGTCACAGGGATTACCCGACGTCGGGCTCCTTTGCTCGGAACGGCCCGCCGGCACCCACACGAACCCACCTCGTCCGGCCGCGGGAGTACGGCATGTAGGCCCACCCGAACGCACAGGCAAGAGCGAAGCGGCTCTTCGCCAGGTGGCACTGGCCCAGGACGACGTCGTCGAACGATCTCGTCAGGTGGCCGGTCGATATGCGCACGAGGGCGGCGACCCCGACGACGACGGCCTTGACGATCTGCCGGCAGACGAGCCTTGCGCGGTCGATCGGTGTGCGCGACGACCGCATGCGGGCCCAGAAGAGGCCCGACTCCAGGTGAGCGATGCGTTGGATGATCCACGTCCGGGTGTATCGGCCCAACGGGATCCCCAGCGTCACGCGCGCGTCGGGTTCACGTGCGAGCTGAGCGCCGAGCAGGGACATCTGATGGGTGAAGAGGGTGTCCGAGCCGGAGAACACGCGGGTATCGAACCGCAGGGAGTGGAGCGCGACGAAGCGCAGGTCGAGGAGGAGGTTGTTGGTCGCGGCGACGGTCAGCCGGTTCCGGTCGTCGTAGGACCGGCGCCACCTGGTACGACCGAAGGGGCGCTCCAGGCCGTCGGGAGTGAAGAACCCGGAGGCCTCCACCCACCGATCGCGGTGTGGCGGCGTGGAGTAGGTCGAGACGCCGGAGACCATCTCCGAGCCGCCGCGGCGCCAGGTCGCGACCAGTGCCGCCAGCCAACCCGCGTGGGGAACGTCGTCGTCGTCGACGAACACCAACGCGTCGGATCCCTGCTCCAGCGCCCACTCGATGGCGCGGTTGCGAGCAGCAGGGATGCCCGGCATCGGTTCATGGACGTACGCGGTGGCGATCGCGTCGTCAGCGAGATGATCGAGGGCATCCTCGTAGTAGGGGAGTGCCTCGCCGTGCGGGTTGTTGTCGACGAGAAGGATGCTGACCTCGGCCTCAGCCGGCAGCGTCTGCGAGGAAAGTCGACTCAGGTGCTCGGCCACCGTGGCGTTGCGGTCGTAGCTCAGGGTCGCGACCGTGATGTGTCCACCCATGGGTTGCAGTCTCCGCTGTCGGACCGTTGGAATGCCGTGCCAGACGTTCGTGAATGCCGAGTCGACCGTCCTCGTACGATAAGCGTTCCGCGCGCGTCCCGACCGCGACGTGGATAGATTGCCGATGTGCTGGAACACACCGCATCGGCTCCGGCCAGAGCGCACGAGGCACTGGTCAGGGCCGCGAGAAGTTCGTGGTCGACCGCGCAGGACGTCAGACGCCTCGCCACACGAATTCTCGAGGATCCACAGCAGTCGCGCTATCTGAGGCGCTGGTTGAGCACCTATCGCCGCAGCACTCTCGACCTTGAGCTTCCTTGGCTGCCTTTCCAGGTGATCGACCGGCTTGACGCCGTGCTCGATCGTTCGTCCCGCGTCTTCGAGTTCGGTGGCGGCGGTTCCACCGTGTGGCTGGCGCGACGGGTCGGCGAGGTGGTCACGGCAGAGCACGATCCGGAGTGGCACGCACTCCTCACCGAGCGCACGCGGCAGTTCGCCGGCGTCACCGTGCTCGATCTCGATATGTCCCCAGGCCTGGACGACTACGTCGCGTCGATCGACGCCTTTCCGGACGGATTCTTCGATCTCGTCGTCGTCGACGGGCGCGAGCGGGTCCGCTGCTTCCACCACGCCCTTCCCAAGGTTCGTCCGGGTGGCGTGCTCATCCTGGACGACTCGCAGCGAGACAGATACGCCCGGGCGTTCGGCATCGCCGGCGAACATCGTCATGTGACGATCCGAGGGCTTGCGCCGTGCAAGACGACGCGGGCGCACACGACGGTATGGACGGTCCGCGACGCCTGAGTTTCCCGGCACAGCGTGCGAGCGTTCCGGAACGAGTCCCGCCTCGTCTACGGTCGTGGACGACTCAGCGGGTCCCGACGAACACCCGCTCGCCCCGGATCAGGCCGAACCGACGGCAGTCGGCGGGCTCTGCGACGAACTCGGACAGGCCGAATCCCGCCCCCTGGATGCGGTCGCGCAGGTCTCGACCGAAGTACCGCACGTGGTCCCTCTGCCCGAACTCGATCCTGCGCTCGCGCGGGTCGGTCACCCTGCGGTCCTCGTAGGAGCTCTCCCAGCCCTCCACGATGGGGACCATCACGATCATGCGCCCGCCCGGGGCCAGGACGCGGTGCATCTCCGTGAGTGCGAGGCGGTCGTCGACGTGCTCCAGGACGTGGGAGCACACGATCACGTCGAACGACCCGTCGTCGAGGTCGATGGCCTCGATGTCGATCCGTAGGTCCGCGAGGCGTGCGTCGATGTCGGCGGAGACGACGTTCCCGGGGGTTGCGTCGTCGAGCAGACGCGCGACCTGAGGTTCGGGCGCGAAGTGGAGGACGCGATCGCCGCGCCGGACGAGCTCTTGTCGTTCCACGGCGAGCTTGAGCAGGCGGTGGCGCTCGAACGACCTGCACACCCTGCACTTGGCATCGAGACGGGGCGGGTCGCCTGCGGGCGAGAAACGTCCTTGGTAGCCGCAGAACGAGCATTCCCGGGAGGTCACGCCCCTGAGCATCCGGACGCTCGACAGCGCGAGGAACCTGGCATCGGCCGCGATGCTCCGCAGTCGTTCCGGCGTGCTCTGCCTCCGTGGGGTCGAACGCGGGGGTCGCGGTGTGACCGCCTGCACCACTCGTCCTGGTTCCATGACACCAGCCTTCGCGCACGTGACCTGAGTTCGGTGTTGCTCGCCCCTGTCGGGCTGCCGGGTGACGGCTTGCGCGGACGACTGGCGTTCCGCTGCAGCGAGCGTATCCCTGGGCCTCGATGCCGACCTCTCGGCGACCCGCGACGGGCACGAGCTGTCCGCGCGCGTGCTCCGTACGCTGGGTACCGTCGGCAGGCATCGGTCGCGGCACCGGACGGAGGTTCGCTAGTGCCCAACCCGCCATCTGTCTCGCGTACCCCGAGCCGCTCGAGCTTCGGAGAGGTCAGGCCGGGCCCGCGCGCCACTGTGCTGATCGTCGGTCTGGCGGGGCTCGTCGGGGGCTGCGGATGGGGCGGCCCGGCACCTCAGCAGACGGACGCGCCCGCGAATACGCGGACCGCACGGGATGTCGCGTCGGTGGCCGGCTACTCCGCCGGGCTGGAAGACCTGGTCTCCGCCGAACGCCAGGCGGAGGGCCTCGACCCGCTGACCCACGACGAGTGCGCCGCGTCGGTTGCGGCGAGTCGTGCGGACGAGCTGGTCGGCGCGGCGGAGCTGGAGCACCGGCCGCTGGACGACGCTCTGGAGGAGTGCGCCGTGGAGCTCGCGGCGGAGAACCTGTCGCGCACGAGCGAGCCGCCGGCGGAGGTCGTCGAGGCATGGCTGGCGTCGGCCGGCCACGCGGAGAACATCCGTAACCCTCGCTTTGCCCGTGCGGCCGTCGCGTGCGCCCAGGACGGCGAGGAGCGCGCAGAGCCCCGTATGGTGTGCGTCCAGGTCTTCCTCGCCGAGTGACGTTCATCCCGGGCAACGGGGCGACCGGCTCCGCGACCTGGGGCGACGTGCAACACGGGCGTGAATTCGGCGTCACGATGCGGCAACGACGCCGGGTGGCCTTCACACGATCTGCCATGATTCTGCCCATGGCGAACCAGACCACCGCGCCGCCGCAGGGCGAGCTGAGCGCGATCGACCGCTTCTTCAAGATCACCGAACGAGGCTCCACCATCGGCGCGGAGATCCGCGGCGGTCTGGTGACCTTCTTCGCGATGAGCTACATCATCGTGCTCAACCCGCTGATCATCGGCACCGTGCCCGACGGCACGGGCCAGGTGCTCGGCGGCGGCACCGAGGCCACGCCGGAGACGCTCGGCATGGTCGCCGCCGCGACCGCGCTGATCGCCGGCGTCGCGACGCTCCTCATGGGCGTCTTCGCGAACTACCCCCTCGGCCTGGCCGCAGGCCTCGGCCTCAACGCCGTCGTCGCGTACTCCATCGCCGGCCTGCCGAACGTCACCTGGGCCGACGCCATGGGGCTCGTGGTGATCGAGGGCGTCATCATCCTGATCCTCGTGCTCACCGGGTTCCGGGAGGCCGTGTTCAACGCGGTGCCCGTGGAGCTCAAGACGGCGATCAGCGTCGGCATCGGCATGTTCATCGCGCTGGTCGGCCTCGTCAACGCCGGCTTCGTCGTGCCCGGCGAGGGCACCGTCGTCGCGCTCGGCAACCTCGGCACGTGGCCGATGCTCGTGTTCGTCGTCGGCCTCGTCCTCACCATCGTCCTGTTCGTGCGCAAGGTGCGCGGCGCCATGCTCGTCGCGATCATCACGGCGACGGCGCTCGCCGTCGTGCTGGAGAACACGCTGCACATCGGCGCCAAGAGCGCGGAGAACCCTGACGGCTTCAACCTCAACGCGCCCACCTTCTCGGGCGTGGTCACGACGCCGGACCTCGGCCTGATCGGCCAGTTCTCCCTGCTCGGCTCGTTCCAGAACATCGCGGCGGTGTCCGTGGTCCTCATCGTCTTCTCGCTGCTCATCGCGGACTTCTTCGACACGATGGGCACGATGGTCGCCGTCGGCTCCGAGGGGAAGCTCCTCGACAAGGACGGCAACCCGCCTCGCACGCGCGCCATCCTCGTGGCCGACTCGCTCGCCGCGGTCCTGGGCGGCGTCGGCAGCACGTCGTCCAACACCGCGTACGTGGAGTCGACGACGGGCGTCGGTGCCGGCGCGCGTACCGGCTTCGCCGCCGTCGTCACCGGCGTCCTGTTCCTGCTCGCGACGTTCCTGTCGCCCGTCGTCGCGCTGGTGCCCTACGAGGCCGCCGCGCCCGCCCTCGTCTTCGTGGGCTACCTGATGATGGCGCAGGTCGCGGGCATCTCGTGGCGCAACGTGGAGATCGCCATCCCGGCGTTCCTCACGATCATCATCATGCCGTTCACGTACTCCATCGCCGACGGCATCGGCGCCGGCTTCATCGCCTTCGTGATCATCAAGCTCGCGCTCGGCAAGGTGCGCCAGATCCACGCGCTCATGTGGGTGGCCGCGGCCATGTTCCTCGTCTACTTCACGCTCGAGCCCATCCAGGCGGCACTGGGTCTCTGACGTCGCGCCCCGACGGCCCCGGACGGTCCTCGCGACCGGCCGGGGCCGTCGTGCTGTCCGGGAGTTCCGGCCTCGTCCGACGTCCGCGCGCGACCTAGAGTGAGCGCGGGGCGTCCTGGGGCGCCTCGTCGTCCCACGGATGCCTCGATGAAGGGCAGCGAACGTGCAGGTCTCGGTGATCGGTCTGGGGTATCTCGGTGCGGTGCACGCCGCGAGCCTGGCGCAGCTGGGCCACGACGTCGTGGGCGTCGACGTCGACGCCGAGCGGGTGGACGCGCTGGCCGCGGGCAAGGCGCCGTTCTTCGAGCCAGGGCTGGACGAGCTGTTGTCGCAGGTCATGGGCACGGGCCGGCTGACCGTCTCGACCGACATGGCTGCGGTCGCCGGGTCACAGGTGCACTTCGTGTGCGTCGGGACGCCCCAGCGGAAGGACGGCCCCGCGGCCGACCTCGCCTTCGTGGACGCCGCGGTGGACGAGCTGGTCGAGTACCTCGCGGCGGGTGAAATCGTCGTCGGCAAGTCCACCGTCCCGGTGGGCACGGCGCGCCGACTCGCGGGCGTCGTCGCGGCGGCGCGGCCCGGGGCGGTGCTCGCCTGGAACCCGGAGTTCCTGCGCGAGGGCTTCGCCGTGCAGGACACGCTGCACCCCGACCGCCTCGTCTACGGCGTGCCCGACGGCGCGGCGGGGGAGCGCGCCACGGCAACGCTCGACGCCGTCTACGCCCGGCCGCTCGCCGAGGGCGTGCCGCGGATCGTCACGGACTACTCGACGGCCGAGCTGGTGAAGGTGGCCGCCAACTCGTTCCTCGCCACCAAGATCTCCTTCATCAACGCCATGGCCGAGCTGTGCGAGGTGGCGGGGGGCGACGTCGCCCGCCTCGCGGACGCGATCGGCCACGACGCGCGCATCGGGCGCCGCTTCCTCAACGCCGGCCTGGGCTTCGGGGGAGGCTGCCTCCCCAAGGACATCCGCGCCTTCCGCGCCCGCGCCGACGAGCTCGGGGCGGGCGACGCCGTCGCCTTCCTCGGCGAGGTGGACGCCATCAACACGCGCCGTCGTACCCGCATGGTGGACCTCGCGTCCGAGGTGCTCGGCGGGATGGTGGAGGGCGCCGAGGTCACGGTGCTCGGCGCCGCGTTCAAGCCCGACAGCGACGACGTCCGCGACTCGCCGGCCCTCGACGTCGCGGCCCGCCTGGCGGAGCTGGGCGCCGTCGTGACGGTGCACGACCCGCAGGCCATCGACAACGCCCGCGCGAAGCAGCCGCACCTGCACTACGAGCGGGACCTGGAGGCCGCGCTCGCCGGCGCGGACGCCGTCCTCCTCCTCACGGAGTGGAAGCAGTACCGCGACCTCGACCCGGAGCACGTGGGCACGCTGGTCGCGCAGCGCACGATCCTCGACGGCCGCAACGCCCTGGACCGCGCCGCGTGGACCGGGGGCGGCTGGCAGTATCGTGCTCTCGGCCGGCGCTGAGCCGGTCGTCCCCTCCACAGATGGGTTCAGGTCCTCATGCGGGTTCTGGTCACCGGTGGCGCCGGTTTCATCGGGGCGAACTTCGTCCAGCAGACGGTCGCGGAGCGCCCGGACGCCGTGGTGACGGTGCTGGATGCGTTGACGTACGCCGGCGACCTGTCGTCGTTGGCCCCGGTCGCGGACCGGGTGAACTTCGTCCAGGGGTCCGTCACCGACGCGGAGGCGGTGGACGGCCTCGTCGGCGACGCGGACGTCGTCGTGCACTTCGCCGCGGAGTCGCACAACGACAACTCGCTGGCGGACCCGTCGCCGTTCGTGCAGACCAACGTGGTGGGCACGTTCACGCTGCTCGAGGCGGTGCGCCGCCACGGGGTGCGGTACCACCACATCTCCACGGACGAGGTCTACGGCGACCTGCCGCTGGAGGGCGACGAGAAGTTCACCCCGACCACGCCGTACAACCCGTCGAGCCCGTACTCGTCGACGAAGGCCGGCTCGGACCTGCTGGTGCGCGCCTGGGTGCGCTCGTTCGGCATCGAGGCCACGATCTCGAACTGCTCGAACAACTACGGCCCGTACCAGCACGTGGAGAAGTTCATCCCGCGGCAGGTCACCAACCTCATCGACGGGGTCCGCCCGCGCCTGTACGGGGCGGGGCTGAACGTGCGCGACTGGATCCACGTCCACGACCACAACACCGCCGTGTGGGCGATCATCGACCGCGGCCGGGTCGGCGAGACGTACCTCATCGGCGCCGACGGCGAGACGAACAACCTCGAGGTGGTGCGCACCCTGAACGAGCTGTTCGGGCGCGACGCGGACGACTTCGACCACGTCGCCGACCGCCCGGGGCACGACCTGCGCTACGCGATCGACGCCACGAGGCTGCGCACCGAGCTCGGTTGGACCCCGCAGTTCACCGACTTCCGCACCGGACTCGCCGCGACCGTCGACTGGTACCGCGCGCACGAGGACTGGTGGCGCCCCGCCAAGGCCGCCGTCGAGGCCAGGTACGCCAGCACCGGCCAGTAGGACCGGGAGGAGCCGCGCGGCGTCAGCCGCGCAACGACGCGACGAAGTCCTGCACGGCGTCGTGGGTGGGCAGCAGGCCCTGGGCCTTCGCCTCGGCCAGGCCGGGGGCGGCGGTGTCCTTGTCGGACAACTGCGCGACCAGCGGCGAGCCGTCGCGGGCCGTCGTGGGCCACTCGATGCCGACCTCCGGGTCCAGGGGGTGGATGCCGTGCTCGTGGCCGGGGTTGTAGCCCGCGGAGCACAGGTAGAGCACGGTCGAGCCGTCCTCCAGGGACATGAACGCGTGGCCCAGGCCCTCGCCGAGGTAGATGGCGCGCCGGTCGACGTCGTCGAGCAGGACGGAGTCCCACCGCCCGAAGGTGGGCGAGCCGACGCGGAGGTCGACGACGACGTCGAGGACGGCACCCTTCGCGCAGGTGACGTACTTGGCCTGGCCGGGCGGCACGTCGGCGAAGTGGATGCCGCGCAGCACGCCGGCGGCGGACACCGAGGCGTTGGCCTGCTGCAGGTCGAGCCGGTGGCCGACGGCCTCGGCGAACGGTCCGGACCGGAACCACTCGAGGAAGACACCGCGCGGGTCGCCGTGCTGCTGCGGGGTGATCTCGTAGGCGCCGGGGACGGCCAGCTCGCGGATCTGCACGGGGCGCTCCTTCGCGGGGTCGGCCAGGTTTCGACGACGGGTCGGGCCCGTAGGATCCTACGGTGACCGAGACCACGACGGCACCGCCCGCCACCTCCGCGTCGCGACGCTGGCTGGTCGTCGGCGCCACGGGAATGCTGGGGACCGACCTGCTGGCCCGTCTCGGGGACGCCGGGGCGGACGTCGTCGGGCTACGTCGGGCGGACCTCGACGTCACGGACGCCGACGCCGTCCTGGCCGCGGCCCGCGGGTTCGACGTCGTGGTCAACGCCGCCGCGTGGACGGCGGTCGACGACGCCGAGGCCCACGAGGCCGAGGCGTTCCGCGTCAATGCGACCGGAGCCGCGAATCTCGCGCGGGCCGCGCACGCGGCGGGCGCCCGCCTGGTGCAGGTGTCCACGGACTACGTGTTCGACGGCGCCGCCACCGCGCCCTACGACGAGGACGCGCCGCTCGCGCCCGTGTCCGCGTACGGGCGCACCAAGGCTGCGGGGGAGTGGGCCGTGCGCGCGGAGGCGCCGGACCACCTGATCGTGCGGACCGCCTGGCTGTACGGGGCGCACGGCGGCTGCTTCCCGAGGACGATGGCGCGCCTCGGCGCCGAGAGGGACCGTCTCGCGGTCGTGGACGACCAGGTCGGCCAGCCCACCTGGACGCGCGACCTGACCGACCTGATCGCCCGCCTCGTCGAGGCGGGGGTCCCGGCGGGCACGTACCACGGCACGGCCTCGGGGCGGACGTCGTGGTTCGGGTTCGCCCGCCGCGTCCTCGCGTCCGCGAGCTTGGACACCCCGCTGGAGCCCACGACGTCCGACGCGTTCGTGCGCCCCGCGCCGCGGCCGGCGTTCTCCGTGCTCGGCCACGACGCCCTACGGGCTGCCGGCGTCGAGCCCATCGGCGACTGGGCGGAGCGCTGGGACGCCGCCGCGGCCGAGGTGCTCGCCTGACGGGTGCTCGCCCGAGCCTGCCGGGCTACTGCTCGAGCAGGCCGAGCAGGTAGGTGCCGTAGCCGGACTTCACGAGGGCCTCGGCGCGGACGCGCAGCTCGTCGTCGGACAGGAAGCCGCGCCGCCACGCGACCTCCTCGGGCGCGCCCACCTTGAGGCCCTGGCGGCGCTCGATCGTGCGGACGAAGTCGGACGCCTCCAGCAGCGAGTCGAACGTGCCCGTGTCGAGCCAGGCCGTGCCGCGGGGCAGGACCTCCACGTGCAGGTCCCCGCGGTCGAGGTAGGTGCGGTTGACGTCCGTGATCTCGTACTCGCCGCGCGCCGACGGCTGGAGGCCCTTGGCGATCTCGACCACGTCGTTGTCGTAGAAGTAGAGGCCCGGCACGGCGTAGCTCGATTTCGGCCGCGCCGGCTTCTCCTCCAGCGACACGGCGCGCCCGTCGGCGTCGAACTCGACCACGCCGTACGCCGTCGGGTCCGCGACCCGGTAGGCGAACACGGCGCCGCCCTCGACCGAGGTGAACTTCTGCAGCTGGTCGCCCAGGCCCTGGCCGTAGAAGATGTTGTCGCCGAGCACCAGCGCCGCAGCGTCGGACCCGAGGAAGTCCTCGCCGAGCACGAACGCCTGCGCCAGCCCGTTCGGCACCTGCTGCACGGCATAGGCGATCGAGATGCCGAACTGCGACCCGTCGCCCAGGAGGCGCCGGAACTGCGCGGCGTCGTGCGGCGTGGTGATCACCAGCACGTCGCGGATGCCCGCGAGCAGCAGCGTCGACAGCGGGTAGTAGATCATCGGCTTGTCGAAGACCGGCACCAGCTGCTTGCTCACCCCGAGGGTGATCGGGTGCAGCCGGGTGCCGCTGCCGCCCGCCAGGATGATTCCGCGCATCGTTGGTGTCCCTCCGCCGGTCCAGTCCTCACGAACACGTCAGCACGTGGTCCGTGCCGTCCGACGCGACGTCGTCGTGAGCACCATCGTGTCCCTCGTCGGGGCCCGGCACGAGCCCGGCGTGCTGAAAGGCCCGACACCCGCGGTGCACACGGCGCACACCGTACTGGACTTCGTCGGACGGGTGGGCCGGGTCACTCACCAGGCGGGGAATAGAACGATTCGATAGTCTGTTGCCACGGTCGACGACACCCCGAGGAGAAGGAGATCCGTGGCCCCCGCGAGCGACGAACCAGCCGGGGAGCTCGATCGATGAGCGCCACCTTCTCCTCCCTGAAGTACACGAACTACCGCATCTGGTTCGCGGCAGCACTCGTCGCCAACGTCGGCACGTGGATGCAGCGCATCGCCCAGGACTGGATCGTCCTCACCGACCTCAGCGACGACTCGGGCATCGCCGTCGGCCTCACCACGGCCCTCCAGTTCGTGCCGTTCCTGCTGCTCTCCCCGTGGGCGGGCGTGCTCGCCGACCGGCTGCCGCGCCGTCGTCTCCTCATGGCCACCCAGGGCGGGATGGGCGTGCTGGCGCTCGCTCTCGGTGCCCTCGTGCTGTCCGGCCGGGCGGAGCTGTGGCACGTCTACGTCTTCGCGCTCCTGCTCGGCGTCGTGTCCGCGCTGGACAACCCCGCGCGCCAGACCTTCGTCGCCGACAGGGTGCCGGCCGACAAGCTGCCGAACGCCGTCGGCCTGAACAGCGCGTCGTTCAACGCCGCGCGCCTCATCGGCCCCGGCGTGGCCGGGCTGCTCATCGCCGCCGTCGGCGCCGGCTGGGTCTTCATGATCAACGGCGTGACCTTCGGGGCGACGATCGCGGCCCTGGCCCTCATGCGAGTCCGCGAGCTGCGGCCCCAGCCGGCCGCGCCGCGCGCCAAGGGTCAGATCCGCGAGGGCGTGCAGTACGTGCGCCGGCGGTCCGACATCGTCGTGATCATGGTCGTGATGTTCGTCGTCTCGACGTTCGGGCTGAACTTCCAGCTCACCTCCGCGCTCATGGCGCGGGTCGAGTTCGGGCGCGGGGCCAGCGAGTACGGCATCCTCGGCTCGGTCCTCGCGATCGGCTCCCTCGCGGGAGCCCTGCTCGCCGCGCGCCGGGACCGCCCGCGGGTGCGCCTGGTCATCGGCTCGGCATTCGCCTTCGCGCTCTCGACGGCGGTGCTCGGCCTCATGCCGACCTACCCGGCGTTCGTCGTCGCGTGCATCCCGGTGGGGCTGTCGTCGCTCACGATGATGACGGCGGCCAACAGCGCGCTCCAGGTGTCCACGGACCCGGCGATGCGGGGCCGGGTCATCGCCCTGTACGTGATGGTCTTCCAGGGCGCGACGCCGATCGGCTCGCCCATCGTCGGCTGGATCGGCGAGGCGTGGGGCCCGCGCTGGTCGATCCTCGTGGGCTCGATCGCCACGTTCCTCGTCGCCGCCGGCGCGACCGCCTGGGCGGTACGGCGCTGGCACCTGCGGGTGCGCTACCGGGTGCTGTCGCGCCCGCACCTCGAGGTCGTCTACCTCGACCGCGAGGTGCTCGAGGGCGTCACCACGCGCGACGGCGTGCGGCGCGAGCTGAGCCGCGCCGACGCCGAGCGGGTGCCGACGACGGCCTGACGGCGTCGGGCCGCCGCGGCGGCGCGCTCAGTGCCGGTGCGTGGCCGGCTCCCGGCGCGAGGCGCGCCGCGCCGGCGGGGTGATCCCGTTCGCGCGCCGCTGCATCCGGGCCTCGAACTCCTGCTGGTCCCGCATCTCCTCCTCGTTCGGCCACATCAGGACGACGAAGATGAGCGCGACCGTGAGCGCCGCGATCCCGAGGATGAGCGGGCCGAGCAGGTCGATGGCGGTCGTGCCGGTCGTCGGCACGCCCGAGGCCCCCGTGATCGTCAGGGCGGCCATGCCGGTGTAGTGCATGCCGCTGACGGCGACGCCCATGATGAGGGCCGCACCGAACGTCGCGGCGCGGCCGCGCACGTTCACGCTGAGCCAGAGGGCCGCCGTCGCCGCGACGATCGCGATGAGCACGGAGAGCCCCACCACGGGCAGGGAGAACTCCATGTGGCCCGTCATCCGCATGGCCGCGATGCCCATGTAGTGCATCGCCGCGACGCCGAGCCCGGCGACGATGCCGCCGGAGACCAGCCACAGGGGGCGGTCGCCCGCGAAGCCGACCAGGAACAGCCCCAGCGCGACGACGACCACGGCCACGAGGGCGCTGAGGACCGTCTGCGGGACGTCGTAGTTGATCGTCATGTCGGTGACCGTGAAGCCGAGCATGGCGATGAAGTGCATGACCCAGACGCCCGTGCCGCCGATGGCGACGGAGGCCACCAGCAGCCAGGCCGCGCGGGTCTTCGTGTCCGTCGCGGCGCGGGCTCGCGCCGTCGCGGACAGGCCGGTGGCCGCCCCGAGGCACGACGCGGCGTACGCGAGCAGCGGGGTGATCAGCCCGTAGGTGAAATGGTGCATCTCCGGCATGCGGGGCCTCCCGGCAACATCGCCCGTCTGTGACGAGGCGGCACGTTATCAGCCCGTGACCTAACGGGTGAAAAATGCTCGCTGAACTGGGACGATGTGAGGCGTGCTCGGGAGGCCCCGCCGGCGAGGGCGTCAGCCGAGGTGTGCCACCACGTGGTCGACGCAGGCGGTGAGGGCCCGGACGTCGTCGGGCTCGACGGCGGGGAACACCCCCACGCGCAGCTGGTTGCGGCCGAGCTTGCGGTACGGGAACACGTCGATGACGCCGTTCTCGCGCAGGACGCGGACGACGGCGGCGGCGTCGATCGCGTCGTCCAGGTCGATCGTCGCGACGACCGTGGACCGCTCGGCCGGGTCGGCGACGAACGGCGTCGCCCAGTCGCGCGCGTCGGCCCAGTCGTAGAGCACGCCCGCGGACTCCGCGGTACGGGCGCTCGACCACGCGAGGCCGCCCGACCCCAGGAGCCACTCGACCTGCTCGGCGAGCAGCACCAGCGTCGCGACCGCGGGCGTGTTCAGCGTCTGGTCGAGGCGCGAGTTGGCGAGCGCGGTCGTCAGGGACAGGAACTCCGGCACCCACCGCCCGGTAGCGGTCCCGGCGGACGCCTCCACGCGCTCGGCGCGCTCGACCGCGGCCGGCGAGCAGACCGCGAGCCACAGGCCGCCGTCGGCCGCGAAGACCTTCTGCGGGCCGAAGTAGTAGACGTCGGTGTCGGCGACGTCCACCGGCAGCGCGCCCGCGCCCGACGTCGCGTCCACGAGGAGCAGGGCCCCGTCGGCGCGGGCGCCGGGCACCTGCCGCACCGGCGCCATCGCGCCGGTCGAGGTCTCGTTGTGCGGCGTCGCGTACACGTCCACGCCGTCGACCGGCGTGAGGTGCGCTACGGTGCCCGGCTCGGCCGACACCACGTCCGGGTCGGCGAGGAAGGGTGCGCGCGTCGTCGCCGCGGCGAACTTCCCGCCGAACTCCCCGAACACCGCGTGCTGTGCACGGCGCTCGACGAGGCACGCCGCGGCGACCTCCCAGAACGCCGACGCGCCACCGTTGCCGAGGGCCACCTCGTATCCGTCGGGCAGGGCGAACAGCTCGCCGAGGCCCGTGCGGACGCGCCGCACGAGGTCCTTCACGGCCGGCTGCCGGTGCGACGTCCCCAGCACCGGGGCCGCCGGGTCGCCCGAGGCCGCCAGCGCGGCGACCTGGGCGGGGCGCACCTTGGACGGGCCGGAGCCGAAGCGGCCGTCGGCCGGAAGGAGCGACGCCGGGATGACGACGCTCGGGTGGCTCGAAGGGCTCGGGTGGCTCGACGCAGCGGGCATGGTGTCTCCGGTTCCGGGCGAGTGGGAGCGGGTCGTCGGTGGGGCAGGGCAGGATGTCTCGTCAGGAGTGCGCACGACGGCGCCGCGCGACCCGGCCTGCGCCCACGCGTGCGAATAGACTAGGCCGCGCCGAATGACGGGAGTGGACGTGACCGACCTGATCGACACCACCGAGATGTACCTCAAGACGATCTACGAGCTCGGTGAGGAGGGCATCCCGCCGCTCCGCGCCCGCATCGCCGAGCGACTGGGGCACTCCGGGCCGACGGTGTCGCAGACGGTGGCGCGCATGGAGCGCGACGGTCTCGTCGTCGTGACGGGGGACCGCCACCTGGAGCTCACCGAGGCGGGGCAGACCAAGGCGACCCGCGTGATGCGCAAGCACCGGCTCGCCGAGCGGCTCCTCACGGACGTCATCAAGCTCGACTGGGAGCACGTGCACACCGAGGCGTGCCGCTGGGAGCACGTGATGAGCGACCTCGTCGAGAAGCGGCTCGTCACCCTGCTCGACCACCCCCATGCCGACCCGTACGGCAACCCGATCCCGGGTCTGTCCGAGCTGGGGGAGCAGTACAAGGACGTCCCGTTCCTCGAGGGCGTGCAGTCCCTGCCCGGCGTGCTCGAGGCGCGCAGGGCGAAGGGCCTGGCGGACGGCGACGGCGTCGAGCTGGTGCTCCAGCGGATCGCCGAGCCGCTCCAGGTGGACATCGAGCTGCTGGCGCGTCTCGCCGAGTCCGGTCTCGTGCCGGGCGCGCAGATCGTCGCGCGCACCGCCGGCGACGACGTCGCGGTCGAGGTCGAGGGGTCCGGCATCGTGCTCGACCTGCCCGAGGAGCTGGCGAAGCACCTGTTCGTCGCGAGCCGCTGACCTGCGGTCCGGCTCCTGAGCCGGGGCGGCACGCCACATCGTGACCGCAGCGTGACATCGCCCGGGGTTGTCCGGTACGGTCGGGGCGCTCGTCGGAGTTCATCCTGCGAGCGCTCGACCGGACCGCCGAACCCTGCCACCGGCCGAGCTCCACGGACATCCGCACGGCAGGAGCGGGGGACCCACTTCGGGCGTCGGTGACGGCGTCCTTGGGGTGAAGCCGGACGGGCCCGGTCACGGGCACGGACGGCCGGGTGTTTCTCCCACCCGAACCCGACAGCTGACCTCGCAGGCGACAGGAGAGGTAGACACGTGAGCGCACGCACGAACCACGGCCGGCACCGCGCCGCCCGTCGTCCGATCGCCCTCGCCCCGTCCGGCGTCGCCGGCCGCCGTGTGGCCGTGGCCGCCGCCGCCGGTGGCCTCCTGGTCTCGACCTTCGCCAGCGCCGGCGCCGCGCAGGCCGCCCCGGTCGACACCGACGCCGCCAAGAAGCTCAGCACCGTCGACCTCGGTGCCCTGACCGACCAGGCCCGCGAGGCCCTCGAGGCGGCCCCGGTCGTCACCGTCGACGCCAAGGCCAAGGTCGACGTCGAGAAGGTCACCGCGAAGATCGCGGCCGGCGCCGAGATCACCCCGGCCCCGGAGCCCGAGCCGGAGCCGGAGCCCGTCGTCGAGGAGTCGTCGGTCGACGCGGACCGCTCCACCAGCACCGTCTCCCGCTCCGAGGAGCGCGCCGAGGTCGAGACCGCCGTCCCGGCGTCCGCCAACGGCTCGGCCATCGTCTCCATCGCGATGCGCTACGTGGGCGTCCCGTACGTCTCCGGCGGCTCCAGCCCGTCCGGCTTCGACTGCTCCGGCCTGACGCAGTACGTCTACGCGCAGGTCGGCATCAACCTCCCGCGCACCTCGTCCGCGCAGCGCAACGCCGGCACCGTCGTCTCCGCCTCCGAGGCGAAGCCGGGCGACCTGGTCTGGACCCCGGGTCACGTCGCGATCTACGCCGGTGACGGCATGCAGATCGACGCCCCGAAGCCGGGCGACGTCGTGAAGTACCGCGCCATCTGGCAGTCGAACCCCACGTTCATCCGCGTCGGCTGAGTCTGTCCGACACGTCACACGGAGCCCCGCCGCGCCCTTGCGCGGCGGGGCTTCGTCGTGCGCGGGTAACCGGTTCGACCTGGGCGGACGCGCGTCCAGGAGCGTCGTCCACAGACGCTGTGACCGAAACGTGACATCGCCTCGCGCGTCCGCTACGGTGTCAACCACTCGGCGGGTGATCCGCCGGGTCTCGACCGGAACGCCGAGCCCTGCAGCCGGTCGGGGACCTTGACCGCACGCAGGGGCGGGGGACCCAATTTCGGGCGCTGTTCCACGGCGTCCTTGGGGTGAAGTCGCACGGACCTGGTCCGTGAGGCCGGGTGTTTCTCCCACCCGAACCCGACAGCTGACCTCGTAGGCGACAGGAGAGGGAACACGTGAACGCACGTACCACGCGCGCCCGGCACCGTGCCGCGCGCCGTCCGCTCGGCGGGCTGGTCCAGAGCGTCGGCTCCTCGGTGACCGGCCGTCGGGCCGTCGTCGCCGCAGCCGCCGGCGGACTGCTCGTCTCGACCTTCGCCAGCGCGAGCGCCGCCCAGGCGGCCCCGGTCGACACCGACTCGGCGAAGAAGCTCAGCACCGTCGATCTGGGCGCCCTGAGCGACCAGGCCCGCGAGGCGCTCGAGGCGGCTCCGGTCGTCACGGTCGAGTCCAAGGCCAAGGTCGACATGGAGACCATCAACAAGAAGATCGCGGCCAAGGCCGAGATCACCCCGGCGCCTGAGCCCGAGCCGGAGCCGGAGCCCGTCGTCGAGGAGCAGAGCACCGAGCGCTCCACCGAGACCGCCTCGCGCTCCGCGGAGCGCGAGGAGGCGCCGGCGGCTGCCGAGACCTCGTCCAACTCGTCGCTCGGCCAGCAGGCCGTGTCGATCGCGATGCGCTACATCGGCACGCCCTACGTCGTCGGCGGCGCCAGCCCGTCCGGCTTCGACTGCTCGGGCCTCACGTCCTACGTCTACGGCCAGCTCGGCATCGACCTGCCCCGTACCTCGTCGGACCAGCGCTACGCGGGCAAGCAGATCCCGTTCTCCGAGCTGCAGCCGGGTGACCTCATCTGGAGCCCCGGCCACATCGGCATCTACGCGGGCGACGGGATGGTCGTCGAGGCCTCCCGCCCGATCAACTGGGAGACCGGCTACCACAAGATGTGGCAGTCCGAGTCGGAGGCCGTCGCGCTGCGCGTGTTCTGACGCCGCCCGGCCGACTGGCCGCACCTGGACGCCGTCGACCCCCGTGCCCACCGGCACGGGGGTCGACGTGTCTGGCGTCGCTTTGCTGTGACTTGCGCGATCCTTTCGCTACGCTTGAACCAGGCGCCCTCGACGACGAGGGCGAGTTCCTCGCCAGCGGACAGGAGGCGCGAGATGACACGGCCTGAGGTCGTCCTGGTAGGTGTCGACGGGTCTGCAGCCAGCCTGCACGCCCTCGACTGGGCTGCCGCGTACGCGCGGCGTGTGGGGTGGGGGCTGCACGTCGTCTGTTCCTACTCGTTGCCGTCGTTCACGGCCGCTTCGCTCGACGGCGGGTACGCCGCCCTGGACGACACCGCGATCCAGGAGGGCGCCAAGGCGGTCCTCGCCGAGGCGGAGGAACGGGTCGCCGCCAGCGGGGTCCCCGTGACCGGCACCGTCGCGACGGGGGACGCGGCAGGCGTGCTCGTCGAGATGTCGCGGGAGCACGCGCTCGCCGTCGTGGGCACGCGGGGCAAGGGCGGGTTCACCGAGCGGCTGCTCGGCACCGTCTCCTCGGCCCTGCCGGCGCACGCGCACTGCCCCACGGTGGTGGTGCCGTACCGCGGCGACGGGGGCGGCAGCACCGACGCCGCGGATCGCCGCGACGGCGACGTGGTGCACGAGGTACGCCGCATCGTGGTGGGCGTCGACGGGTCGCCGTCGGCCGAGGTCGCGCTGAAGCACGCCGTCTCGCAGGCGAAGGCGTGGGACGCGGAGCTCGTCGCGGTCGCCGGGGTGCCGCTCGGCGGCGGGGCGGGGATCCTGGCGTGGCTGCCGTCGCAGATCGACCACGAGACGGTCCTGGCCGACGTCAAGGCCGGCCTCGACGTCACCGTGGACCGTGCCCAGGCGGCGAACCCGGGCATGACGATCAAGCGGCACGTGCTCGACGGGACGGGTGCCGAGCTCCTCACCGAGTTCTCCACCGGGGCGGACCTCGTCGTGGTCGGCTCTCGCGGCCGCGGCGGGTTCCGCGGCCTGCTGCTCGGGTCCACCAGCCAGGCGGTGCTGCACCACTCCGCCTGCCCGGTGCTGGTCGTGACGCGAAAGTGCGACGAGGAGCTCAGCGAGGACGGCGCCGACTCCGCCTCCGCCGCCTGAGTGTCGTGAGCATGGTTCTGGCCCGCTTCCCATCTCTGAAAAGGGCCAAAAACC
>NZ_JBHVSQ010000002.1:387162-415710 GCF_042885055.1 Isoptericola sp. NPDC058082 | reverse complement strand
CCCCTCCTCGCGTGGGGGGGGTGGGGGGGGGTTTTTTTGCCCCGCTCAAGACTGGGAAAACGCCAAAAAACCCTCCCCACGGCGGGCGTCAGTGGCGGGTGCGGTACAGGTGCATGGTGATCGGGCCGAAGACGGCGGTGAGGACGACGGAGGCGACGAGCACCCAGACGATCTCCCCGCCGTCGGGGGTGCCGGCCATCAGCCCCCGCACGGCGGTGACGAGGTGGGTCACGGGGTTGATCTCGACGAACCGCTGCAGGGCGGCGGGCATCGTCGACGGGTTCACGAAGATGTTCGACGCGAACGTCAGCGGCATCAGCACCATCATCGACACGCCCATGACGGCGTTCGGCGTGCGCAGCAGCAGCCCCAGGATGGTGAAGATCCAGCTCAGCGAGAAGGCGAAGACGAGCAGCAGCAGCACGCCGAGCACGACGCCGACCACCCCGCCGTCGGGGCGGAACCCGAGGATCAGGCCGAGCCCGATCGTCATGACCGACGCGATCGAGTAGCGCACGGTGTCGCCGAGCAGGGCGCCGACGATGGGCGCGGGCCGCCAGATCGGGAGCGAGCGGAACCGGTCGAAGACCCCCTTGGTGATGTCGGTGTTGAGCGTGTAGCCCGTGTACACGGTGACGATGACGATGGTCTGCACCAGGATGCCGGGCAGCAGGAACTGGATGTAGGCCGACGTGGACCCGGCGAGCGCGCCGCCGAACAGGTACGTGAACATCAGCGTGAAGATCACGGGGGAGACCAGCACGTCGAACAGCTGCTCGGGCACGTGCTTGATCTTCAACAGCGCGCGCCACCCGAAGGTCAGGGTCATCGAGAGCGCGGACGGCCGTGCGGGTGGCTCGGTGAGCGCCACGGCCTGGCGCAACGTCGTGGTCGCGATCTCGGCAGGTTCCGCGGACGTGGTCATCGGGACACCTCCTGGGCGTCGGCGGGCTCGGCGGCGTCGTCGGCCGGCAGCGGCTTGCCGGTCAGGGTCAGGAACACCTCGTCGAGGCTCGGCTGACCGAGCGTGAACTCCGGCACGGCGATGCCCGCCTCCCCGAGCGCGGGCAGCAGCTGCGCCACCGAGTCCGCACCGTCGTCGGGCACGCGGGCCGACAGGGCGTACGGGTCCGTGGGCAGCGTGGGCTCGGTGCCCAGCACCTTCTCGACGACGCTCGCCGCGGCCGACCGCTGGCCGGCGTCGGCCAGCCGCAACGACACCGCCCCCTGGCCCACGGAGCGCTTGAGCTCGGTGGAGGTGCCCTCCGCGATGACGGTGCCGTGGTCGATGACGGCGATGCGGTCGGCGAGCTGGTCGGCCTCCTCGAGGTACTGGGTGGTGAGCAGCACGGTGGCGCCGTCCGCGACGAGCACGCGGACGATGTCCCACACCTGGTTGCGGCTGCGGGGGTCGAGCCCGGTGGTGGGCTCGTCGAGGAACAGCACGCGCGGGGCCAGCACCAGCGACGCGGCCAGGTCGATGCGGCGCCGCATGCCGCCGGAGTAGGTCTTGACCTGCCGGGGGCCGGCGTCCGACAGGCTGAAGGCGTCGAGCAGCCCCTCGACGCGCCGCCGTGCCGCCGTCCCGGTGAACCCGTACAGGCGGGCCAGCATGAGCAGGTTCTCGGTGCCGGTCAGGTCCTCGTCGACGGACGCGTACTGGCCGGTGAGCCCGACGGCGGAGCGGACGGCGTCGGCGTCGGCCACGACGTCGTGCCCGAGCACGCGGGCGGTGCCGGCGTCGGGGCGCAGCAGCGTGGCGAGCATGCGCACGACCGTGGTCTTGCCGGCGCCGTTCGGGCCGAGCAGCCCGAAGACGCTGCCGGTCGGGATCCGCAGGTCGACGCCGTCGACGGCCTTGGTGACCTGCTTGCGGGTGGTGAAGTGCTTGACGAGCCCTCGGGCGTCGACGGCGAGGTCGTCGCGCGGCGGGCCGGGGTCTGACGCGGACATGGGAGCTCCCGGGATGTCGGTGACGTGCGTCACGTACCAGGCTAGGACGGCCCACCGACGCGGAACTCATCGGCGGGCGCACGGCGCGACCGTCGTGGCAGGGTGTCGCCCATGACGCCGGAGCCCGCGACCCCGCAGCCGTTCGACCCCGACCACCTCGCCGCCTGGGTCGGCACGCAGGCCGGCTTCGCGCGCGTGCCCGGCGTGCAGTACGCGGTCCGCCTCGGGGACGACACCCTCCTCGAGGGCGCGTGGGGCGTCGCGGACGTCACCACCGGGGAGCCGCTGCGCACGGACCACGTGTTCCGGGTGGCGTCGCACTCCAAGACGTTCACGGCGACGGCGGTGGCCCGGCTCGCGGAGCGGGGTGCACTGCGCCTGGACGACCCGTTCGACGCGCACCTGTCCGAGCTCGCCGGGGCCGCCGTCGGGCGGGTGACCCTGCGCGAGGCGCTCGGCCACACCGGCGGTGTGCGGCGCGACGGCACCGACGCCGACTTCTGGCAGCTCGGCGCGCCGTTCCCGGGGCGGGACGCCCTGGTGGCGGCGGTGCGCGCCGACGGTCCGGTGCTCGGCCGCGGCGAGACGTTCAAGTACTCGAACCTCGCCTACGGGCTGCTGGGGCTGGTGGTCGAGGCGGTGGCGGGGACGCCGTTCGGCCGGCACGTGCGGGACGATCTCCTCGGCCCGCTCGGGCTGGACCACACGTCCCCCGAGGTGGGGGACGGCGTGCCCGCCGTCGTCGGGCACTCCGCCCTGGGCGTCGCCGACGACGGTCGGCTGCCGGTCGCTCCCGTGCGCACGGGAGCGCTGGCCGCGGCGACGGGGTTCTCCTCGACGGCGTCCGACCTCACGCGGTGGTTCGCGGCGCACGCCGACGGCTCGGACCTGCTGCGGCCGGAGACGCGGCGCCTGCTGCAGCGGGACGAGTCGGCGATCGACCGCCCGCACGCCCGGCCGCGGCGCTACGGCCTGGGCTTCGAGACGCGCGAGATCGAGGGGCGCCGCGTCGTCGGGCACGGCGGCGCGTTCCCGGGCCAGCTCAGCCGCACCTGGGCCGACCCGGCCGGGGGCGTCGTCGTGTCCGTGCTGACGAACGCGGTCGACGGCCCCGCCGACACGATCGCGACCGGTCTGTTCGCGCTGGTCGCGACCGCCCTCGACGCCGGCGAGCCCACGGCCGACGAGGCCGCGGCCCTGGGCCGCAGCACCGGTCGGTTCGCCAACCTGTGGGGGTTGACGGACCTCGTCCGGCTGGGCCGGGACCTGTGGCTGGTCGATCCGCGTCGGGAAGACCCGTTGGCCGGCGCGGAGCGGCTCGTCGTCGACGGCGACGCCCTGCGGCTGCCGGTCGAGCCGGGGTTCGGGGCGCCCGGGGAGCCGGTCGAGGTGCTGCCCGGCGACGACGGCCGCCCGGCGGGGATCGTCGTCGCCGGGGTCACCTCGTGGCGGGCCGAGGAGTACGAGGCCGGGCGCCGCGCGCAGCTCGCCGCCCGGCCCGGGGCGTGAGCGGCTACGGCTCGGGGAACGTCGGGGTGATCGGGTCGAGGCGCGGGGCGGGGGACGGGCGGGGCTCGTCGAACGTCTCGACCGCGATGGTCTCCGGCTCGAGCAGTCGGGCGACGGCGTCGTCGAGGTTGGTGCGGATCGCGGCGACGAGGCCGTCGGCGTCGCGGGCCTCGAAGCGCTCGACCAGCTCGACGTGCGACTCGGCGGCGTCCTTGCGGACCGCGTAGTCCTCGCTGACCGTGAAGCTCGCGATCCGGACCTCCACGATGAGCGTGGTCATCCAGCGCAGCAGCCAGGGGTTGCCGCTGGCGGCGACGAGCGACCAGTGCACGTTGAGGTCGGCGTCGCCCACGCGGCGCGCGTCCTCGCTGCGCTCGGCGTCGACGAGGGCGTCGTGCGCGGCGCGGACGGCGGCGACCTGGGCCGGGGTGGCACGCTCGACGGCGAGGGGCGCGGCCGACGTCTCGACGGTCGTGCGCGCTTCGTACAGCGCCCGCACCCGGTCGGCGCCGATGCGCACCACGCTGAGGCCGCGGCCGGGGGTGGAGCGCAGGAGCCCTTCTTGCACCAGGCGCTGCGCGGCCTCGCGGAACGGCCCGCGGCTGACGCCGAGCTGGCTCGACATCTCGACCTCGCGGATGGGTGATCCGACCGGCAGCGCGCCCGAGTAGACGGCGTTGCGCAGCTCGACGGTGATGAGGTCGACCGTCGACGGGCGGGTCACCGGCGACAGGAACGGCGCGCTTCCGACGGGGGCCGGCGACGATGGGGTCATCTGCTCTCCTTCCAGGCGGTCGGGGGCCGTCCGACCGGGACATATCATCCCGCGCCGCGGCCTCCCGCCAGATCGTGACCCTCTTGTGACCATGGCATGACCGCTTTTTCGGGCGTGCCGAGCCCGTCCGAGGCGGTCGTTCGTCCCGGCAACGCCGCGCTGACCTGCGACGACGCCGAACGGAGCGCGTCGTGGCGGCGCGCCCTCGCTGATTGTAGACAATCCGACATGCGGATACATAGATTGTCGTAGCGTCGGCATCACGGCTACGGTGTCGCACCGTCCAGACCAACGGCTCGGCGCGGACTCCCGCCGGGCGACGAAGGGAGACACCGTGTCGTCCACCAGGACCACGAAGCGCCGCCGGGCGTTCCTCGCTGCCGGTTCCGTGCTCACCATGACCGCGCTGGCCGCCTGCTCGAGCGTCGACGAGGGCGGATCGGGGGACGGCGAGGGCTCGACGCTCCAGAAGATCCAGGACGCCGGTACCGTCAACGTCGCGTTCAACGGCGAGAAGCCGTACAGCTACATGGACGGCGACGAGCTCACCGGCGCGACCATCGCGCTCGACAAGGAGATCTTCGGGGAGCTCGGCGTCGATACCGTCGAGGGCACCGAGACCGAGTGGAACTCGCTCATCCCGGGCCTCAACGCCGGGCGTTACGACACCGTCAGCGCCGGCATGTCGATCCTGCCCGACCGCTGCGAGGCGGCGGCCTTCGCGCTGCCCACCATCATGTACACGACGGCGTTCCTCGTGCCGGAGGGCAACCCGGACAACCTCACGGACTGGCAGTCGGCGGTGGACTCGGGCGTCAAGCTCGCCGTGACGAGCGGTGCCATCGAGGACGGCTACGCCAAGGACACCGGCGTCGAGACGATCACGGTGGGCAGCTCGCAGGACGGCCTCGACGCGGTCGCCTCCGGTCGCGCAGACGCCTTCGCGCTCACCGGAATCTCGATCCGTGCGCTCGCGGAGGGCAGCGACAAGCCGGTGGAGGCGACGGACGCGTTCGTCGCGACCATCGACGGAGTGCCCCAGATCGGTGCGGGTGCGGAGGTGTTCCGACCGGACGACACCGAGCTGCTCGACGCCTACAACGAGAAGCTCAAGCCCATCCTCGAGGACAAGGACAAGTGGCTCGAGATCATGGAGCCGTTCGGCTTCACCGAGGCGGAGTACCCGCCGGCGGGCCTGACCGCGGAGATGCTCTGCGAGGGCGACCTGGCGAAGATCGCGGACGAGCTGGGGCTGGATTCCTGACCGCATGTCAGACGACATTCAGACCCTGACCGACAGGCTCCCCGCTCTGGGCGACGCGGTCGTCGTCACCCTGCAGATGACGCTGGGCGGCGCTGTCCTCGCCATGGTTCTGGCCCTGATCCTCGGGTTCGGCGCGCGCACACAGTCCCTCTGGGTGCGCGCGCCGTCCCGGGTGGTCATCGAGTTCTTCCGCGGCACGTCGCTCGTGGTCCAGGTCTTCTGGTTCTTCTACGTCCTGCCGGTCTTCGGGTTCAAGATGGAGGCGCTCGCCGTCGCGATCGTCGCCCTCGGGCTGAACTACGGGGCGTACGCGGCCGAGGTCGTGCGCGGGTCGATCGGCTCGGTCCCGCAGGGGCAGTGGGAGGCGACGATCGCGCTCAACATGGGCTGGGCCCACCGGGTGCGGCGCGTGATCTTCCCGCAGGCGTGGGCGCTGATGATCCCGCAGCTCACGAACCTGCTGATCCAGCTGCTCAAGGGATCGGCGCTCGCGTACTACATCACACTGCACGACGTGAACTTCTGGACCACCCAGTTGCGTCGCGCAACGAGCGACATCTTCTTCAGCTACTCCGTAGGCCTCATCGTCTACTTCGTCATCGCGTACCTGCTGACCTGGGGGATGAACGTTCTCGAAGAGCGTGCGAAGCGACGACTGGGTCGCGGCACGCGTCCGACGTTGCGTGAGGTCCTGAGCCTCGGTCCCCGCAGGGAGGCCAAGGCCGCCACGGAAGCGACGACGAGCGCGGCGACGGAGGTGACCGCCCGATGATCGACAGAGGAATCTGGGACTGGGAGAAGGCCTGGGAGGTCCTCCCGGACCTGCTCAAGGGTCTGGTCGTGACCGTCGAGGCGACCGTCGTCGGCATGGCCATCGCTGCGATCCTCGGCCTGCTCATCGCTCTGGCGATGCGAGCCCCGACCCGGTGGATCACGGGTCCGCTGCGTCTCGTCGTCAACTTCATCCGGATGACGCCGCTCGTCGTGCAGCTCGTCTTCGTCTGGCTGATGCTCCCGACCATCCCGACGCTGGTCGTCGGGTTCACCGTGCTGGGCGTGCACTACGCGACGTACATGTCGGAGGTCTACCGCGCGGGCATCGAGGCGGTGCCCCGCGGCCAGTGGGAGGCCGCGACCGCGCTCAACCTCTCGCGGGGACGGACCTGGCGCGCCGTCATCCTGCCCCAGGCGATCAAGAACACGCTGCCGGGCCTGGGGAACTACGCGATCTCCATGTTCAAGGAGACGCCGTTCCTCTTCGCGATCGGCGTGGTCGAGATGTACCAGGCGGCGCAGGCGTTCGGCGCCCTGACCTACTCGTACATCGAGCCCATCACGCTGGTCGGTGTGCTCTTCCTGCTGGTGAGCTACCCGACGTCGCTGCTGGTACGCCGGATGGAGACGCGCCTTGCCTGACCCGACGACCTCCACTGGGAGCACGAACATGACCAACGCCTCGAACGGCACCCCCGCCATCGAGTTCCGCGACGTCACCAAGCGCTTCGGCGACAACGTGGTGCTCGACGGCCTGAACTTCTCGGTCGCGCAGGGCGACCGCGTGACGCTGATCGGCCCGTCCGGCTCCGGCAAGACGACGATCCTGCGCCTGCTGATGACCCTCGAGGAGGCGAACGGCGGGCTCATCCTCATCGACGGCGACCCCTACACGCACGAGTACAAGGGCGACAAGTGGGTCGAGGTCCCGGAGAAGCGGCGCCGTGTCGTGCGCAACCGGGTGGGGATGGTCTTCCAGCAGTTCAACCTGTTCCCCAACATGACCGTGCTGGAGAACATCATCGAGGCGCCGATCCACGTGCTCGGCAAGAGCAAGGCCGAGGCGGTCCAGCGGGCGGAGGAGCTGCTCGAGCAGGTCGGCATGACCGACAAGCGGGACTTCAAGACCAACCAGCTCTCGGGCGGTCAGCAGCAGCGTGTCGCCATCGCGCGGGCGCTCGCCATGGACCCGGAGATCCTGCTGCTCGACGAGGTGACCTCGGCGCTCGACCCGGAGATCGTGGCCGACGTGCTCGGCGTGCTCCGCGAGATCGCCCGCACCACGGACATCACGATGCTGCTCGTGACCCACGAGATGCAGTTCGCCCGCGACGTCTCGAACCGCGTGCTGATGTTCGACCACGGCAAGATCATCGAGGAGGCCGACCCCGAGACGATGTTCACGCACCCCAAGCACGAGCGCACCCAGGAGTTCCTCAAGGCCGTGCTCGGGGGCTGACCCTCTCAGCGCCGAACAGGCGGTTGCTCCCGTTCTCGCGCGTCACGGCGCGTGAGAGCGGGAGCAACCGCCTGTTCGGCGTTCGGAGGTCGGCTCAGGACGCCGGGGTGGGCGTCGGCGTGGCGGCGCCGTCCTGGGCGGAGCCGGACGACGAGCCGGAGCCCTGCTCGGCGTCGGGGGCGGTGCCCCCGGTCCCGGTCCCGGCACCCGTGTCGGTGCCGGTGTCGGTGCCCCCGCCGGTATCGTCGGAGCCGTCGGCGCCGTCACCGGTGCCGCCGTCCGAGCCGTCGGTGCCCGTGCCGGTGCCGTCGTCCGTGCCGCCGCCGGTGGTGCCGCCGGTGGACCCGTCGGTAGGCGTGTCCGTGCCGGAGTCGGTCCCGGGGTCGGTGCCGGTCGTGCCGTCCGGGGTGGACCCGTCGGTCGGCTGGTCCGTGCTCCCGTCGGTGGTGCCGGTCGTGGACTCGTCCGGGTCCCGGTCGGTGCCGGAGTCGTCCCCGGGCACGTTCGCCGGGTCCTCGGCGGGGCTGGTCGGGGTGGGCACGGTGGTCGAGTCGTCGGAGTCGTTCGAGGTACGGCTGATGCTCGTGCCCGACCCCTCCTGGCCGCGCACCGCGTCGGACAACGGCTTGCCGATGACGAGCTCGACGACCAGGACCACGCCCATGACGACGACGAACAGGGCGGCCGCCGACATCGCGAGCACCTTGCCCGTGCCGTGCTTCTCCACGAAGCGCAGCCAGGCGTTGCGAGGCTCGGGCTCCTCCCCCTCGGGGAGGTCGCCGTCGGGCCCCTCATCGTCGGAGCTCTCGCCGTCCGCGGACGCGAGCCCGGCGTCGACGGCGCCGACCGGTCCGAGGGGGCGGGTCTCCCCGAGCGGCGCGGTGGCGTCGAAGGGCTGCGTGCCGGGGACGGTGCCGTCGGCCAGCGTCTCCGTGACGGACCGTCGTTCGACGGTCGGCGCGTCGCCCGGGGTGCCCTCCGCCCGGGCGTCGGCGGCGTCCGACGTGCTGACCACGGTGCCCCGCGCCGTCGTGGCGGTGCCGGTGACGCGCATCGCGGCGGTGCGCGAGCGCGGGGCGGCAGGGCCGGTGCGGGCCACGACCTTGGTGACGACCGGCTTGAGCTGCTCGTGCGTCTTCTCGATCGAGCGGGTGTAGAGGAAGTTGCCGATGACCGTGACGACGCTCGCCAGGCCCGCGCCGATGATCGTCCCGGCGACGCCGAAGAAGGACATCAGCACCGTGGCGCTGACCGCGGCGAGGGCGCTCGCCACCACCTGGGTGAGCGAGAGCCGGGTCTTGGCGGGGGCTTCCTTCGCGTCGTCGTGCGGGTCGTCGACGGGGTCGCCCGGGGCGGGGTTGCGGGGGGAGGAAGAGGTCACGGAGCGTCGGGTCCAGGTCGGGGTCGTCTGTCCGACGCCCGCCGCACCCGCCGGCACGAGGGCCGCGCGCCGCGGGCTCCGGCGTCTGCCGCGGGCGTCCCCAGCAGCCTAGGCCGGGCGTGTGCAGGTCGCAGCGGGCCGTCGTGACCCGCCCCGAGAGGAAGCGCGAAGATCCTGTGATCCCGCAGGCCTGAGGTGGTGCGGGCGCTCGATCGGCTCTGTTCGTCGAGCGGGACGACGCCCCGTCGAGCGCCCGCACCGTCCCGGCGTGCTCAGGACGCGGCGGCGGCCTCCGCCGCGGCGAGCAGGATGCAGGTGGCGACGCCGTCCATCGCGACCCGCACCTCGTCCAGCGGGGGCATGGTCGGCGCGAGGCGCAGGTTCCGGTCGTCCGGGTCCTGGTGGTACGGGAACGTGGCGCCGGCCGGCGTGAGCGCGATGCCGGCCTCCTTGGCGAGCTGCACGACGCGCGCCGCGGTGCCGGGCACGACGTCGACGGAGACGAAGTACCCGCCGTCGGGCCGGGTCCAGGTGGCGACGCCGGCGTCACCGAGCCGCTCGTCGAGGATGTCGACGACGGCGCGGAACTTGGGCGCGAGGATCTCGCGGTGCTTGCGCATGTGGGCGCGCACGCCCTCCGCGTCGCCGAAGAACCGGACGTGCCGCAGGTGGTTGATCTTGTCCGGCCCGATCGAGCGGATGCCCAGGTGCTTCGTGAACCAGGCGACGTTGGCCGGGGACGCCGCGAAGAACGCGACCCCGGACCCGGCGAACGTGATCTTCGACGTCGACGCGTACAGGAGCACGCGGTCGGGGTTGCCGGCCTCCGCGGCGAGGTCGATCGCGTGCGCGGACTTCGCCTCGTGCTCCGTGAGGTGGTGCACGGCGTAGGCGTTGTCCCAGAAGATGCGGAAGTCGGGGGCGGCGGCGGGCATCGACACGAGGCGCCGGGCGACGGCCTCCGAGACGACCGAGCCGTCCGGGTTGGCGTACGTCGGCACGACCCACAGGCCCTTGACCGTCGGGTCGTCGGCGACCAGGGCGGCGACGGCCTCCGCGTCGGGGCCGTCGGGCGTCATCGGCACGGTGACCATGCGGATGCCGAGCTCCTCGCAGATCGCGAAGTGCCGGTCGTACCCGGGCACGGGGCAGACGAACGTGATCTGCTCCTCGCGTGACCAGGGCCGCTCGGAGCCGGGCACGCCGAACAGCAGGGCCTGCACGATCGTGTCGTACATCAGCGTCAGCGAGGCGTTCCCCTGCGCGAGGAGCTGGTCGACGGGCACGCCGAGCAGCTCGGCGAAGATGCGGCGCAGCTCGGGGAGCCCGGCGAGGCCGCCGTAGTTGCGCGTGTCCGTGCCGTCCTCGGCCGTGTGGTCGCCCTCGCCGGGCAGGGCCAGCAGCGGCTCGGAGAGGTCGAGCTGCTCGGCGGACGGCTTGCCCCGCGTGAGGTCGAGCCTCAGGCCGCGGGCCTGCAGGTCGGCGTACTGGCGGCGCAGGTCCTCGAGCCTCTCGGCGAGGCCGGCGGCCTGGGCGGCCTGGGCGGTGGACGACGGCGCGGTGGAACCCTCGGTGCTCACCCCACGGACCATACCGGCCGTGGGTCGGCTGCGGCAGGGCGTCCCACGACCGTGCGGCGACCGTGCGGCGAGCGGTCGGCGCGGCCGGTCAGCGCCGGCGGTCGAGCGCCCGCGCGAGCCGGCCCAGCGAGAGGTGCATGAAGCCCCGCAGGGCGAGCCCGACCAGCGGGGCGGTGACGGCCCGGGGGAGCGGCCCCGCGAGCCAGGCCTCCTCCCACCACACGACGCGGCAGCGGCCGGCATCCATCGGGACGACGTCGAAGCCCGCCTCGCCGAGCAGCACCCGCCCCAGCTTGCGCAGCCGGGTGCGCCCCACCCGTGCGGCGGCGGTGGAGGGTCGCTCCAGCCGCTCCACGACCATCCGGTCGACGATCACCAGGCGACCCAGGGTGCTGCCCGGGTCGCGCCGCGCGCCCGGGCCGCTCGCCATCGTGCAGCGGTCGCCCAGCTCGGGGCCGTGCCCCGCAGGGCTCTGGAGCCGGGTGGCGACCATCCAGCGGGGGTGGGTGCGCAGGTCCGCGACCCAGGCGAACGCGACGGACGCCTCGACCGGGACGACGCGCGCCACCTCGACGCGGTGCGCGGCGGTCGTGCCGGGTGCCGTCACGAGGCGTCGTCCTCCGCCGCGCCGCCGCGCCCCTTGCGGCGCGGCAGCCACCGGCTCGGCGACGTGCGCCGGGGCGCGTCGAGGGCGCGCAGCGTGGGGACGTCGTCGCCCGGCTCGAGCACGAGCTCCACGACGCGGGGGAAGTGCTCGGGCGGCGGGCCGAACGCGCGCCGCGACTGCGCCACGACGCCGTGCCCGAGCGCGCGCCCGCCCGCGACGCCCACCACGAACCCGACGCCGAACGGCAGCAGCCGCCCGAGCGCGAGCGAGCCCTGCTTGGCGACCTGCCGCTTGAGGAACTGGCGGGCGAGGGTCTTGTTGACCCGCTTGATCGTGGTCTGCGGCATGGACGTGAGCAGCACCTTGCCCCACGCCACGGAGGAGCCGCCGATCGCGTTCTCCACGTCCTTCGCGCCCCGGTCGCCCAGCACGGTGGCCAGGAGCAGGGCGCGACGCCGCGGCACGTCGTCGATCTCGATGCCGTGCACGTCGGCGACGGCGAGGGCGAACGCGGCCGACGCCCCGAAGAACGTCGCGACGTCGCCCGTGGTGAGGGCCGTCGCCGCGGCCGTCCCGACCGACGGCGCGGCGGCCGCCGCGCCCACGGCGCCCCCCGCCGTCGTCAGCAGGGTCAGGTACTCCTTCTCGAGGATGCGCACGATCCCGGCCGGGTCGGCCTCGGGGTTGCGCGCCCGCAGGCGGTCCACGTGCTTGTGGATCGCGGCGGACGGGATCGTCACGGCCTTGTCGAGGAGCGCGTCGAGCAGCGGCGTCGGCCGGTACCGCGCCCACTCCTCGCGGCGCGCGGCCGGGTCGCGGACCTCGGCGACCTCGTCGCCCGGCCCGTCGCCCGCCCCGTCCGGGCGCACGACCTCGTCGCCCGGCGTCGGGCCCTCGTCACCCCTGCCGCGCGCGGTCACGACGCGGCGTCCTCCGTGTCGCCCTGCGCCTCGTCGGGCGCCGGCTGCTCGAAGACCGCCGGCGGCACCAGCGCGCCCGCCTTGAGGGTGCGGCCCACGGTGCAGGCCCTGTCGATCGAGCGCTGCGCCAGCAGCAGGGTCTTGTTCCGCGTGGCCTCGTCGAGCCCCGAGAGGTCGATCTCGAAGCGCTCGGTGAGCACCGGGTAGCGGTCCTCGTCCAGGTCCTTCGCGTCCTCGACCCGGATCACGGCCTCGTACGCCTCGCCGAGCACCCGGGCGAACTTCGTGTCGCTGCTCATGCCCGCGCACGCGGCGAGCGCCACCTTGAGCAGCTCGCCCGGCGTGAAGACGGCGCCGGCCTCCACCGGTCCGATCTCCACGCTCGCGCCGCGGGCCGTGTGGCCGCGGTAGGTGCGGTTGCCGGTGCGCTCCACCCACAGCGGGTCGGTGGGCGACGGGGTCACGGGGGCTGCGGTGTCGGGCACGGTGCTCTGGTCCGTCATGAGGTGATCCTCCCACTGCTCGTCCGGGGAAGTCCGGGACGTCCCGAGGAGAACGTGCGGGCCACCCGTCCGATTCCGGTGTGGCCGGGGTCACACGCCGGAAGCTGTCACGGCCCGCCGCCGTCCCCGGTCGACAGGGTGCGGGGCGGCCACCGGGCCGCCCGCCGCAGGGACACCTCAGAAGCACCGCAGAGAGGACAGGCTCATGAAGATCGTGGTCGTCGGTGGGACGGGACTCATCGGGACGCAGGTCATCGCACACCTCACGGAGGCCGGGCACGACGCGGTCGCCGCCGCGCCCAGCACGGGCGTGGACACCCTGACCGGCGAGGGCGTGGACGCGGCGCTCGCGGGAGCCGACGTCGTCGTGGACGTGTCGAACTCGCCGTCGTTCGCGGACGACGACGTGCTGCGTTTCTTCACGACGTCGACGCGCACGCTGCTCGACGCCGAGAAGCGCGCCGGCGTGCGGCACCACGTGGTGCTCTCGATCGTCGGCACGGACCGCAACCCGGACTCCGGGTACCTGCGGGCGAAGGTGGCGCAGGAGGAGCTGGTGCGCTCCGGCGGCGTCCCGTGGACGGTCGTCCGCGCCACGCAGTTCTTCGAGTTCGCGCCGC
This sequence comes from Isoptericola sp. NPDC058082, assembly GCF_042885055.1. NCBI lineage: Bacteria > Bacillati > Actinomycetota > Actinomycetes > Micrococcales > Promicromonosporaceae > Isoptericola > Isoptericola sp. NPDC058082. The sequence continues at coordinate 402,365 of NZ_JBHVSQ010000002.1, read as the reverse complement.
GGATCGCCGACGGCGCCACGGTCGACGGGGAGGTGCGCATCCCGCCGGTCGGGTTCCAGCCGATCGCGTCGGCGGACGTGGCGCGGTTCGTGGCCGAGGCGGCCGCGGGGGATCCGCGCGACGGCGTCCTCGAGATCGCCGGGCCGGAGCGGGTCCGGTTCGACGAGTTCATCGCCGCGGCGCTCGCGGCGTCGGGAGACGCCCGCACGGTCGTGGCCGACCCGGCCGCGCCGTACTTCGGGGCCGTGCTCGCCGCCGACTCGATCGTGCCGCAGGGCGACGCCCGGCTCGGTGCGGTGACGTACGCCGACTTCGCCGGGGCGCGGGCGTAGCGTGGCCGCATGACGTCGCGTCCCGACGCGCCCGAGCGCCCCGGCCCCCTCGGCGACACCGGGGGCACCGGGGCGCTCGACGCGTTCCTCGCCGTGCGGCCGCAGCTGTTCGGCATCGCCTACCGGATGCTCGGGGGCGTCGCGGAGGCGGAGGACGTCGTGCAGGACGCCTGGCTGCGCTGGCAGGGCACGGACCGCGACCGGGTCCGGAACCCGGCGGCCTTCCTCACGACGGTGACGACGCGGCTCGCGATCAACGCGGCGACGTCGGCCCGCGCCCGGCGCGAGACGTACGTGGGCCCGTGGCTCCCCGAGCCGGTCGACACGTCCGACGACCCGGCGCTGGGTGCGGAGCGCGCGGAGGCCCTCGAGCTGGCGACCCTGCTGCTCATGGAGCGGCTCACGCCGGTGGAGCGGGCCGTGTACGTGCTGCGGGAGGCGTTCGGCTACCCGTACGGGCGGATCGCGGAGATCCTCGACCTCACCGAGGCGAACGCGCGCCAGCTCGCCCGCCGGTCGCGCGACCGGCTGGGCACTCGCGAGGCGGTGCCCGTCGACCCCGGCGAGCACCGGCGCCTGCTCGACGAGCTCGTGGCCGCCGCGCACGAGGGGGATCTCGCGCGCTTCGAGCGCTACCTGGCCGACGACGTCGTCGCGCGGCCCGACGGCGGCGGGCGGGTGCACGCGTCGCGCGTGGACCTGGTCGGCCTGGCGCGGGTGTCGCTCTTCCTCGACAACGTGTGGCGCAAGTTCTGGGACGCCGGCACGGTGCGCCCCGTCGAGGCGAACGGCCTGCCCGCCGTCGTGGTCGACCTGGACGGCGCACCGTTCGCCCTCCTCGCGCTCGACGTCGCCGACGGGCGGGTCCAGCACGTGTACGTCCAGGTCAACCCCGACAAGCTGACGGGCTACGCCACCGCCTCCTGAGCCGTGTCCTGCGCCGTGTCCGGAGCCGTGTCCCGGGCGGGCCCCACCGCCTCGCCGTCGGGCGTGGTGGCCGCGGCGAAGGCGGCCCGGGGCGTCTGCACCGACGCGAGGGAGACGACGTCGCGCCCGAAGGCCGCGGCGGTGAGCCAGACCGCGAGCACGCGGGCCTTGCGCTCCCACGTCGGGATGGCGAGCAGGTGGTACCCGCGGTGCATCAGCCACGCCAGGCGGCCGCGCAGGACCAGCCGGCGGAGCTGGAAGATGCCGGACCCCAGACCCAGCGTCGCGATCACGCCGAGGCCGCCGTGCACGTACGGCCGCGACGGGCGGCCGTGCAGGCTCGCGACCAGGTTCCGCGCCAGGCGCCGGCCCTGCCGGACCGCGTGCTGCGCGTTCGGCACGGCGAGCGCGCCGGGCCGCGCGACGGCGAGGTCCGGGACGGCGGCGCCGTCGCCCGCGGCCCACGCGTCGTCCACGGGCGCGTCGTCGGTGCCGACCCGCAGGTCGGGGCGCACGACGAGGTACCCCCGCCGGTCGACCGGCAGGTCGGTGTGCGTCGCGACCACCGGGTTCGCGGCGTTGCCCGCCGTCCACACCAGCAGGCCCGACGCGAACGACTCGCCCGTCGAGAGCCGGACGACGCCGCCGGCAGCGGACTCGAGGCCCGTGCCCAGGTGCACGCGCGCGCCACGTCGTTCGAGCTGCTCCACGACCCAGCGGCCGGGGCGGTCGGTCACCTCCGGCAGGATGCGGTCGCTCAGCTCCACGAGGTGGAACCGCAGCTCGGCGGCGTCGATCTCGGGGTACCGGGGGAGCAGGTCGTGGGCGAGCGACAGCAGCTCGGCGAAGCCCTCGACGCCGGAGAACCCGCCGCCGACGAACGTCACGGTCAGCAGCCGCTCCCGCTCCGGCCCGCGCGGCAGGCTCGCGGCCCGGTCGAACGACGTCAGCAGGCGGTCGCGGATGGCCACCGCCTCCTCGACGTGCTTCATCCCGATCGCGTGCTCCGCGACCCCGGGCACGGGGAAGACGCGCGTCACCGCGCCCGCCGTCACCACGACCGTGTCGTAGGGCAGGCGGTACGGCTCGCCCGAGCGCGGCCGCACGACGACGACCCGGTCCGCGTGGTCCACGCGCACCACCGACCCGTCGACCAGCCGCGCGCGGCGCAGGTGGCTGCGGTGGGCCACCGCCGCGTGCCGCGCCTCGACGGACCCGGCCACCACCTCCGGGAGGAACGGCTGGTAGGTCATGTACGGGCGCGGGTCGACGAGCACCAGCTCCACCTCCCCGCGCCGCAGCTCCCGCCGCAGCCCCTTCTCCAGCTCCCGGGCCGCCGTGAAGCCCGCGTAGCCGCCACCGACGATCACGATGCGTCGCATCACTGCCTCCTGTGCCGCGCCCGTCGGGCGCTCTCACCACGTCGACCGCGCAGCGGGGCACGGCGTGACGCTCGCGGGGTGTGACGTCGGAGACGTCCGTGCGGGCCTCAGGACGACGCGCCGCCCCGGGGCCGCGGCCGGCGTCCGAGGGGTCGTAGGGTTGCCGCATGGCTGCCATCCCCACCCCGTACGAGGACCTCCTGCGCGACGTGCTGGAGCACGGCACGCACAAGGCGGACCGCACGGGGACGGGCACGCGCAGCGTGTTCGGCCGGCAGATCCGCTACGACCTGCAGCAGGGGTTCCCGCTGATCACCACCAAGCGGGTGCACCTGAAGTCCGTGGCGTACGAGCTGCTGTGGTTCCTGCGCGGCGAGTCCAACGTGGGCTGGCTGCAGGAGCACGGCGTGACGATCTGGGACGAGTGGGCGTCGCCGGAGGGCGAGCTGGGGCCGGTGTACGGCGTGCAGTGGCGGTCGTGGCCGACGCCGGACGGGCAGCACGTGGACCAGATCGCGGGCGTGATCGACCAGATCAAGGTCAACCCCGACTCGCGCCGCCTCGTCGTCAGCGCGTGGAACGTGGCCGAGCTCGCCGACATGGCGCTGCCGCCGTGCCACCTGCTGTTCCAGTTCTACGTGGCCGACGGGAAGCTCAGCTGCCAGCTGTACCAGCGCTCCGCCGACCTGTTCCTCGGCGTGCCGTTCAACATCGCCTCCTACGCGCTGCTCACGCACATGGTGGCCGCGCAGACCGGGCTCGAGGTGGGGGAGTTCGTCTGGACGGGCGGCGACTGCCACGTCTACGACAACCACGAGGAGCAGGTCCGCACCCAGCTGGAGCGCGACCCCTACCCGTACCCGACGCTCCGCCTCGCACCCCGGGACTCGATCTTCGACTACGCGTACGAGGACATCGAGGTGCTCGGCTACCAGCACCACCCGGGCATCAAGGCCCCGGTCGCCGTCTGACCCCGGCGACGACGTGATCGGTCTGATCTGGGCCCAGGCGCGCGACGCCGCGGGCCGGCCCGTCATCGGTGCCGCAGGCGAGATCCCCTGGCGCGTGCCCGAGGACTTCGCGCACTTCAAGTCGACGACGGCGGGGCACCCCGTCGTCATGGGGCGCCGCACCTGGGAGTCGCTGCCGCGCCGCCCGCTGCCCGGACGCACCAACGTCGTCGTGACGCGGCGGCCGGGCTGGTCCGACGACGGCGCCGTCGTCGCAGGCTCCGTCGGCACGGCCCTGGCGCTCGCCGCCGCGGCTCCCGGCGGGGACGAGGTCTGGGTGATGGGCGGCGGCGAGGTCTACGCCGCGACGCTGGCGCTCGCGGACAGGCTCGTCGTCACCGAGGTCGACCTGGAGGTCGCGGGCGACGCGTTCGCCCCTGTCGTCGACGCCCTGACCTGGAAGATCGCCGACGACGGCGCGTGGGCGACGTCGTCCGGCCCGGGCGCACTGCGCCATCGCGTGCGCACCTACGCGCGCGCCCTCGGCACCGCCTGACAGCCGGCCCGCCCTCGAGGCGGTCGGCTCGCGAGGCGCGGGCCCTCCTCGTCTCCGGACGGCCCGGCAGGCCGTGGCGCGGGCGCGCTCCCACCGCGTCCAGGCATCGCCAGATCACGATCTCGACACCGATCGGTGGAAGGCGCTTGCCGATTCCGGTACCCGTCCGGTACGTTTCCGAGAAACCGGTTACCGGCGCGTTTCACCACGGAGCGCGGACAGCTCGAGGAAGAGCAGAGGGGCACGCCAATGGTGGTTGTGATGAACGAGGGGCTGCGGCGATGAGCGCGGTCACCGCCGCGAAGACCGCGGCTCCGACGACGCCGACGTCCGGTGGCGCGACGCCGGCGCGACCGGAGCGCAAGCGGGTGTCCGCGCTGTGGAAGCACAAGGCGCTCTACCTCATGGCCGTGCCGGGGATCCTGTACTTCCTGGTCTTCAAGTACGCGCCCATGGGTGGCCTGGTCATCGCCTTCCAGGACTACATGCCCTTCCTCGGCATCGGCGGCAGCCCGTGGGTCGGCTTCGACCACTTCGTGCGCTTCTTCTCCGAGGACACGTTCCTGGTGCTGCTGCGCAACACCGTGGTGATCTCGCTCCTGCTCCTGATCTTCTCGTTCCCGGTGCCGATCATCCTGGCGCTGCTGCTCAACGAGGTCCGCACCAAGGTCTTCCAGCGCAGCGTGCAGACGGTCATCTACCTGCCGCACTTCATGTCGTGGGTCATCGTCGCGTCGATCTTCTACGTGCTGCTCTCGACCGACGGCGGCGCGGTGAACAACCTCATCGTCGAGTGGGGCGGCCAGCCGGTCCCGTTCCTCACGGACCCCGACTGGCTGCGACCGCTGTACGTGGGCCAGGAGATCTGGAAGGGCGCCGGCTGGGGCACCATCGTGTACCTCGCCGCCATGACGGCGGTGGACACGCAGCTCTACGAGGCCGCAGAGCTCGACGGCGCGGGCCGCATGCGCCAGACGTGGCACATCACCCTGCCGGCCATCCGGCCCACCATCATCGTGATGTTCATCCTCGCCATCGGGGACTTCCTGGAGCTCGGCTTCGAGCACATGTTCCTCGTGATGAACTCGCTGAACCGGTCCGTGGGCGACATCTTCGACACCTACGTGTTCACCACGGGTATCCAGAACGGGCAGCTCAGCTACGCCGCCGCGGTCGGCCTCTTCAAGGGCCTCGTCGGCCTGATCCTCGTCGTCATGGCCAACCGGCTCGCGAAGAAGTTCGGCGAAGAGGGCGTCTACTGATGTTCTCGTTCGAGGGCTTCGTCCGGATCAACACGTTCCTGACCGGCGTGTACCGGTTCGCCTACCTCAACGTGCTCTGGCTCGCGACGACCGTCCTCGGGCTCGGCCTGTTCGGCGCCGGGCCGGCGTCGTACGCCCTGGCCCGGTACGTGGACGGCTGGTTCCGCCACGGCGAGACGCCGCCGGTCGCCCGGGCCTTCGTGGCCGGCGTCCGGGAACAACCGTGGCGCGCCATGGTCGTCAGCTGGATCCTCGCGGGCGCGGGCGCCGTCATCGTCACCAACGTCTTCCGTGCCCCGAGCTGGACCGTGCAGGCGCTGAACGTCGTGGCGCTCGTCGTGCTCGCCGTCGCCGCCGCGTACGTGTACCCGGTCATGGTCGCGACCGACGTCGCGCCCGTCGGCCGGCAGCTCGCGAGCGCGCTGCTGATCGGCTTCGGCTCGCTGCACTGGACCATCCTCGGCACCACCGCCGTCGCCCTCACGGGCTGGCTGCTGTGGCAGTTCGCGTCGCCGTTGCTCGTGCTGTTCGGGGTGGGGATCCCGGCCTGCGCTGTCGGCGTCGTCACCCGCATCGTCTTTCGTCCCCTGGCGCAGGTCCCGGAACAGCCGGACACCCACGCGCCGTACCGCAGTTCCATCGACGCGCCTGTGACGGAGCAGGTGGCATGAGAAAGAGGAGTCGCACCATGAGGAGAGGCATGTTCGTCAAGGGCGCGGCGGCGGCAGCCGTCGCCGCGCTGGCCCTGACCGCCTGCGGCAACGGCGGGTCCGGCGACGAGGCCGAGGCCGACGACGGCCCCATCAGCTGGATGACGATGCTCCACACGCCGACGACGCCGGAGAAGGACGGCGTCATCGAGTCGGCGCTCGAGGAGTACACGGGCCAGAAGTTCGACATGCAGTGGGTGCCGGACGCCTCGAAGGAGGAGAAGATCAACTCCGCCCTGGCGTCGGGCAAGCTCGCCGACATCGTGTCCCTCACGATGACCGACAGCACCCAGGTGCGGCAGGCGCTCGGCTCCGGGCAGTTCTGGGACGTCGAGAGCTACCTCGCCGACTACCCGAACCTGGCGAAGATCGACCCCGACACGCTCGAGGCCGCGAAGCTCGACGGCAAGCTCTACGGGGTGCCGTTCCAGAAGATCAAGGCGCGCTACGGCGTCCTGGTGCGCCAGGACTGGCTGGACAGCCTCGGCCTCGAGGTGCCGCATACGATCGACGACCTCACGAAGGTGGCCGAGGCGTTCACGACGGACGACCCGGACGGCAACGGCAAGGACGACACCACCGGGTTCATCGACCGCGAGGAGAGCTTCCTCGTCGGGTTCCGGTCGCTCTCCGGATACTTCGGCGCGGGCGACAAGTTCGAGGTCACCGCCGACGGCCAGGTCGTGCCCGCGTTCACCACCGACGCCTTCAAGGAGGCGATGGAGTGGTACCGCGGCGTGTACGAGAAGGGCGCCGTGAACCAGGAGTTCGTCACCGTCCAGAAGCAGAACCAGCAGGACGCGATCGCCCGCGGCAAGGGCGGCATCGTCGTCACCGGCCTGTTCGAGGCGAAGAACTACATGGCCCTCGCGGAGAGCGCGGACCCGAAGACGCCCATGAAGTGGGCGCTGGTCAACGACATGCACACCGCTGACGTCGAGCACCGCATCCTCACCGACACGGGCGGCGGCATGGGCGGCTGGCTCGCCATCCCGAAGACCGAGGTGAAGAACGAGGCCGAGCTCAAGAAGGTCCTCTCGTTCATCGACAAGCTGCTGGACGAGGAGGCCTTCGGCCTCATGACCAACGGCATCGAGGACACGCACTACACGATCGACGGCGACGGCGTCGTGACGATCACCGACCAGACGGCGTGGGAGCAGGAGGTGCAGCCGTACTCGTCGTCCCGGCCCTCGGAGAAGGTCGTGACGTACAAGAGCACCGCGCCGTACGTCGACGAGGCGAACGAGAAGATGGCGGAGCAGGAGCCCGCCGTCGTCATCAACCCGGCGCAGTCGCTGTCGTCGGACACGTTCGACCGGCAGTGGTCGACCATCGAGGAGCAGGTCAACGACGCGTACAACCGGTACCTCACCGGGCAGATCGAGATGGCCGACTACGAGGCCGTGATCGAGGGGCTCCGCGGCCAGGGCCTCGACCAGATCATCGAGGAGTACTCCGCCGCGTACGCCAAGGTGAACGGCTGACCACCCCCTGATGCCGTGAGCGGGCGTCCGGCCCCTGTTCCGCCCCGTTCCGGGGCCGGACGCCCGCTCGCAGCACCGGGCACGACGACGACCGAGAGGCCACACGTGCACACCCTCGACGAGACCCTCGCCACGGCCACGTTCCAGGCGGCGATCGACGACGCCGCGGCCGCCGGCGGCGGCACCGTGGTGGTGCCCGCCGGAACCCATCGCACCGGGGCCCTGCGCCTGCGCTCCCACGTGGAGCTGCACCTCGAGGCGGGCGCGCTCCTCCAGTTCGTGCCCGACCCCGCGCTGTACCCGCCGGTCGACGCCCGCTGGGAGGGCGCCCCGGCCACGATCCACTCCCCGTGCCTGTACGCGGCGGGCGAGACGGACGTCGCGATCACCGGCTTCGGCACCATCGACGGCGGCGGCGCCCCCTGGTGGGACACCTTCCGTCACGACCGGGCGTCGCTGGCCCACCCGCGGCCCACGCTCGTCGGCCTGCACGACTGCACGCGGGTCACGGTGCGCGACGTGCGCCTGACCAACTCCCCGAGCTGGACGGTGCACCCGCTGCGGTGCGACGGCGTCACCATCTCCAACGTCGTCATCGTCAACCCGCCGGACTCGCCCAACACGGACGGCATCGACCCCGAGTCGTGCCGCAACGTGCGGATCAGCGACTGCCACATCGACGTCGGCGACGACTGCGTGGTCCTCAAGGCGGGCACCGAGCGCGACCCGGAGCGGATCGCCTGCGAGAACGTCGCCATCACCAACTGCACGATGGTGCACGGCCACGGCGGCGTCGTCATCGGGTCCGAGATGAGCGGCGGCGTGCGGGACGTCGTCATCAGCAACTGCGTCTTCGAGGGCACCGACCGCGGCATCCGCATCAAGTCGCGCCGCGGGCGCGGGGGCGTGGTCGAGGACGTCCGCGTGACGAACGTCGTGATGCGGGGCGTCATGACCCCGTTCGTCATCAACCCCTTCTACTTCTGCGGGCCCGACGGCAAGGAACCCCACGTCGCGGACCGCGCCCCGCACCCGGTGGGCGACGCGACGCCCGTGTTCCGCCGCATCCACCTGACGCACATCACCGCGCGTGACGTGCACGCCGCCGCCGGTCACCTCTACGGCCTGCCCGAGCAGCCCCTGACGGACGTGACGCTCGACGACGTCACGATCTCCTACGCCGCCGACGCCGTGCCCGGCGTGCCCGCGATGGCCGACGGCGTGCCGGAGATGCGACGCGCAGGCCTCCACCTGGGCTTCGTCGCCGACTCCGACGTGTCGCGCGTGCGCATCGAGGGCTGCGAGGGCCCGGGCGTCGTCGTCGAGGAGAGCCCGACGCTGCGGCTGACGGAGGTGCGGGTCGATGGCGAGCGTCTCGATGCGTGACCGGGTGCGTGAGCCCGTGCGCGCCGGCGCGGCGCCGGACGGCCACGGGCCGACGATCCGGCGCACGGCCGAGACCTGGGTGACCGTCGCGGGCATGGTGACGTCGGCGGTCTTCCTCGGCGGGTTCGCGCTGGTGATGAACCGGGCGGACGAGCAGACGTTCCTCGACGCGGTGTACCCCGCGATGACGGGCGCGGGCATGCAGGTCGAGGCCGCGGACGCCTACGACGCCGCGCGCACGCTCGCCGCGTGGTTCGGCCTGACGCTCGTCGTCGTGCTGCTCGTCGCCGCCGCCGGGATCTACGTCGCCCACCGCCGTCCCGCCCGCCGGTCGACCGGCTGGTGGTTCCTCGGGGCGGGGCTGGCGTGCCTGTTCGGCAGCCAGCTCGTCCTCTACCCGATCGCCTTCCTCTTCTTCGTCGCCGCGGGGCTGTTCGCCGTGCGGCCGACCGACCCGCCCGCCGGCTCCACCGCCGCGCGGGCCACCGACCGCACGTCCGAGACCGGGAGCACCTCATGAGCAAGACCCTCGCAGCGCCGCGAGCCGCCACCCGTGAGCGCAGCCGCATCCACCGGCCCACCACCGGGATGCGCGTGTTCCGGGTGGTGAACGTCATCGTCCTGAGCGCCTTCGCGCTGATCTGCGTCCTGCCGTTCATCAACGTGCTGGGCAGCTCGCTGGCGACGCCGGGCGAGCTCGCGACCCGCCCGTTCGTGCTCATCCCGCAGACGTTCACGCTCGACGCCTACCGGTACATCCTGTCGACGTCGACGATCTTCCGGGCCATGGGCGTCTCGGTGTTCGTCACCGTGGTCGGTACCTTCGTCAGCCTGCTGCTGACGTCGCTGATGGCCTACGCGCTGTCGAAGCGGTACCTCAGGGGCCGCCGCGTCATCAACTTCCTCGTGGTGTTCACGATGCTGTTCAGCGGCGGCATGATCCCCACGTTCATCGTGGTGAACAGCCTCGGGCTCATCGACTCGCTGTGGTCGCTGATCCTGCCGGTGGCGATCAACGCGTTCAACTTCGTCATCATGCGCAGCTTCTTCCAGGGCATCCCGGACAGCCTGGAGGAGGCCGCCCGCATCGACGGCTGCTCCGACCTGGGCGTGTTCCTGCGCATCGTCCTGCCGCTGTCGCTCGCGTCGATCGCCACCATCGGCCTCTTCTACGCCGTCTACTACTGGAACACGTACCAGGCCGCGATCCTCTACATCAACGACTCCACGAAGTGGCCGATCCAGGTGCTGCTGCGCCAGATCGTCATCGTCGCGAGCGGCATGAACGCCGACGAGAGCGCTGTGGACGTCGTGCCGCCGGCGCAGTCGGTGAAGATGGCCGTCATCTTCGTCGCGACGCTGCCGATGCTGATCGTCTACCCGTTCGTCCAGCGGTTCTTCGTCAAGGGCGCGCTGATCGGCTCCGTGAAGGGCTGACGGGGCCCGGGCGGTGCCGAGCCCACCCACCGAAACGACCTGCGACGAGGCAGGTGCGACGAGAGGAGACGCATGATGCGACGAGTCCCGGTAGGGGGACCACGACGGGCCGGTCGGGCCGGCGCGGTCGGGGCCGTGCTGGTGACGGCCCTGGCCCTCACCGCGTGCGGCGGCGGGTCGGGCGGGGGCGGTGAGGCGGGCGCCGAGGGGCCGATCACCTGGATGGCCACGCTCCACACGCCGACGACGCCGGAGGCGGACGGCCCGATCGAGTCCGCCCTGGAGGAGCACACGGGCGAGGAGCTGGAGGTGAGCTGGGTGCCGGCGGCGTCGTCGGCGGAGAAGCTCAACGCCGCCCTGTCCACGGGCAAGCTGGCCGACATCGTGTCGATGGCCCCGGCGGACAGCGCGCTCGTGCGGCAGTCGCTGAAGTCGGGCATGTTCTGGGACGTCGAGGACTACCTGGCGGACTTCCCGAACCTGTCGAAGATCGACGAGCAGACGACGGCCTCCGCCCGGATCGACGGCCACCTGTACGGCGTGCCGGTCCAGAAGAACAAGGCGCGCTACGGCGTCCTGGTGCGCCAGGACTGGCTGGACAACCTCGGGCTGGACGTGCCGCACACGATCGACGACCTGACGGCGGTGGCCGAGGCGTTCACGAAGGACGACCCGGACGGCAACGGCAAGGACGACACCACCGGCTTCCTCGACCGCGAGGAGAGCTTCGACCTGGGCTTCCGCTCCCTGAGCGGCTACTTCGGAGCGGGCGACGACTTCACGGTGGACGACGCCGGCCAGGTGCACGCGGTCTTCGCGAGCGACGAGTTCAAGAGCGCCATGGAGTGGTACCGCGGCGTCTACGAGGCGGGGGCGGTGAACCAGGAGTTCGTCACGATGCAGAAGACGAACCAGCTCGACGCCATCGCGCAGGGCAAGGGGGGCATCGTCGTCACCGGCCTCTTCGAGGCGAAGGGCTACCTCGCGACCGCCCAGGACAGCAACCCCGAGACGCCGATGGAGTGGGCCCTCGTCAACGACATGACGCAGGGCGACGTGCCGCGGCGGATCCTCACCGACACGGGCGGCGGCATGGGCGGCTGGCTCGCGTTCCCCAAGGAGTACGTGAAGTCCGAGGCGGAGCTGAAGAAGGTCCTCGGGTTCGTCGACAAGCTGCTCGACGAGGAGGCCTACGGCCTCATGACCAACGGCATCGAGGGCACGCACTACGAGGTCGACGGCGACGGCGTGGTCTCGATCACCGACCAGACCCTCTGGGAGCAGGAGGTGCAGCCGTACGCGTCGTCGCGCCCGTCCGAGAAGGTCGTGACGTACAAGAGCGCCGAGCCGTACGTCGACGAGGGCAACGAGAAGATGGCGGAGAACGAGGAGTACTCCGTCGTCAACCCGACGCAGTCGCTGACCTCGGAGACGTACGACCGGCAGTGGACCACGCTCTACGGCGAGGCCAAGGACGCGTACAACCAGTACCTCGTCGGCCAGATCGACATGGCGGAGTACGAGGCGCTCGTCGACGGTCTCGGGGGCCAGGGGCTCGACCAGATCCTCGAGGAGTTCACGGCCTCCCACGCCGAGGTGAACGGCTGACGCCCGCCGGCTGACGCCGCCCCACCCTGGCCGAGCCCGTCGGGACCCTTGGTCCCGGCGGGCTCAGCCGTCGCTCGGGGCGAAGGCGGCGTGGAACGTCCACCGCGGGTCGAGGGTCTCCCCGAAGCCCTGCGACTGGACGGCGAGCGTGCCGTCGTCGGCGAGGGCCAGACGCAGCCGGAGCGTGGCCAGCTCGTCGCCGTGCGTCCCCGCGCGCACGTCGAGGGTGCCGGGGGCGGACCAGCCGGCCGTGACGACCGCCGGCTCGGCGCCGATCGCGGTCGTCAGCGGGCCGGCGGTGTCGAGCGTGATCGACCAGCCGTCGGACGACGCGAGGGTGCCGCCGCGGGCCCCGACGGCGAGCGTGAGCTCCGCCGGACCCGCGCCCGGGGTGCGGCTGGTCCAGGTGCCGCCCAGCGGGCGGACGTGTGCGGCGTCGTGCCGTGGGGCGGGCCAGGCGAGCGTCGTGACGGCGGCAGCGGCCGGAGGCGCGGCGGCGCCCCGGCCCGCCCGCGCCAGCCCGCGCGCGGGCTCGACGAGGTGGTCGAGGACGAGGTCGAGCAGCTTCTGGTCGCCGCTCGCCGCGGCCTGGGAGTCGGCCGTGACGACCACGGCGACCCGCAGCTCCGGGTCGCCGTAGACGATCTGCCCGCCCAGGCCGAACATCAGCCAGCCGCCGACGGGCGGCAGCCACAGCTGGTACCCGTACCCCGCGCGGAAGGGTCCGCCCCACGTCTGCGTGGCGGGGTGCGACTGCGGCGCCGTCGCGGCCGCGAGGTAGTCGGCCGGGAGCAGCCGCGCGCCGTCGTGCACGCCGCCGTCGTTCAGGAGCCGGGCGAGCCGTGCCAGGTCGTCGGGGGTGCAGATCAGGCCGGAGCCGCCGTGGCTGAAGCCGTCGGGGCCGGGCAGGAAACGCAGGCCGGGGGAGACCCCGAGCGGGTCGAGCACCCGCGGGCGCAGGTAGTCGGCGAGCGTGCCGCCGGCGGTCCGCTCCACCAGCGCGGCCAGCGTGTACGACGCGCTGGTGTCGTACGTGAACAGGGTGCCCGGCGGGTGCGTGGGCCCGACGCGGAAGTACGACTCCAGCCAGCCGCCCTCGCGGACCTTGTACGTCGTCGAGCGGTGCGGGCCGACCATCGCCAGCATGTGCCGCAGGGTCGTGGCCTCGAGCCAGGGGTGGGCGGGGTGGCCGTCGACGAGGTCCGGGAAGTGCTTCACCACGGGGTCGTCGAGGGAGAGGCTCCCCTCCGCGGCGAGCAGCCCGACGGCCAGGCCCGTGACCGTCTTGGACACCGAGTACATCCGCTGCGGGACGTCGTGGCCTCGGGTCGGGGCGCTGGCCGCGACCGGTCGGTCGTCGCCCACGCGCACGTCGACGGTGTGCAGGGCGATGTCGAGCGCGACGGCGCGCTCGACGAGCGGGATCAGGTCGATCATGCGGTCAGCCTAGTAACCGCTTTCCGGTCGTGACCAGGGCCCTCGCCGCGCCCGTGGGGGTCGCGGCGAGGACCCGGCTCAGACCAGGTCGCGGACGGCGGCGTACTGCTCGCGCACCACGGGCCGCGGGTCGGCGTCGAGGGTGGTGGCGACCGTCGTCGACCAGGAGGGCGCCGCGGCGGCCGGGTCGGCGGCCGCCGAGAGCACCCATGCGGCCTGGCGCGCGGCGCCGTCGGCCACGTACTCGCCCGGCTCGGGCACGCCGATCGAGAGGCCGAAGACCTGCGTGGCCACCTGCTGCACCGCGGGGGACTGCGCGGCGCCGCCGATGAGCATGACGCGCTCGATCGGCACGCCCTGGGCGCGCAGCGCGTCGAGCCCGTCGGCCAGGCCGCAGAGCATGCCCTCGACGTACGCGCGGGCGAGGTGCTCGCGGGTGGACGTCGCGAGGCGGACGCCGTGCAGCGTGCCGGTGGCGTCGGGGCGGTTGGGGGTGCGCTCGCCCTCGAGGTAGGGCACGAGGACGAGGCCGTCGGCGCCCGCGGGTGCAGCCAGCGCGAGGTCGGCGAGCTCGTGCACGTCGACGCCGAGCACGGCCCGGGCGGCGTCGAGCACGCGGGCCGCGTTGAGCGTCACCGCGAGCATGAGCGCGTTGCCGGTGGCGTCGGCGAAGCCGTTGATGGCGCCGGAACCGTCGGCCGTGCGCGTCGGCGCGACCGCGGACACGACGCCCGAGGTGCCGATCGAGATCGCGATGTCGCCGGGCGTCATGCCCAGTGCGAGCGCGGCGGCCGCGTTGTCGCCGGCGCCGGGGCCGATGAGGGCCCCGCCGTCGACGTCGGCGCCGGCGACGGACGCGTGCGCGACGCCGCCCGACTCGGCCGGGCCGAGCACGCGGGGGAGCGTGACGTCGTCGCGCCCCAGGGCGAGCTTGAGCAGGTCGGGCCGGTAGGCGCCCGCGCCGCCGTCCGCCTCGGCGTCGTAGTAGCCGGTGCCGGAGGCGTCGGAGCGGTCGGTGAAGAGGGCGTCGAGCTGCGGGCCGAGCGGCGACTCGCCCTCGGGCCCGTAGCCGGCGATGCGCCAGCTCAGCCAGTCGTGGGGGAGCGCGACGGCCGCCACGCGTGCGGCGTTGTCGGGCTCGGCGTCCCGCAGCCAGCGCACCTTGGTGACGGTGAGGGACGCGACGAGCACGGAGCCGACGGCGTCGGCCCAGGCCTGGGCGCCGGCCTCGCGGTCGCCGTCGCCGAGCTCGGCGATCAGGTCCTCGGCCGCCGCGGCGGAGCGGGTGTCGTTCCACAGGATGGCGTCGCGGACCACGCGCCCCTCGGCGTCGAGCGCGACGAGGCCGTGCTGCTGGCCGCCGACGGCGATCGCGGCGACGTCGTCGAGGCCGCCGGCCTCCTGCGCCGCGGCGCGGAACGCGTCCCACCAGTGCTGCGGGTCGATCGACGTGCCGTCGGGGTGCTTGGCCGTGCCGGAGCGTACGATCCGCCCGGTCTCGGCGTCGCGGACGACGATCTTGCAGGACTGCGTGGACGTGTCCACGCCGGCGACGAGGGGCATCGTTGCTTCCTTCGAGGTCTCTCTGGGTGGGACGAGGACACCGGCCCGGCGTCCTCGCTGGTCGAGCCTGTCGAGACCGTTTTTCTACCAGGTCTCCCCAGAGGTTTTACCTACGTGTTGTTCCCCCATGCGGTTTTGTCCCCCTAGCTTGTTCCGCCGCCCCCAA
>NZ_JBHVSQ010000002.1:365478-387152 GCF_042885055.1 Isoptericola sp. NPDC058082 | reverse complement strand
AGGAGGGGCGTGGTTGTTTCTTGGGGGTTGTGTCGGGGGGGGAGGGGGACGCGGGCTTGGTGTCCTTGTGGGGGGGTCTGGTCGAGACCGTGTCTCGACAGGCTCGACCAGCAGGGTCGACCGACGGGTTGTCAGCCGATGAGGTGGCGCAGCGCGAGCTGGTGCAGACGCACCAGACCGTAGTCGCGCTCGGCGACCGCGTCGATGTCGACGTCCTCGTAGGCGGAGCGGTCCGCGAGGAAGGCGTCGAACGACTCGCCCGCGGCCAGGGTGGGCTCGCCCAGCTCGAAGATGCCGGCGTGCTCGAACGCCTGCTGCACCTCGGCGTCGGCGCGGTACGCCTTCGCCTTGGCGGCGAGCATGTCGTACGTCTCCATGTTCGCCTTGGCCGACTCCCACACGCCGTCGAGGTACTCGGTGCGGCTGGGCTTGTAGTCGAAGTGGCGCGGGCCCTCGTAGCGCGGGCCGCCGTTGGGGAAGCCGTTCTCGAGCATGTCGACCGTGAAGAAGGCGCTCAGCAGGTCGCCGTGACCGAAGACCAGGTCCTGGTCGTACTTCGGGCCGTGCTGGCCGTTGAGGTCGATGTGGAAGAGCTTGCCCGCGTACAGCGCCAGCGCGAGGCCGTGCGTGTAGTTGAGGCCGGCCATCTGCTCGTGGCCCGTCTCCGGGTTGAGGCCCACGATGTCGCCGTTGTCGAGCGTGTCGATGAGGGCGATGGCGTGGCCGATGCTCGGCAGGAAGATGTCGCCGCGGGGCTCGTTCGGCTTGGGCTCCAGCGCGATGCGCAGGTCGTAGCCCTTCTCCTTGATGTAGGCGGCGACGGTGTCGATGCCCTCGGCGTAGCGGGCGTGCGCGGCGTGCAGGTCCTTGGAGTTGTCGTACTCCGTGCCCTCGCGGCCGCCCCACATGACGAAGGTGGAGGCGCCCATCTCGGCGGCCAGGTCCGCGTTGCGCAGCACCTTGCGCAGGCCGTAGCGGCGCACCTCGCGGTTGTTCGAGGTGAACGCGCCGTCCTTGAAGATGGGGTGCGTGAAGGTGTTGGTGGTGACCATCTCGCAGACGAGGCCGGTCTCCTCGGAGGCCTTCTTCACCGAGTCGATGTGCTTCTGGCGGTCGGCACCCTCGGCGCCGAACGGGAAGACGTCGTTGTCGTGGAACGTGAAGCCCCAGGCGCCGAGGTCGGCCAGCTTGCGGATGGACTCCGCCGGGTCCAGGTCGGGGCGGGTCGCGGTGCCGAACGGGTCGGCCGCCGGCCAGCCGACGGTCCACAGGCCGAACGAGTACTTGATGTCGCTCACGGATCTCTCCTCGTCGAGTTTTGTTGTACGGCTGAACTATTGCGCGTCGCTGGGCTAGAGTCAACACGTGCCAGCCACCTCGACGACGACGCCCGCAGCGGCGCCCCGCGTGCCCGACGGCGGGGCCGCGTCGCGCCAACACACCCTCCGCGAGCGGAACCTGCGCCTCGTCGCCGCGGCCGTGTTCGAGGCTTCTGCACCACCGTCGCGCGCCGATGTGGCCGCCGCCACCGGGCTCACCCGGGCCACCGTCTCGACCCTCGTCGACCGGCTCGTCGCCGGCGGGCTCGTGGCCGAGCTACCGCCCGTCGCCGCCCAGCGCGCCGGTCGCCCCGCCGTGCCGCTCGTGCCCGCCGGGCGGTCCGTCGTCGGGCTCGGCCTCGAGGTGAACGTCGACTACCTCGGCGCGCGCGCCCTCGACCTCGTGGGCGACGTCGTCGCCGAACGGGTCGTCACCGGGTCGCTGCACGACTCCGACCCCCGCGAGGTGCTCGGCCGGCTCCGGACGATCGCCACCGAGGTGATCGCCGAGGTCGAGGCCGGCGGCATGCGCGTCGCCGGGGCGCGGCTCGCGCTGCCCGGGCTCGTCGACGTGCGCGGCGCGCGGCTGGAGGTGGCGCCCAACCTGGGCTGGTCGTCGGTCGAACCCGTGCCGGAGCTCGACCTGCGGACCGGCGACGGGAGCGCGCTCGACGTCGAGGTGGCGAACGAGGCCAAGCTCGCCGCCCTCGCCGAGCTGGCCGGCGACGTGCCCTCGTCCTTCCTCTACGTCTCCGGCGACGTCGGCGTCGGCGCGGGGATCGTCGTCGACCGGCACCTGTTCCTGGGGGAGCGGGGCTGGAACGGCGAGATCGGGCACGTCGTCGTCGACCCCGCCGGCCCGCGCTGCTCCTGCGGCGCCACGGGCTGCCTCGAGCAGTACGCCGGCAAGGAGGTGCTGCTGCGCGGCGCCGGCCTGCCGTCGTCGGCGCCCGTGCACGCGATCGTCGACCTGCTGCGCGCCGGCGACGACGCCGCCCTCGCTACCGTGCGCCGCGGCGGCCGGGCGCTCGGCGCCGCGCTCGCGACGTTCGTCAACCTCGTCGACGTCTCCACCATCGTGCTCGGCGGCGCGTACGCCGAGCTGTTCGGCTGGGTCGGGCACGTCGTCGAAGGGGTCGTCGAGGAGCGCGCCCTCGCCGCGCCCTTCGCGCCCGTCGACGTGCGCCCCGCCGCCGCCGGACCGCACGCCGCCCTCACCGGTGGCGCGCGCGAGGTGCTGCGGTCGGTGGTCGCCGACCCGGCGCGCTGGGTCTGATTCCGGTCGAGGGTTCGTGGGCCGCTAGGCTTGGGCGCTAGTCGGGGCCTCAGGTCTGGACTACCGGCTGCCTCCGGCGGCCGCGCCTGCGTAGCTCAGTGGATAGAGCAACCGCCTCCTAAGCGGTAGGTCGCGCGTTCGAGTCGCGCCGCGGGCACCGAAACTCCGGGAATTCCGGTGCATGTTCATTCCCGTGTCAGTGGTGTGCGGGAGTGTTCCCCCCCGTGACGCGCTTTGCGACATTCCGGTTCTGCCTCGATCCGACGGTCGAGCAGATCGGGGCGCTCGAGCGACACGTCGGAGCCTCGCGGTTCGCGTACAACCAGTGCCTGCGGATGGTTTTCGACGCGCGCAGCGCCAGGGAGTCAGGCGCGACGGTCAAGGTGCCGCGCACCGGTTATGACCTCATCAACGGCTTCAACCGGTGGAAGAAGTCGGCGGCAGCCGGGCGGATCTTCGCCGTCGACTCCGAGGGCGTCGCCGAGGTGTGCGAGACGGGCCTGACGTGGCGACGCGAGGTCTTCCAACAGGTCTTCGAGGAGGCGGCCGTCGACCTCGGCCGCGGACTCGCAGCCTGGTCGGAGTCGCGGCGGGGCACGCGAGCCGGGGAGCCGGTCGCTCACCCCCGCTTCAAGAAGAAGGCGACGGCACGGCCGTCGTTCCGGCTCCGGAACCAGTTCCCCAAGGGTGGGAAGCCGGCGATCCGCGTCGGCGAAGGTCATCCGAGGTCCGTAAGGATCCCTGGGATCGGTGTACTCCGGGTGCGTGAGGACACGCGTCGGCTCCGCCGCATGGTGGCGGGCGGCCGTGCGCGGGTCCTCTTCGCCACGGTCAGCAGGGGACGCGGCCGGTGGTGGGTCTCGCTGAACGTCGAGGCTGCCGACCTGCACCCGGCGCGTCGGCACACCGAACCCGACGCCACCACGCCGTGGGTCGGTGTCGACCTCGGTCTGACGACGCTGGCGGTCGCAGCGTGCAGCGACGGCACGGAGGTCGACCGCATCGACGACTGGCCCCGCACGCTCACCGCCACCGCGCGGCGCCAGCGGCGCCTGCACCGCGCGGTCACGCGCAAGAAGCGCGGGTCGAGGAACCGTCGCAAGGCGGCGGACAAGCTCGGCCGCTACTACTTCCGGACGGCGGAGATCCGTCGCCGGTACGCCCACGAGGTCTCGAACCGGCTGGTCAAGAACCACGCCCGGTTGGTCATCGAGCACCTCGACGTCCGCGGGATGCTCGCACGCAACCCGAACCTCGCGAAGGCGATTCACGACGTCGGCTGGGGGCTCGTCCGCCGCCAGATCGCCTACAAACAGGAGTGGCGTGGTGGGGAGCTGGCGGTCGCCGACCGCTGGTTTCCGTCCACCAAGACCTGCTCCGGGTGCGGGGCGATCCGGGACATGGGCGGGGTCGCCCTGCGGACCTACGTCTGCCGCTCTTGCGGCCTGATGATCGACCGCGACCTCAATGCCGCGATCAACCTCGCCGTCTGGGCCGAGCTGCACCACGGTGCGGACGCCCGGGCCCGGGACCTTCACGCAGAGGGCCCGGACACCAACGCCCACCGATGGGAACGCTCTGGCCGCCGCATCCGCGACGGTGAAACGGGCCCAGGTGACGTGGGAACCGATGCCTGGGCCTTGCCGGTCTGAGCGGAGGACGCCCGAGAAGGGCGGTGCACAGCAGTTCTCGCAGGCGGCAGGTTCGAGGATGCTGGCACGCTGCAAAGAGAGGGTCGCAGGTTCCGGGTGAAGTAGGCCCTGACCGCCTGCTCCGTGATGCCCCGTTCGGAGCCCTGGGCTACGGTCCGGGAAAGTCCGTCGACAGCAACGGAGCTGGCGTGATGACCGAGGAACAGCCCTGGCACGAGGCGCGACTGATCCCGACGTCGGGCATCAATGGCGCCGAGGAACAGGAACGCCGAGCGACGTCGGCGCTGCTCGCCGTGATGGTCGCGGTGCGCGAGTTCGGTCGTGCCCTGACCAAGCCGTTCGGCGCGCCTGCCGGGACGGTGGAGGCCTTCATCGAGGTGCCGTTCTTGCTCGGTGAGAGGCGCCTCTACCCTGACGGACTCGTGCGGGTGCGTCGCGGACAGAAGTCGTGGACCGCGCTGATCGAGGTCAAGACCGGACGGAACGAGTTGGGCCGCGAGCAGATCGAGAACTACCTGGACATTGCGCGCCAGCAGGGGTTCGACGCCGTCATCACGATCTCGAACGAGATCCCGCCGATGGTCGGCCAGCACCCCACGAAGGTCGACAAGAGGCGCTTGCGGAAGGTCGAGCTCCACCACCTGTCGTGGACCAAGGTGCTGGCGGAGGCGGTGATGCAGAAGGAGTTCCGCGGTGTCGCGGACCCTGACCAGGCCTGGATCCTCGGCGAGCTCGTCCGCTACCTCGAGCACCCGAGGTCGGGAGCGCTGGAGTTCGAAGACATGGGGGAGAGCTGGGTCGCGGTGCGAGACGCGGTGCGGGCCGGCACGCTGCGTGCGAACGACAAAGGCGTGGAGGGCGTGGTCGCGCGGTTCGACGCATTGCTGCGCTTCGCGAGCCTGGAGCTGGGCCGCACGCTCGGGGCAGAGGTCGCGCCGGTGGTGTCACGCAAGGAGCAGGCGGACCCCGGGGCGCGGACGCAGTCGCTGGTGGCCTCATTGGTGGGCGACGGCATGCTGAGCGGTGCCATCCGGATCCCCGACACCGTCGGCAACCTGACGGTGACGGCGGACCTGCGAGCGCGCACGGTCACCTGCCACGTGGACGTGGAGGCGCCTCGCGAGGGCCGCCCCGCCACTCGGGTGCGATGGCTGGTGCGACAGCTCAGGAGCGCACCGGACGGTGTGCGGGTGGAGGCCTTCGCCGCCCATGCCAGGGGATCTGGCGCGGCGGAGCTGCTGCGTGACGTGCGCGACGACCCGGGGCGCCTCGTCGTCGACCCCAAGAAAGACCTGCGCTCGTTCCGAGTGGCGATGACTGCGCCCATGGGAGCCAAGAGAGGTCGAGGACAGGGCGGGTTCATCGACTCCGTCCTCGATGTCGTCGATGCGTTCTACGCCGATGTGATGCAGTACCTCAAGGCGTGGTCGGCGGCGCCGCCAAAGGTCAGGCCAGTGCCCGACGACGACGCCGAGGCCCGCGCCGGTGAACCGCTCGTGTCGACGTCGCTGTCGTCCCAGGACGGCGTCGAGCACGACTGATAGGCGCGTCGGAAGGGGGGCCTACGCTGAGCGTTGTGACCTCCCCCGACGTCGAACCGCGCCTGGACTCCGCGAAACCGGCCGAGCAGTTCGCCGCCTACCTCGACTACTACCGCGCGGTGGTGGCGCGGAAGCTGGACGGGATGACGGACGCGCAGCTGCGGACCAGCCTGCTGCCGTCGGGGTGGACGCCGCTGGAGCTGCTGACGCACCTGGTGCACATGGAGCGGCGCTGGTTCGTCTGGGGCTTCCTGGGCGAGCAGGTCGCGCACCCGTGGGGCGACAACGTCGACGACGTCCCGGAGAGCCCCTGGCACGTGCTCGACGACGTGAGCCGCGACGAGCTGGTCGCCGACCTGCACGCGGGCGGCGTGCGGACTCGCGACATCCTGGCGAGCCATGACCTCGCCGCGCGGGCCGCCGTCGGTGGGCGGTTCACGGCGGACGGCGAGGTGCCGACGCTGCTGTGGATCTGCTTCCACGTGCTGCAGGAGTACGCCCGGCACGCAGGGCACCTCGACGTCGTCCGGGAGCTGGCCGACGGCGCGACGGGGGAGTAGTCAGTCCGCCTGCGCGTGCGCGATGTGCGCGAGCTGGCGCCATACGAGCACCAGGGTGAGCCCGGCGCCGACGAAGCCGAACCACATGGGCGCGGTGAGGCCCCAGTGCTCGGCGAGCACGCCGCCGATCGCGTTGCCGACGACGATGCCGCCGAACACGCACATCATGTAGACCGACCCGACGCGGCCCTGGAAGCGGGTGGGCGTGGCGCGCTGCCGCACGGTGTTGGACACGGTGCCCCACACGAACGAGTAGGCGCCGAAGACGAACAGGATCGTCATCGCGGCCCAGCCGGTCGTCGCGAGGGCAAGGGCGAGGTGGAACAGCACCTCGAGCGTCAGGCACACCTTCATCAGGGCGGAGAGCGACCACCGCCGCTCGAGCGAGCCGTACGAGAACGTGCCGATCAGCCCGCCGACGGCGGCGGCCGTGGTGAGCAGGCCGTACCCGACGGGGCCCATGTGCAGGTAGTCGAGCGAGTACTTCACGAGGATGCCCCACGGCGCGGCCCACGTGGCGTTGAAGACGAGGATCACCAGCGCGAGGGTGCGCACGGGCGGGTTGGTCCAGATCCACCGCAGGCCCTCGGAGATGTCGTGCCGCACGCGGCGGCGGCCGTCGTCCAGCCTCGCGTCGGGCGCGGGCGGCACGGGTGTGAGCACGACCTTGCTCACCAGGAGCACCGCGAGGAGCACGGTCAGCACCTGCGCGGCGAACGGCCACGCGGCGCCGGCGGCGAAGAGCGCCGCTCCCAGCGGGGGCCCGACGAGCTGGTTCGCGGTGAGGAACCCAGCCTGCAGCCGCGCGTTGCCGATGCCCAGGTCGGCGGGGCGCACGAGCATGGGCAGCAGGGTCTGCGAGGTGGTGTCGGCGAACACCTCGGCCACGCCCATGAGCAGCATCGCCGCCAGGACCACGCCGATGTTCACGTGCCCGGTCACGATCACCACGCAGAGCGCGGCGACGACGACGGCGCGCAGCAGGTTGGCGACGATGACGAGGCGGCGCCGGTCCAGGCGGTCGGCGAGCACGCCGGCCCACAGGCCGAACACCAGCCAGGGCAGGCGCTGCAGCATCGCGGCGAGGGCGACGAGCATGGCGGAGCTCGTCTGCGACGCGACGAGGAGAGGGCCCGCGGCGAGGGCGACGCCGTCGCCGATGTTGCTCACCCAGGACGCAGACATCAGCCACCGGAACCCGATGCCCATGCGGGCGGGAGCCACCGCCTCGACCACTCGTCTCACGGGCGTCCAGCCTAGGTGCCCGGGGCAGGTGAACGCCCTCTGATATTCCTCAGACCGCTTGCAAGGTTCGCCCCCGTGCCTTATTGACGAGGTCACGACGGCGCGGCACACTCTCGGGTGACGGCGCGCATCGCCCGCCCCCTGCGCGGTGCGCGCTGTCCCTTGCCGGGCCGAGCCCGGCCCGACGCCCCTTCGGACCCCCCGCCGAGGGGGCGTCAACACGCTCCCGTCCTCCACGCCCCCTTGCGGGTCGCTCGGAGGCGCGTGCTCCGGCGGTCCTCGGCGCGCCGACACCGGCGCGGGGGCCGCCCGTTCTACCGTGCTGGCGTGAGAGCCGCCCGACGATCCACCGCCACGACCGCGGTCGACCCCTCTGCCGGGGCACCCGCCGCGCCGGACCCGTCCCTGCGGACGGGCGCGGACGGCGGCCCGGCGACGGGAGCCGACACCCCCGACGACGCCTCCGCGCGCGGAGGCGACGACCGTCAGGCCCCGCGACCACCCGGGACGCCCGGCACCGACGGCCGCCGCGCGAGCGCGTCGTCCGAGGCGGCGGCGTCCGTCGAGGCCGCCACGCGCCGCTGGCGCGCGTCCCTGGTGGAGATGGTGGGCGGCTCGTCGCTGTCCGACGTGGGCCTGCTCGGGGAGGCGATCGTCGACCTCTCGAAGGCGCACCCGAACGGGGTCGCCGGGCTCTTCGCGGGGCGCCCGACCCGGCTGTCGAACCTGGTGCGCGAGGGCGAGGCGCTGCCCGCCGCGCGGCGTCGGGCGCGGGCGGTGGCGGCTCGTGCGGCTGAGCACGCGTCGCGGTACGGCGTCGCGCCCACCTACCTCGCGATCGGCGTCGCCACCTGGACCGAGCACGACGACGGGCCCGAGGTCCCGTTCGGCGGTGGCGGACCGCAGCGGCACGACGTCGCGGCGCTCGCGCGGGTGGCGTCGTCGGGCACGGCGGCGGCCCCCGGCGCGGACGGCGACCCCGCCGACGACGCCGATCGCGGGAACGGCGACGCGGACGCCCACGGTGCGGCACCGGGCGCGGCGTCGTCGACCGACCAGGACGGCGGTCCCGCGACCGCCGAGGGCCCCGCGGCACCGGAGGACCAGGACGCCGAAGGGCCCGCGCTGACGACGTCGATCCCCGTCGTGTCGATGGCCGCCCGCGAGCCGGCCGCCGCGCCGCGCGCGACGCCCTCGGACCCCGACGCCGCGGCGCCCGCCGGCCGTGTGGTGCACGCGCCCGTGGTGCTGCGGCCGGTGACGCTCACCCCGCGCGGGGACGGCGGCGCCGACTACGACCTCACGCTGGAGCCGACGGTCGAGATCAACCCCGTCGTGGCGCGCACGCTGCGCGCGCACGGGGCGCTGCTCGACCCGGCGGCGCTGGCCAAGGCGACCTTCACGCTCGCCGGCTTCGACCCGACGGACGTGCTGGCGCGCGTGGCGGCGCTGGGCGAGGCCGTGCTGGACGACTTCGAGCTCGACCGGCGCGTGCTCGTCGGCACCTTCGTGCACCCGGGGCAGGCGCTGGTGGACGACCTCGACCAGCTCGCGCCGTCGCTGCACCGGCACGAGGTGGTCGCGGCGCTCGCCGGCGTGGACGACGCGGCGCAGCGGCTGTCCGCGCTGGAGCTCCCCGCCGTGCGCCGGGGCGACGCGGACCCGACGCGCGAACGCGGCGTGGGCGACCTCGACCCGCAGCAGCGCTCCGTCCTGGACGCCCTGGCCACGGGTGGCCACCTGTTCGTCGACGCGCCCGTCGGCTCCGACGTCGCGGGCACGCTCGCGGCCGTCGTCGGCGAGGCGACCGCCGCGGGCCGCTCCGTGCTCTACGTGACGGGCCACCGCCGCGCCGCGGACCGGCTCGCGCTGCGGCTGGAGTCCCTCGGCCTGGAGAGCCTCTTGCTCGACGTGCCGCCGCACCCGACCTGGCGCGAGGACGTGACCCGCCGGCTGCTGTCCGCGATGGCGAGCGAGCCGGAGCAGGTCGACGTGGACGGCGCCGCGCGCGTCCGCGACGCGCTGATCGGCACCCGCTCCCAGCTCACCGGCTACATCGAGGCGCTGCACCAGCCGCGCTCCCCCTGGCAGGTGTCCGCGTACGACGCGCTGCAGGCGCTCGCGCGCCTCACCGCCGAGCGGCCTGCGCCGTCCACCACCGTGCGGCTCGCCTCGGAGTCGGTGCTCGCGCTGCTGCCGGAGCGCCGCCGCGAGATCGCCGCCGGCCTGGAGCGGGCCGCGGCGCTGGGCGCGTTCACCCTGCGGCCGTCGTCGACCCCCTGGTACGGGGCTCAGCTGCTCTCCGACGACGACGCGCGGCAGACGCTGGTGCGCGTCGAGCGGCTGCGCGACGTCACCCTGCCCCAGCTGCGCCGCCAGCTCGCGTACACGGGCGAGGTCACCGGTCTGACGACGCCGACGACGGTGCGCGGCTGGGGCGAGCAGCTCGCGATGCTCGGCGGCATGCGCAGCACGCTCGACCTGTTCCACCCGATGGTCTTCGAGCGGACGGCGGCCGACCTCGTGCAGGCGACCGCGTCGCGGCGCTGGCGCGCGGAGCACGGCATCGAGATGGGCTGGTTCGCGCGCCGCCGGCTGCGCAAGCGCGCCAAGGACATGGTGCGGCCCGGCGTCCGGGTGCCGAACCTGCACGAGGCGCTGGTGCAGGTGCAGGAGCAGCGCGACGTCTGGGCCGAGCACGCGCAGCGCGGCGGCTGGCCGACGCTCCCCGAGGGGCTGGCCTCCATCGAGGACACCTACGAGGCCGTGCGCATCGACCTCGAGGCGCTCGAGCCGGTGCTGGCGTCGACCACCCTGGGCGGCCACCTGCTGGACCTCGACCTCGACGGCCTCGCCGAGCGGCTGCAGCGGCTCGCGGGCGACTCGGACGCGCTGACCGTGCTGCCCGAGCGGACCAGCCTGCTGCGCGCGGCGCGGTCCGCGGGCGTGGGCGACCTCGTGGACGACCTCACCGACCGGCGCGTGCCCGGCGACCTCGTCGCCGCGGAGCTCGAGCTCGCCTGGTGGTCGTCCGTCTTCGAGCAGCTGCTCGCCGCCGACCCGGTGCTCGCCGGTCAGGACGGCGTCGGGCTCGACGCGCTCGCCCGCCGCTTCCGCGACCTCGACCGTGAGCACCTCGCCGCGCTGTCCCAGCCGGTGCGGGTCGCCGCCCGGGCGCACCTCGGGTCGGCGATGCGGGAGGACCGGGACTCTGCCGAGGCCCTCTTCACGGAGCTCATCGAGGGCCGGATGACGACGCTGCGCGACCTCGCGGAGCGGCACGGCGACATCCTCCGCCGCCTCCGGCCCGCGCTGGTCGCGACCCCCACCCTGGTGCCGCACCTGCTGCCGGAGCACCGCACCGCCGACGTCGTGATCCTCGACGCCGTGCAGCACGTGCCCACCGAGGTCGTGGTGCCGGCGCTGGCGCGCGGGCGGCAGGTCGTGGTCGTGGGCGACCCGCGGTCGGCGTCGGGCTCCAGCGTGCACGAGCTGTCCGCGCTGCTGCCCACGGTGACGCTGCAGCCGCACGAGCACAGCCGCGACCCGGAGCTCACCCGTCTGCTCGCCGCGCACGGCTACGAGGGGCTGCTGCGGCCGGCGCCGCTGCCGCGCGCCGAGTCGCTGGTGCACCTGGACGTCGTGGAGGGCACCGGCATGCCGGACCCGGTCTCCGGCAGCGTCGAGAGCACGCAGGCCGAGGTCGACCGCGTGGTCGAGGTGTCGATCGAGCACGCCCTGACCCGACCGGAGGAGACGTTCGCGATCGTCACCGTGACGGCCGCGCACGCGGACCGGGTGCGCGAGGCGCTCCTGGCCGAGGTGCGGTCGAACCCCGCGCTGGCGGCGTTCTTCTCGGGCTCGCGGCCCGAGCCCGTCGTCGTCGCGGACATCACCGGGGTGGCGGGGCTGTCGCGCGACACCGTGCTGCTGTCGGTCGGCTTCGGCCGCACGCCGCACGGCCGTGTGCTGCACCGCTTCGGCGTGCTCGGCGAGGCCGGGGGCGAGGCCATGCTGGTCGGCGCGCTGGGCGCCACCCGCAAGCGGCTGCACGTCGTGTCCTGCTTCACCGCCGACGCGCTGGACCCCGAGCGCCTGCGCAGTGCCGGCCCCCGGCTGCTCGTCGAGGCGCTGGAGCTGGCCGAGCGCCGGTCCGGCGTCGCCGACCAGGTGCGGCTCGGCAACGGCGTCGACGTGGGTCGCGCGCCCGACCGGCTGCTCGTCGACCTCGGCGAGCGGCTGTGGAAGCTCGGCTACCTCGTCGAGACCGACTACGGCGCCCCGGACGGCGACCGCATCCCGCTGGTCGTGGGGCACCCCGACCTGCCGGGCGAGCTGCTCGTCGCCGTGCTCACCGACGACGCCGCGTACGTCGCGGAGCCGTCCGTGCGGGTGCGCGACCGGCAGCTCGCGGAACGGCTGGAGCGCCTGGGTTGGGTCGTCACCCAGGTCTGGTCCGCCGCCGCGTTCCTCGACCCCGACGGCGAGGCCGACCGCGTGCGCCGCCTCGTGCAGCGCGTGCGCGACGAACGGATCGGCACCGCGGGCGGCGTCGTGCCCCCGCGCGAGGTCGTCGTCCCGGTGCTGCCGGACGAGGACGAGCCGCCCGCCGACCTCGGCGTCCCGCCCGACGTCGTCGTCGAGGTCGCCCCGGAGGTCTCGGCGGAGGACGTCGTCACGGAGGGTGTGTCGGTCGACGGCGTCGAGGCGTCGCGCGACGAGGCCCCGGAGCACGAGCCCTCGGAGCACGAGCCCTCGGAGCGCCAGGGTGCCGAGGCCGTGAGCGACGTGGCAGTGAGCGACGTGCCCGAAGGTGACCTGGCCGAGGGTGTCGTGGCTGAGGGCGACGCGAGCCAGGGCGAGGGCGGGCCGGAGGACATCGACGCGGGCCCCGACGCCGTGCACACCGACGCCCACACAGACGCCGACGTCGACACCGACTCAGACACCGACGCCGACACCGAGACGGATGCCGACGCCGGGACGGACCGCGGGTCGCGTCCCGACGCCTGACCGCCCGCCTCCGGCGGACGACGGCGGCCGACGGCGGCCGACGGGCGATGCCCGACAATGGTCGGGTGAGCGAATCCTCCGACCAGCCGCATCCCGAGACCGGCGGCCCGACGGACGCGGCGGTCCCGCGCAGGCGCGTGCGTCGCCGCGTGGTCCGGCAGGGCACCGAGCGGGAGACGGTGCCGGGCGAGACCGCGGACGACCGTGGCGGTCACGACGACAACGACGACCGCCTGCTGCGCGACGTGCCGCCGCACTGGGGCCGACGCTGACGACGCCGCCGGTCGGGCCCGGAGACGAGGTCTCGACAGGCTCGGCCGGCGGCGCGTGGCGGTATCGCGGGGGTCAGTACTGCGAGCGGCCGGACTGCGCGGCGAGCAGGTCGCGGATCTCCTGCAGCAGGACGGTGTCCTGCGCCAGCGGCTCCGGCTCGACCTCCTGGCCGCGCGCGCGGCGCTCGGCGAGCTTGTTCAGCGGCATCACGATGGCGAAGTACAGCGCCGCCGCGACGATGAGGAAGCTGAGGACGGCGTCGAGGAAGCCGCCGACCGACAGCACCGAGGCGCCGATGCCGTCGTGCGGGCCGCGCAGCGTGATGTCCCAGAGGTTGGTCAGGTCGGGCTTGCCGAAGATCGCGCCGATGATCGGGTTGAGGATGTTGTCGACCATCGCCGTCACGACGGCCGTGAACGCGCTGCCGATGATGATGCCGACGGCGAGGTCGACGACGCTCCCGCGCATGATGAATTCCTTGAAGCCTGCGAGCATGCCCTTCACGTGATTCCCCCTGTGGTGTGTGCCCGGGCGAACCAGGCGTGGACTGACGGTCGCCGATTCTCGCGGGGGATGCGGCGGGCTGCAACGTCAGGGGTCGTCGTGTCACCGCACGAGCACCGCTCCGACGGTGCCCCACCCGGAGGCGGCGGACAGCCCTGGGGCCTCGTCCTCGGTCACCGCCACGAGGGTGACGTCGGCGCCCTGGGGCGTCCTGGTCGCGCCCGACAGCAGGCCGCCGTCGGTCGGCTCGACGGCGTCCGGCTGCGGCAGGACGAGCGCCCGCCGCGCGAGGTAGGCGTCGTCCGGGTCGGTGTCGCCGGTGCCGGAGGCCCGCGCGGCCTCGCCGGTCAGGACCAGGTCGACGCGGTCGCCCGGACGCAGCCAGCCCGCCGCGGTGTCCTCCAGCCGTACGGGAACCACGACGGTCCCCCGCGGGGCCTGCGCGACCACGCCGCCACCGGGCAGCAGCCCGAGGTGGAGGGGGAGCCCGGCGGGCAGCGCGGTCACCGGAGTGCGCCCGACGAGCTCGGCGGGGTCCGTGGCGACGCCGTCGGGGGCGAGGGCGACGTCCACGGCGACCGTGGTGAGGTCCGCGGCGGCGACGGGTTCGCCCGCGGGGAGTGCGCGGGCGGGGACGACGACGTCCAGCGTGGGCGGCGGGGCCGGCCGCACGGCCTGCACGACGGCGGCGGCCGCGAGGCCGCAGCACGCGGCGGCGAGCACGAAGCGGGCTCGCCAGAGGACGGACCGCAGCCGGCGCGCGGCCCGGCGTCGTCCTCCCGGGCCGCCGGGCTCCGGCGGGCGCGCGGACCCGGCCCGTGGTTCCGGGCCGCGGCGGGCGGCGGGTCGGGGGAGCGTGTCGAGCAGCGGCATGCCGGCGACGCTAGGTCGCCCGGCCTCCGCGCGTCGGCGTGGTGCGCAGGCCTGTGGACCACGCCGGCCTGGGGGCAGCGTCCATGCTCGGGAGCGCCGCGGCGGCGTCGTCGGCAGGGTGCCGCCGGACGGTCAGGAGGAGGCGGCCTTGGAGGTGCTGGACGACCCGGACGACGAGGTGCTCGACGAGCTCGACGTGCCGGTCGAGGACGTGCTGGTCGAGGACGAGCCGCTCGAGGACTCCTTGCCGGACGAGCTGCCGGTGGAGCTGCTCGCCGAGGAGGAGCTGCCGGAGGAGCTGGAGCCCTTGCCCGACCCGGAGCGCGAGTCGGTGCGGTAGAAGCCCGATCCCTTGAACGTCACACCCACGGAGCCGTACTGCTTGCGCAGCGTCCCGCCGCACTCGGGGCAGACGGTCAGCGAGTCGTCCGTGAACGACTGGTGGACGTCGAAGGCGTGGCCGCAGTCGGCACACCGGTACGCATAGGTGGGCACGTGATCTCCTCGGGGCGGACGCCGGCACCCTCGCCGGGACGGCGGGATGCTGGCACTCAGGTGATGCGAGTGCCAATCATACGCCGGACGGTAGTCTCGCCTGCGTGTCAGCGACCGTCACCCCTGCAGAGCCCGGAAACCCGTCCGACCCCGACCCCTCCCAGGACGTGACGGAGACCGAGGAGGCACCCCGCCGGCGCTCGCGGCTCCGCAGCGCCGTCGTCGGTGTCGCCGTCGTCGTGGTGCTGGCTCTCGTGGCCGGCACCGTCTTCACCGTCGTCACGCTGCGCCGGCCGCTGCCGGACCACAAGGGCTCGCAGCAGGTGCCAGGTCTGAGCGCCGCCGTCGAGGTGCGTCGCGACGCCCAGGACGTGCCGCAGGTCTACGCGGACAACCCCGAGGACCTGTTCCGCGCCCAGGGCTACCTGCAGGCGCAGGACCGCTTCTTCGAGATGGACTACCGCCGCCACGTGACGTCCGGCCGCCTCGCCGAGCTGGTCGGCGACGTCCCGGCGGCGATCGAGGCGGACAAGGTGACCCGCACGTTCGGGTGGCGGCAGGTGGCCGAGCAGGAGTGGCACCTCATCTCGGACGACTCGCGCGACTACCTGCAGGCCTACGCGCAGGGCGTGAACGCGTACCTCGAGAGCCGCGACCCGGAGGAGCTCGGCGTCGAGTACACCGTGCTCGGGGCGCGCGTGGACGTCGCCGAGCCGGAGCCGTGGGACCCGGTCGACTCGCTCGCCTGGCTCAAGGCCATGGCCTGGGACCTGCGCGGCAACTACGACAGCGAGCTCGATCGCGCCCTGGCGTACAGCACGCTGGGGGAGACGGACCTGGTCGACGAGCTCTTCCCGGCGTACGGGGAGAGCGGCAACCGGCCGGTGCTGCGCAACCGCGACCTGGCCAACGAGCGCCCCGCGGCGCAGCAGCAGGGTGACGACGCCGGGGCCGACGACGGGACCGACGCAGGGACGGACGCCGAGCTGACGTCGGCCCTCACGGGCCGCGCGGTGGGCGGCGGTGGCGAGGCCACCGCTGCGCTGGGCGCCGCCGTCGAGTCGACGCGCAGCGTGCTGGAGGCGGTGCCGGTGCTGGTCGGCAGGGGCGACGCGGCGGGCTCCAACTCGTGGGTCGTGTCGGGGGAGCACACCGAGTCGGGCGAGCCGATGCTCGCGAACGACCCGCACCTCGCGCTGTCCGCGCCCGGGATCTGGTCCCAGGTGGGCCTGCACTGCAACGAGGTCTCCGCGGAGTGCCCGTTCGACGTCGCCGGCTTCTCCTTCGCGGGCTTCCCGGGCGTGGTCATCGGACACAACGGCGACCTCGCGTGGGGCCTGACCAACATGGGCGCCGACGTCACCGACTTCTTCATCGAGCGGGTGCGCGGCGACACGTGGCTGAAGGACGCCGGCGCGGAGCAGTGGGAGCAGCTCGACACCCGCGAGGAGACCATCCGGGTCGCGGGCGGCACCCCGGTCGACCTCACGGTCCGCAGCACCGAGCACGGCCCGATCGTCTCGGACGTGCTCGACGTCGGCGACGTCGTGGGCTCGCCGACCTCGGAGGGTACGGAGTTCGGCGAGTACGCCGTCGCCCTGCAGTGGACGGCGTTGCAGCCCGGCCGCACGGCCGACGCCGTCTTCGCGTTCGACACGGCGAAGGACGCCGACGACGTGCGTGCCGCGGCCGCGCTGTTCGAGGTGCCGGCCCAGAGCATCGTGTTCGCCACGACGGACGGGCACATCGGGTACCAGGCGCCGGGCCGCATCCCGGTCCGGTCCGAGGTGAAGGGCCCCGTGCCGTCGGACGGCACCTGGCCGCGGCCCGGCTGGGACCCGCGCTATGACTGGCAGGGCTGGGTGGACGCCGACGACATGCCCCGCGCCCTCGACCCCGAGGAGGGCTTCGTCGTCGCGGCCAACCAGGCCGTGCTGCGCGACGGGACGCGCCCGTACCTCGCGGACGACTGGGACTACGGGTACCGCTCGGAGCGCATCCGCACGCTGCTCTCGCAGCAGATCGCGGCCGGCAGGCCGTTCACGGCCGAGGACATGAACCGCATCCAGAACGACGACTGGTCGGCGTTCGCGGAGGCCCTGGTGCCCACGCTGCTCGACATCGACCTCGACGACTCCTACGTCGCGGCGGGGCAGGACCTGCTCGCGGACTGGGACTACCGGATGGACGCGGACTCCCCGGCGGCCGCGTACTTCGCCGCGGTGTGGCGCAACCTCCTGCAGGAGGCGTTCTGGGACGACCTGCCCCCGAGCATGCGTCCCGACGGCGGGTCGCAGTGGCTCCTGGTGGTGAAGTCGATGCTCGACCGGTCCGAGGACGCGTTCTGGGACGACCGCACGACGGCGAACGTCGTCGAGTCGCGCGACGAGATCCTCACGCGCGCCCTGACCAGCGCGCGCCGCGACCTCACGGTCGAGCTGTCGAAGGAGCCGACCGACTGGGACTGGGGCACGCTGCACACGCTGCAGCTCGAGCACCCGGTGATCGGCGGCGAGGGCGTGCCCGCCCTGGTGCGCGACCTCGTCAACCCCGACCCGGTGCGGATGCCCGGCGGCTCGTCCATCGTCAACGCCACGGGGTGGGACGCCGGCACGGGCAGCTTCGCCGTGACGACCGGCCCGTCCATGCGGATGGTGGTGGACCTGGCCGACCTGGACGCGTCGACGTGGGTGACCGTCACCGGGGTGTCCGGCCACCCGGCGTCGTCGCACTACGACGACCAGCTCGACGACTGGGCCGCGGGGAAGACGTTCGCGTGGCCCTTCACCCGCGAGGCGGTCGAGGAGGCGGCGGAGACGCGCACGACGCTCGTCCCCTGACCCGCCCCGCGGCGGGGCCCTGACC
Organism: Isoptericola sp. NPDC058082; assembly: GCF_042885055.1. Lineage (NCBI taxonomy): Bacteria > Bacillati > Actinomycetota > Actinomycetes > Micrococcales > Promicromonosporaceae > Isoptericola > Isoptericola sp. NPDC058082. Next base: position 369,536 of record NZ_JBHVSQ010000002.1, on the reverse strand, counting down.
GCGGCGCCGGGGTCAGAAGTCGTCCGCGAAGGCCTCGCCGTAGGCGTCGGCCCACGACAGCTGTTGCGCCAGGTCGCGGGCGTCGGTGACCTGTCCCGATGCCGCGGCCGGCGGGGTCGCGGAGTCCTCGAGCAGCGTGATGCCGATGACGGCGGTCGCGGTCGCTGCGACGAACGCCACCCCGAGCGCCACGGCCGTGCGGCCCGGGCCGCGCAGCCAGCGGCGCACGAGGCCGTGCGGGCCGGACGGGTCGTCGGCCCGACCCCCCTCCGAGGTGTCGCGGCTGCTGTCGCCGGTGCTGCCGTCGGCCGCGAGGAGGGCGTCGAGCTGACGAGGCGTGAGGCGCTCGAACGCGTCGACGACCGCCGGCGAGAGGCTCCGGCCGGCCCGGCGGTCGGCCTCGCGGAATCGGTCGAGCGCGTCCCGGTCGGCGCGGTCGAGGCGGGGTGCGGTGGTCATGGTCGGATCTCCTGGTTCTCGGCTGCGGCTGGTGTCAGCGGCCCGGCGCGCGGGTCACGACCTGCTGGAGCACCCAGCCGTTGCCGTCCGGGTCGGCGAACGACGCGTAGGTGGCGTAGCTGTCCGCAGCCGGGTGCGGCCCGGGCACGCGGTGGGCGTCCCCGGCCCAGTGGAAGACGCCGTCGGCGTCGTGCCACAGCTCGCTCACGTCGGCGCCGCGGCCCCGGAGCTCCTCGCGGGCCGCGGCGATATCGGTGGTGACCAAGTGCAGGCCCTGGAGCGAGCCGGGGGCAGCGTCGGTGAGGTGCTCGCCGAAGATGATCGACGCCCCGGAGCCCGGGGGCGTGACCTGGACGACGCGCAGACCGCGGTCGCTGCGGAAGTCGGCGTCGAGCCGGAAACCCAGCCCCGTGTAGAAGTCCTTGGCCCGGTCCACGTCGGAGACGGGCAGGACGACGATCTCGAGCGTGAGCTCCATGGTGTTCCTCCGGTTCGGCGACCGGCGTTACCGGTCTGACTGGTGACGACTCTGCTCTCGGTCGCGTCACCTGTCAAAGTGGTGATGATCACGCCGTGCTCGACTTGCGGGCCCATCTCGTCACCGGCCAGGATGGTGACGTGATCCATGCCTTCCCCTGCGGCACGCCGGCGCTGGACTTCGTCGGCACGCTCCGCGCGCGCCGCAACGACGAGCCCACCGAGAAGCTCGCGTCCGTCGCCGACCTCGACGCCTGGTGCGTGGAATCGGGCCTGCTGGACGGCGCCCCGGCGTCGGACGCGGGCGACCTGCGGCACGCCGTCGAGCTGCGCGAGGCGATCTACGCGCTGGTCCGGGCGCGCCTGCTGGACCGCCCCCTGCCCGCCGAGGCGGTCGGGACGGTCAACCGGTACGCCGCGCACCCTCCGCTCACCCCCGTGCTGACGGAGGCGGGATGGTCCCGGGTCGGCAGCGCCGCACAGGTGCTGTCCCAGCTCGCGCGCGAGGCCGTCGAGATCGTGGGCGGGGACGCGGCCGCGCTGCTGCGCGAGTGCGGGCGGCCGGAGTGCACGCAGGTCTACCTCGACCACTCCCGCGGGCGGCGCCGCGAGTGGTGCTCGATGGCCACCTGCGGCAGCCGGATGAAGGCGGCGGCCTACCGTGCGCGCCGGCGCGCGGGCGTGGACGCCTGAACCGTCAGGCCTCGCCGACGGCGGGAAGCTCCCGCCAGCCGTCCGGGGTGACGACGGCGTGCACGGGCACGTCGTGCTCCTCCGCGGGCAGCGGCTGGGTGGCGGAGTCGTAGAGCTCCTCGGGGAAGACGAGCGCGACGACGGGCACGCCCGGGCGGCGGATCTTCAGCAGCCGGTCGTACCAGCCGCCGCCCTGGCCGAGGCGGACACCGCGGTCGTCGACGGCGAGGGCGGGTGCCACGACGACGTCGGCCTGGGTGATGGCCTCGGCTCCGAGGGCGGGTCCGCTCGGCTCGGGCGGCCGTCCCGGGGCGCGCTCGAGCAGGTCGTCGGGGCCGGTGTACTCGGCCCAGTCGCGGGCCAGGCCCGCGCCGAGCACGGGCAGGAGCACCCGGGCGCCGCGCGCGGCGAGCCGCTCCAGCAGGACGTGCGTGCCCGGTTCCGTGGGACGCGAGACGTAGGTGGCGACGACCGCGGCGTCGCGGACGGCGGGCACCGTGGCGAGGACCTCGGCGAAGGCGTGCGCGGCCTCGTCCCGCAGGCGCGGGGAGCGCTCGGCGCGGTGCGCGCGGATGGCCCGTCGGAGCTCCTCCTTGGCGTCCGCAGCCTCCATCCCGGCGACGACGGGGTAGGGCTGGTGTGCTCTCGATCCGTTGCGGTCGCCGTGCATGGGGCCATTGTGGCAGGGTCCCGTCCGGGGAGTTCCCGGCGCGCGCCGGAGACGCACAGAACGGCTCCGGCCCGCGGGCAGGGGTGGAGCGTCGGGACGGAACGAGGTGGCATGACGCACAAGCTCGCCCGGGGATGGGCCGTGTCCCGGCCCTGGCCGGTCACGCTGCGCGAGGACGGGCCCTCGGGCACCGTCGTGCTGCGCCCGCTGCGCCGCAAGGACGGCCCCGAGTGGCTGCGCCTGCGGTCGGCGAACGCGAGCTGGCTCGAGCCGTGGGAGGCGACCTCGCCGGGGGAGCGGCCCGCCGCGTCGACGTTCGGCGACTACCTGCGCGCGCTGTCCGCGCAGGCGCGCGCCGGGACGACGCTGCCGTTCGCCGTCGAGCTCGACGGCGCCCTGGTCGGGCAGCTCACCGTGTCCCAGATCGTCTACGGCTCCCTGTGCTCCGCGAGCATCGGGTACTGGGTGTCGCGCGACGTCGCGGGCCGCGGCGTGATCCCGACGTCGGTCGCGATGGCGGGCGACTACTGCCTCGCGATGCTCGGGCTGCACCGCATCGAGATCAACATCCGCCCCGAGAACGCCCCGAGCCTGCGGGTCGTGGAGAAGCTCGGGTTCCGCGACGAGGGCGTGCGCGAGCGCTACCTGCACATCCAGGGCCGGTGGCGTGACCACCGCACCTTCGCCCTCACCACCGAGGACGTGCCGGAGGGCCTCCTGGCCCGCTGGCAGCAGGTGCGCGACGGCGACTGACACCGTCGCGCGGGTCCCGGACCCGCGACCCGACCACGGACACGCCGCGACGGCGTGCGTCCGCGGCGTCGTCGCGTCCCCTACCGTCGTGACGTGGAAACGTCGGCGGCAGGACTCGCGGTGCTCGCGCTGTTCGTCCTGTGGCTGGGCTTCTGGGTGCCGCACCGGGTGCGGCACCGCCAGCAGCTGCAGGACGCGCGGGTGGAGGACAGGTTCTCCGGCGGGCTCCGGGTGCTGGCGGTGGCGGGTGCGGGCGGCACGCGCGGGGTGACGACCCCGACCGGCGGCGCGACGCCGCTGCTGGTGCCCGGCACGTCGTCGGAGGGCGGACGAGGGGAGCGACCGATGGGTCTGGACGACGACGGGGGCGCGTCGCGTGCCCTGACGGCCCCGCGCGCCACAGGGCAGGGCGATCGACCGCGCGAGTCCCGCCTCGCCCTGCTCGAGCAGCGCGCCGCGAGGGCGCGCCGTCGGCTCCTGCTGACCGTCCTCCTGCTCCTTGTCACGATCGGCGGCTGGGTCGTCGTCGGCCTCGGCCTGGTCGGCTGGTACGCCGGGGCCGCGCCCACCGCGCTGCTGCTCGTCGTGCTGGTGCTGGGCCGGGTCGCGGTGCTGCAGGCCCGGCGTGCCGACGCGCGGTGGGTCGCGGAGCGCAAGGCCGCCCAGCGGCAGGCGACCGAGGCACGGGCGCTCGCGAACGGCGGGCCGCACGCGCCGCGCAACCGCCCCCGGGTGACGGGCCACGCGGTGCGCCCGTCGGCGACGCACACGCAGCTCATCCCGCGCGTGGCGGCGCCCGCCGACCAGCCCGCCGCCCGCACCTCCCCGCGGGCGACGCGGCGCACGGAGCCCGCCTCCCCGGGCCCGCGCGCGACCGTCCCTGCCGCCGACGCCCGTGGCGAGGAGAGCGCGGAGCCCGAGCCGGCCACGGTCCGCCGCGCCGCCGCGTCGTCGGAGCGCCTCGTCTTCGACGTCCGCGCCGACGAGCCGGCGGCGACGCCGGAGC
>NZ_JBHVSQ010000002.1:196315-365468 GCF_042885055.1 Isoptericola sp. NPDC058082 | reverse complement strand
CTGTGGAAAGAAAAACAAAAACCCCACCCTCCCCCCTTCCCCCCCCCCCCCCCTTTCGTCGGACCCCCCCTCCTCCCCCTCCCGCCCCAACGACCCGCCCCCGACGCCGGAGCCCGTCGTCGTCGTCGACCCGGGGGAGCGGGGTGACGGAGCGCCCGCCGGGCCGCCGCCGGTCGGCAGCGAGCCGTGGGAGCCCGTGCCCGTGCCCCTGCCGACCTACGTCACGAAGCCGGCGGCCCCCCGGCGCGAGCCGCGGCCGCTCGCGGCCCCGGGTGCCGGCCGTACGCTCCCGGCGGGCGACGCCGCGCGCGGCGCGGCGCTGGCCGCGACCGTCCGCGCGACGCTCGGCCCGACCGCGACGCCCGCCGGGGCACCGGTCGCCGAGCGGGCTCCCGGCACCCTGGGCGCCGCGTCGTCGACCGCCGACGGCACGACGGACCTGGCAGCGGCGGACGAGCCGCGACCGCGCACCGAGACCCTCGGCCTGCCGCTGGACGAGATCCTCGCCCGGCGTCGCGCGGCGGGCTGAGCCGATTTGGCGACCTGCGGTGACCGGGTGCTAATGTTGGCACCGCTCTCGGGGCTATGGCGCAGTTGGTAGCGCGTCTCGTTCGCAATGAGAAGGTCGGGGGTTCGAATCCCCCTAGCTCCACCGAAGGCCGACGGCCGCCGCACCTGGTGCGGCGGCCGTCGTCGTTCCCGGGCGCCTTTCGAACCCGCCGCGGGTCAGGCCGTGCGACGCGAGAGCAGTGCCGCGACGAGGAAGCAGAGCGCGCCGGCGAGCGTCCCGGCCTGGTCCCACCACGCGCTGAGGTAGGTGCCCGTGGAGGGCTCCACGTACGCCCCGACGGCAGAGGCGGCGAACGCCACCGAGCCGACGGCGTTGAGCCAGGTGCCGTGCCAGGTCCGGGCGTCCAGGTCCCACAGGTGCCCGCGGTCGCGGGTCGCGACGATCGCGCACGCCGACGAGACGAGGAACGCGACCGAGCCGTACGCGTCGGGCTTCCAGCCCGCGCCGAGCCGTCCCGGGTCCGCGACGGACGCGGCCAGGGCCGCGACCGTGCTCACGTTGAAGCACACCGTGCCGACGAGCTGGACCGCGGCGGCCCACCAGTCCCACCGGTCGGCGGGGTGCGTGCCCCTGCGGGGCGGGCGCCGGCCGCTGAGGCTCAGCTGCACGACGGCGGCGGCGGTGAAGAACACCGACCCGACGACGAACGTGACGCCCGCCCCGACCTCGCCGACCGCGTCGGCGTAGGGCGGGAGCGCCCCGACGAGGAAGCACAGCGACCCGACGGCGAAGCCCCACGCCTCGCGGCGCAGGCGCCGGCGCGAGGTGCTGTCGACGTCCTGGCCCGCCTCGGACACCTCTGCAGCGTAGGAACGGGGGCGGGCGGCCTCAACCGCCCGGCCGCTTTTCACCCCGGTGCGGTCCTCACCAGCGGCGGCGCACCGTCGCCTTGCCGCCGGTGACGAGGCTGCGGGCCGGCACGTCGTCGGCGACGACGGCCCCGGCGGCGATCACGGAGTCCCGGCCGATGGTCACGCCCGGCAGGACGGTGGCCCCGGCCCCGATCCACACGTTCTCCTCGACGACGACCGGGCCGCCGGTGAGCCACACCCTGCGGTCGTCGGTGTCGACCGGGTGGCCCACGGTGATGAACGTGACCTTCGGCGCCACCATGACGCGCTCGGCCAGCCGGATCCCGGCATAGTCGAGGAACGTGCAGTTCTGGTTGACGAACACCCGCTCGGCGAGGTCGAGGTTCAGCCCGTGGTCCGTGTAGAAGGGCGGGTAGATCGTCGTCCTCGACGGCGGCGGACGGCCGAGGATCTGCTCGAACAGCTCCGCCTTGCCCGCCTCGTCGTCGAACGGCAGCACGTTGAGGCGGGAGGTGAGCTCGGTGGCGCGCAGCACCCGCTCGGACATGGTGCGGAACTCGGGGCCGTGGATGCGCAGGAGGAGGTCGCTCGGCATCCCCCGATGGTGCCGGGCGGGTGCGACATCGCCTGCTCACGACCGTCGGGACCCGGGCGCCTCCCAGGGGAGCCGGGTGGTCACCGGCTCGGGCGCGGGCAGCGGCGCGCCGACCGTGCCACGAGCGGCCGGTCGCGGGGCTGCGCCGAGGCGGACGACGGCGGTGCGGTCGTCGATGCGGACGGCGGCGAAGGCGCCGTGCGCCGGCACCTCCGGCGGCACCGGGACGGCGTGCCGTCCGGCCGGCAGGTCCGCGTCGACGAGCGCCACGGCGTGGGGGACCGGGTCGGGCGGGACGGGCACGGCCCAGAGTGCCGTGGCCGTGACGTGCGCGGGGTCGGCCAGCGTGACGTGCAGCTCGCGGGCCTCGGCGTCGTGCTCGACGCCGGGCACCGGGCCGCCGACGATCTGCTCCACCTGGGCGGTGAGCAGCGGCGCCATGCCGCCGAGCCCGCTGTGGAACCGGACGTCGGGGTTGCGACGGAGCAGCTCCGCCTCCAGGAGCTCGCGCTGCCGAGGCGGCACCTGGCCGCCGAAGAGCACGAGGTCGAGGTCGCGGGAGTCGTAGTCCTCGAGCACCCGGTCGAACCGGTTGGTCGCGTTCGCCGCGATGCCGCGGGCGCGCAGCATCGCGACCGTCTCGGTGAGGGCTCGGGCGCTGCGGCCCACCACGAGGACCCGCGTCGTGCTGTCGCTCATCGTCCTGCTCCTTTGTTGGAACGTCCAAGATTGGTACAACCAACATACATCAACCGTGGGTCGTCCCAACATCCCGCTAGGCTCGGGGCATGCGCGAGCCACTCCCTCCCCGCCGCACGCCCGACCGGCAGAAGGATCGGCCGACGTGGCTGCTGGGGCGCGCCGCGGCGCGGTCGTCCGCCTTGCTCGCCGGCGCGTTCGCCGAGCACGGCGACGGTCTGCGTGGCTACCACTACCGGCTCCTGGCCGCGCTCGAGCAGTGGGGGCCGGAGAGTCAGGCCGACCTCGGGCGGGACACCGGCATCGACCGGAGCGACGTCACCGGCGCGCTCCGGGAGCTCGAGGACCGCGGCCTGGTGCGGCGGGAGGCGGACGCGACGAACCGGCGCCGCAAGATCGTGTCGGTCACGCCGTCCGGCCTCGCGGTGCTCCGGGAGCTCGACGGCGTCCTCGACGGCGTGCAGGAGGCGCTCCTCGCGCCGCTCTCCGCCGCCCAGCGGCGGCAGTACGCGGAGATCATGGTGCTGCTCGCCGGCTCCTGACCGGCGCGGCGTCCCGACCGTCCGGCGTGTCCTGCCGCGCGGGTGTGACGAGGTCGTGGAGGCCGTCGACCAGCGGTCGGTGGATGCGCAAAGATGAGGGGCGTGCCCCTCCGGAACGTCCGATTCGTCCTGCCCGTCGTCCTGACCGGTGCACTCGCCCTCACCGGCTGCGCGGCCTCGCCGCCCGGCGAGGCGGCGAGCCCGTCGACGGGCGCCCCGGCCGTCGCGGTGCGCGACCTGTCCACGCACACGGTGCTCCTCGACGCCGCCGACCCGGCCGATCTCGCGCTCACGACGAGCCAGACGGTCTTCGCGCGCTCGGAGGTCGTGGTCCTCGCCGACGCGGACGACGCGGGGGCGCGGGAGGCCCTGGCCGCCGCGGCGGTGGCCCTGCACGCCCCGGCCCTGCTGGCCGACGGCGCCGGGCCGGGCGTCACCGAGGAGATCGAGCGGCTCGGTGCGCGTGCGGCGGTCGTCGTCACGGGTGACCAGGCGGGACCGGGCGACGGCGACGCCGACGGCACGGACGCCTCGGAGGCTCCCGACGGTGACGCCGAGGCCGACCCGGGTGCGGCGGCGCGCCAGGTCGCGGACGCCGCGGGCGTCCAGGCGATCACGGTGAGCCCCGACGTCGTCGGCGGCGAGGACGGCGAGGAGGCCGAGGGCGACGGCGCGGGCCCGACGCTCGAGGACGACGACCTGGAGGATCTCGTCGATCGCCTCGACTCCCTGCTCGGCGGCGGCCCGGGGGCCTCCCCGTCCGCGTCGGGGGGGACCGAGGGTGCGCCGCGGCTGCTGCGCGAGGTGCTGGCGCTGGTCGACCCGCAGGAGGGGCAGGAGGCCGCGATCGCCTCGCTGCGTGCGGCGGGGGCCGTGACGACCGAGGTGCGCGGCGGTGACCTCGCGTCCCGGCGCGTCGTCGAGACCGTGGACCGGGCGCAGGCGCTCACCGTCGTGGGGGTGGGGCGGTCGTTCGGCGACGCCGGCACGTTCGCCTGGCGCGTGGCGGCCGCGGAGCGCGCCGCGCTGCTGCCCACCGGCTCGCAGCACCTGCTGCCGGCGCGGTATGTCGCCGTCGACGCGACGGTCTGGGACGACCCGGCCGCCGCCGTCGCCCGCGCACAGGCCGCGGCCGCCGCGTACGCGCCGGGCGAGGACGCGCCGGACGACGCTGCGGACGACCCCGTGGTCCCGACGCTCGTGCTGCCGGTCAGCGCGACCGCGAGCGGCCCGGGCGAGGACGGCGACTGGGTGACGCAGGAGGACGTGGAGTCCCTGCGCCCGCTGGTCGACGCGGCGCGGGACGCCGGGGTGTACGTGCTGCTCGACGTCGGCGCCGGCACCGCGCCGGTGGTCGAGCAGGTGCGGGCGGCCGAGGCGCTGCTGCGGACGCCCGGGGTGGGGGTCGCCCTGCACCCTGAGGCCCGGGTCGGCGACGGCGCCGCGACGACGTCCCACCAGATGACGGCGGCCGAGGTCGGCGAGGTGACCACCTACCTGGCCGACCTGGTGTCGCGGGAGGGCCTTCCGCCGGCCCTGCTGGTCGTGCACCAGACGCGACCGGAGTCCGTGCCCGACCGGTCCCTGCTGCGTTCGGTGCCCCAGGTGGAGACGCTCGTCCTCGCCGACCTGACCGGCGGCGCCACCACCGGGGAGTGGGTGTGGAACCAGGTGAGCGCCGACCTGCCCGACGGCGTGCACCTCGGGTGGTCGGGTCCGGCGTCCGGGGTGACGGGGCCGGTCGTGCCGTCCGATCCCGCGCCGGTGCTGATCGCCACCTCCTGACGGGCCGCGGTCGTCGCGCGGCGTCGTTGACAGGGGTTCGGCCGATTCGGCAGGATCGCTAACGTAACGTTTCGATCCTCCGTCGGCGCCGACCGGGTGCCGTCGGCCCGCGCCCCTGGAGACCGATCATCGTGCTGTCCCTGATCCCGTGGCCCACCGTCGTCGACGGGCAGGACGCCGCCCCGCTCGCCCTGGACGTCGCCCGTCTCGTCGTGCCGGACGACGCCCTCGCCGTCGTCGCGGCCGAGCAGCTCGAGGCGGTGGGCGTGCGTGTCGTCGATACGGCGCCGGGCCAGGAGCCCGCCGAGGCGGACGGCGCCACGCCTGTCGTGCTGCGGCTCGACGCCGCCGCCGGGCCCGAGGGCTCCGACAACCCCGAGCGGTACACGCTGCGGGTCACGACGGCGGGCGTCGAGGCCACCGCGCCCGAGCCGGTCGGCCTGCTGCACGCGGTGCGCACGCTGCGCCAGCTCGTCCCCGCCGCGGGCGAGGCGGGTGCTGCGCGCGAGGTCCCCGCCGTCGTCGTGCACGACGCCCCCCGGTACGGCTGGCGCGGGCTGTCGTTCGACGTCGTGCGGCACTGGTTCGGGCCCGAGGACATCCGCGCCGTCGTCGACCTGGTCGGCGCGTTCAAGCTGCGCGTGCTGCACCTGCACCTCACCGACGACCAGGGCTGGCGGATCGAGACGCCGTCGCGCCCCGAGCTGGAGAAGGCGTCCGACAGCCAGGTGGGGGGCGGCACGGCCGGGTTCCTCACGGTGGACGACTTCCGCGAGCTGCAGGAGTACGCGGCGGCGCGGTTCGTGACGATCGTGCCCGAGTTCGACATGCCCGGGCACATCAACGCGGCCACGCAGGTGTACGGGGCGCTGACGAAGGACGGCCTGCCCACCGAGCCGTACGACGGCATCGAGGTCGGCTTCTCCCGGCTCTGGTTCGACAACCCGGCCACCGAGCCGTTCCTGCGCGACGTCATCGGCGACGTCGCCGCCATGACGCGCGGCGACTGGGTGCACGTCGGCGGCGACGAGGTGCACACGATGGAGGTCGAGGAGTTCGCGAAGTTCGTCGAGCTCGCCGCCCGGATCGTGCGCGAGCACGGCAAGACGCCGATCTTCTGGCAGGAGGGCGCGCGCGGCCCCGTCGAGCCGGGCACGCTGCTGCAGTACTGGGAGCCGAAGGGCGAGGAGTTCGCGCGCTTCGTCGCGGCGGCGCAGGCGGGCGCGCGGTTCATCATGTCCCCCGGGAACCACGCCTACCTCGACATGAAGTACACGCCGGAGCACGAGCTCGGCCTGCACTGGGCGGGGTACGTCGAGCTGCGCGACTCCTACGACTGGGAGCCGACCGCCGTCATCGACGGGCTGCCCGCCGACGCCGTCGAGGGCGTCGAGGCCGCCGTCTGGACCGAGACGATCACCACCCGCGACGAGCTGTTCTCCATGCTGCTGCCGCGCCTCGGCGCCGTCGCCGAGGTCGCCTGGACCGCTCCCGAGCGCAAGGACTGGGACGGGTTCCGCGCCCGCACCGCGGCGCAGGCGCCCGCCTGGCGTGCCGGCGGGTGGGCGTTCCACCAGACCCCGCAGGTCGACTGGCCGACCGTCTGAGCGAGGGGAGCGCGGTCAGGCCCCGGGGCGCACGGACTGCCGGAGGAACTCGAGCACCGCGGCGACGCGGTTGTTGGCCCCGTCCGGCAGGTCCAGCCGCTTGTAGACGCTGGTGAGGTGGGCCTCGACCGCCTTCGGCGTGATGCCGAGCTCGGCGGCCACCCGGCCGTTCCCGCGTCCCTCCGCGACGAGCTGCAGCACCCGGAACTGCGCCACGGACAGCAGCGCCAGGGGCGTGTCCGACCGCGGCACCGAGCGGCTCACCAGGGCCGGGTCGATCACGACCCGGCCCTTCCCCACCGCGGTCACGGCCCGCACGAGCTCGCCGGGCTGGGCCGACGACCGCTTGGACAGGTAGCTCCACGCGGTCGGGGCGGCGGCGCTGATCGAGCGCACCAGGGCGAGGAGGTTGTGGCTGGACACGAGCAGGATCCGCAGCGCGGGGTCCCGCTCCTGGAGGGCACGCCCGAGGGCGATGCCGTTGCCGTCCTCGAGCTCGATGTCGAGGAGGGCGACGTCGGCCTCGGCCGGCCGGATGACGTCGAGCGCCGCGCGCTGGCCCGCCGCGTCGGCCACGACCTCGATGCCGGGCTGCCCGCGCAACAGGGCCAGGACCAGGCCGCGCACCATCGCCTCGTCCTCGACGACGGCCACGCGCAGCGTGCGGGGGGCGGCGCTCATCGTCGGCTCTCCGCCCCGGGCGACGCGACGACGAGCACCGGCAGCCTGGCGGCCAGCCTGGCCCCTCCCGCGGGTGACGGGCCGAGCGTGAGCTCCCCGCCCCGACCCTGCACCCGTGCCCGCAGGCGCGCGATCCCCGAGAGCTCCGGCTCGCCGTCGATCCCGACGCCGTCGTCGTCGACGGTGACGAGCGCGGTGCCCCAGCCGTCGGCGCTCTGGTCACCGCGGACCACGACGTCGATGACACCGGCCCGCCCGTGCCGCACGGCGTTGTTGACCCCCTCCTCGACGATGGAGAACAGCATCACCCGGTCCGCGGGGGGCAGGTCGTACCCGGCGAGCAGCGCGTCGGCGACGCCCTCGTAGCGCACGTCCATCCGGACCGTCGGCGGCAGCCGGTCCGCGAGGAGCAGCAGCGCCGCGGACAGGGCGAAGTCGCCCGCCAGGGGGTACAGGGTGTGGGCCACCGTGCGCACCTCGGACTCGCGGAACTCGTCCAGCGCCTCGGAGACCGCCTCGACGGAGCGCGCCGCGCTCTCCTGTCCGGCGCGCCGCAGCTCGTCGCGGACCGTCTCCAGCTCCCGGATCGCCAGGACGAGGCGCTGCTGCAGGCCCCCGTGCAGCTCCCGGGAGACCTCGCGCCGCACCCGCAGCTCCTCCTTCTCGGCCTCGATGCGCGCGAGCTCGGTGCGCTGCGTCTCCTCCAGGTGGCGACGCTCCTCGTCCCGGATGCGGCGACGGGTGCCCACGTAGTAGAGCGCGATCGAGATCGCGAAGGACGCCTCGAGGGTGGCCAGCACGGTCTCGACGACGAGGAACTCGGTGGACGCGCCCTGCGGCAGGCCGAGGTACACCGCTCCGGTGCGGGTGGCCCCGATCCCGAGGCTCAGGCCGACGACGAGGGCGATACGCGCCCCGCGCGACCAGTGCAGGATGTGCAGCCTGAGCAGCAGCGCCGCCGCGAGCGCGCTCGCGACGACGACTCCACCGACGAGGAGGGCGGTGACGCGGACGACGAACACTAGCTCGGGCTGCCCGAACACCGGCGCACCGGTGCTGTCGACGGGCGCGATGCCCTCCATCTCCCAGAGCGCGAGCTCGGCGGCCGGGACGACAGCGATCAGCGCGACGCCGGTCATCGCGATGAGCGCGAAGGCACGACGCTCGTCCCGCTCCGCGTCTCGGACCACCCCTCATCGTCGACAGGGGGGACGCCTTCAGGCAACCGGAGCGGCTGCCGTCCGTCCTGCGTGCACGGCCTGGTCAGGCGCGCACGGCGTGGATCACCAGGTTGTCCCGCGCGGCTCCGGTGCTGCCTGCGCGCTGCAGGCACGTGAGCACGACGAGGCGCGCCTCGCCGTCCGGGCGGTGGCCCCAGACGTCGGGGGAGGCCGCGGCGTCGGCCTTGCTCAGCACCTCGGTGCTCTCCACGAGGTAGGTGACGCCGTCGACCCGCAGCTCGTCACCGGGGGAGACCGTGACGACGGGGTCGTGCGCCCCCGGCTCGAAGAACGCGTTGCCGGGCGCGCGCCCGTCGCGCACGGCGTGCACGGCCACGAGCCGGGGCCGGCTGCCCTCGGCCGAGGTCCGCCCCGGGTCCCGGACCTCGAACGCCTCGGTGAGCGTGGGCGGGTCGAGCGCCCCGCCCGTGGCGGACATCGAGGTGAGGGGGACGTCGAGGTCCTGGGCCGGTGCCTGGAACCGGCCGCCCGTCGCGCGCAGGTCCGCGCCCGCGACGTCGGGCCGGGCGTCGAGGCGGACGCACCGGCCGTCGAGGTCGCGCTGGGCGGCGGCGCACGTGTCGCCGCCCTGCAGCCCGAGCCAGGTCACGGTCGCCGCGCCGCCGAGCGACAGCGCGAGGACCGCGACCAGCAGGGCCCGCACCCCTCGTCTCACTCGGGCACCTCGCGGGACGTCGCCCGGTGGCGGCGCAGGGCCCGGGCGGCGCCCGCCGCGGTGAGCGCGAGCAGCGCGCCCGCGAGGAGCAGCCAGGGCGGGTCGGCCGGGAGAGCGGCACCGCCCGTGCGGGCGACGAGCCCGCTGGTGCCGGCGTCGCCGGTGGCCGTGCGGGTCGTCCCGGTGCCGCCGGTGGCCGTGCTGCGGTCCGCGGTGCCCGACCCCGGTCCGTCGTCGCCGGGGACCGCGCGGGGACCGTCGTCGCCCGGTGCGTCCTCGCCCGGTGCGTCGGGGTCGGGGGTGTCGCCGAGGATGCGGAGCAGGAGGTCGAACGTGAAGACGCGCTCGCCCACGAAGGCGCGGTTGCCGCTCGTCGCCTCCACCGGGAAGGCGTAGTCGACGGGGATGTCGACGGTGGCGCCCCGGTCCAGGGCGACCTCGTGGATCACCGTCCGACGGCCCTCCAGCTGCGTGGCGGGGACCCCGTTGACGGTCAGGTCGTCGTAGAACGAGTCGTCGGCCCAGCTCGCGTCGCCGGCGTCGCGGAAGGCGACGGCGTCGACGACGCTCGCCGTGAGCGTGCCGGCGGTCGGACCGTCGTTGCGCACCCGCAGCACCGCCCGGCCGGAGTCGCCCGGGACGACGACGACCTCGCCGAGCAGCGAGCCGTCGACGAGGATCGCGTCGCCCGGCGTCACGGCGCCGGTCAGGCGGACGAGGGGCGTGCCGTCGGTGTCGTGCTCCGGGGTGACCGGGCTCGCCGCGTCCGCCCGCACGATCGTGGCCGGGGCGGTCGCGGAGGCCGCGACCACGGCGGAGGCCGACGGGGCGACGGCCCCGGTGGCGGCGAGCACCACGGCGAGGGCGAGGGCCCGGGTGCGGTTCCTGGTCATCACGATGCTCCCTGTTCTCGGTCGGTGGTCCGCTCCGCGCGACGGCGGGTGCCCCGCGAGCGGTCGGGCGTCACGACCGCGACGACGCCGTAGAGGATGAGGCCGACGGCGGCGACCTTCACCGCCGTGGGCGCCCACGACGCGTTCGTCACGTGGCCGACCAGCGGGATCGAGTACACGACGCGGCCCTGCACCTGGTCGGCGACGATCGGGTCGTCGTCGGCGCCGTTGGCGTCGCCGCGGGTGATGAAGCCGGCAGCCCCGTCGCCGCCCCACGTGATCCCGACGACCCGGTGGGTCACCAGGGTGGGGTCGCCGGAGACGGGCTGGAAGGTCAGGACGTCGCCCACCTGGACGTCCGCCGGGTCGACCGGGCGCACCACCACGACGTCGCCGGGGGAGAGCGCCGGCTCCATCGAGCCGGTCAGCACCGTGAGCGGGGTGGCGCCCATGGCCTTGGGGACGACCACGGCGGCCCCGGCCAGCGCGAGCAGGGCGACCATGACGGCGCCGAGCAGGACGGACGCGATCCTCCCGAGGACGCGCCGCGGGCGCCCGGCGGGGCGCGACCGGAGTGCGGGGGACGACGTCGTGCCGACGGCCGGGGCCTGCCCCGTGCTGGTGGTCATGACGTCCTCCCCTCGAGCCAGGCGCGCACGTCGTCCAGCGCGATCCCCTGGGCCTCGGCCCACTCCTCGACCTCGGCGGGAAGCTCGTCCGGGTCGACGGCGGCCTCGTCGAGACCGGCCCGGTCGAGCAGGTCGAGCAGGTCGTCGGCCCACTCGGGCTCCGGCTCGGCGTCAGCCTCGCCGGCGTCCGACGGTCCGTCGTCGGACGTCTCGGTGGGCTCGGGCTCGGTGGGCTCGGGCTCGGCGGGAGAGGTCTCCGCAGGCTCGGGCTCCGCGTCGGGTTCCGTGCTCGGCTCGGGTTCCGGGGCGGTGTCGTCCGGCGCCTCGGCCGGGTCGGCCTGCTCGGTGCCGGCCGTCGCGTCGGAGGAGTCGGGCTCGGCCTCGTCGTCCGACCGGGCGGCGTCGTCCTCCCGGGCGCGCGGGGCCGCGTCGACCTCGACCTCCAGGGAGCCGCTCACGACGGGGGGCGCGGGAACCGCCGCGGAGTCGCTCCACAGGCGCTCGCGGTCGTCCACCGACTCGCCCGCCCGGACCTGCCACAGGTCCGCGACGAGGTCGCCGTCCTCCAGCCGGAGGCCCTGGTAGGCGTTCCCCGCCCACTGGTCCATCGTCACGGTGAGCGTCACGGTGAGCGCGCCGGCGGCGTCGTGCGGGAGCTCGACGGGGACGTCGGGCGCGCCGTCGAAGCGGAACGCGCCCTCGGCGTCGAGCGTCCCGGTCGCCACCTCCACGCCGTCCTGCTCGACCACGGCCGAGATCTCGAGGACCTCGAGGAGCGTGCTGTCGCGCCAGGCGGGGACCGCGAGCCGCAGGACCGCGTCGAGGTTGTCCCCGCGCATCGCCGTGCCGAGGTCGTAGGCCGCCGTGAGCTCGCCGTTCGGCTCGATCGTGCCGGGGTCCGGGGACCCGTCCGCGGCGTCGAGCGTGACGTCGAGGTCGCCGGCCGCGAGGGTCGCGGCGGGGACGGGCGCCTCCGACCGCCAGGCCGCGGTGGTGGTGCCGGTCGACCCGAGGAGCAGGGCGCCGGCGAGGGCGCCGGCGGCGAGGCTGGCTGCGCGCTTCATGGGGAGCCTCCTTCAGAGGGTCTGCAGCGGGTGCCGCCGACGCGCTCCCGGGCCGCGGTGGTCGCCGGGCCCGGGAGGCGTCAGGTGGCGGGTGCCGTCAGCGGATCTGCTCCAGCATCACGTTCATGTCCTGCAGGACGGCTTCGGTGCCCGTCAGGTCCTGCCGGTCGATCGCGCGCGGCAGGTTCCCGAGGACGAACACCCGCAGCTCCTGCATGCCCGACCCCGGGAAGTGCAGGTCGGCGGCCTCGGACACGTCGTGGGCGCCGCTCACGACGTTCCCGTTCTGGTCGGTCACGAAGAACTTCAGGCCCAGCCCCTGGGCGAGCTCGCCGTCGAGGGAGGCGCCGTGGACGGAGAGCCGGGCCTCCATGTTGTCGCCCTCGGCGTAGGCCGTCACCCGCGTCTGCCCGAGGACGAAGTCGCCGGGCACCGCCTGCCACGTGCCGAGGTCGATCTGGTGACCGACGACCTGGCCCGTGGCGGAGCCGGTGGCGTCAGGGTCGAGGGTCTGGAACTCGGTCGTGACGCCGATCGGGAGCGACTGCTCCTGCCCGAGCCAGCTGACGTCCCAGCTCAGCGCCGGGCCGACCTCGCTCGTGAGGTCCTGGGCGTCGCCGCGATCGGGCGACACGTCGAACCACTGCGTCTCCTCCGCCTGCACCTTCAGGTGGCCGGCGCGGATGACGCCCCCGGCGACCTGTCCCTGGTCGTGCCAGAGGGCGAAGGTGCCCCCCGCGCCGAGCAGCAGAGCGGCACCTGCGACACCGGCGACGATCCCCTTGGTCCTCGTGTTCATGATGGCCTCACCCTTCGTGCGGTCGCGTTGCGTATCGCGCGAGGATGCTCGCCGTGGAGGTCTTCTCCGTCGTCCGGTGACTCGCCGTCGCAACGGTCCCCAGTCTTCGGCGGCGCACGGGAGTGGTCTGACCACTGCTAGGGGAAACCCCAGTGCGGGGGTGGGTGAGAGCCGGAACTCCTAGATCCAGGACTCCAGCCGCATGACGTTCTGCCAGTAGGAGTACGGCACCTGCATGCCCGTCCACAGCGGGTAGAAGATCGCCGACACGGCGAGGATCACCACGAGCACGGCGACGATCGTCGCCACGGCGAGCGAGCGCTCGCGCCGTCGTCCCTCCGTGCGCTCCAGCGCCACGACCATGGGGTAGACGAGCGTCAGCACCACGAACGGCGTGAAGACGATCGAGTAGAAGGTGAAGATCGTCCGGTCGCTGAACGGCGGCGCGTAGGCGAACCAGGGCAGCCAGCCGGCGGCGGTGCCGCTCAGGACGGCGAGGGCGCGCCAGTCGCGCAGCCGGATCCCCAGCCAGATCGTCGCGACGAGGGCGATCGCGCCGAGGAGCCACAGCAGCGGGTTCCCGAGCGACGTGACGGCGCGGGCGCACGCCTCCGCGGCGTCGGCGGGGCACGTGCCCTGGCCGGGGGCCTCCTTCTCCCAGAAGAACGACGTCGGCCGCCACTGCACGATCCAGCCCAGGGGGTGCGAGGCGTACGGGTGGTCGGAGGAGAGCCCGGTGTGGAAGTCCCACATCTGCTGGTGGTAGTGGAGCAGGCTGCGCAGCGGGTCGGGCAGCCAGGTGACGCCCTCGCCGGGGTGCTCCGCCGCCCACTGCCGCAGGTAGGCGCCCTGGTTCACGAACCACGACGACCACGACGCGACGTAGACCACGATCGCGGTGGGCACGATCGTGAGGAACGCGGGCACGGCGTCCACGACGAGGGAGTCCTCCCACCAGCGGCCGACGCCGGCGGCGCGGCGGGCCGCGAGGTCCCACAGCACGGTGAGGATGCCGAAGACGGCGACGAACCACAGGCCCGACCACTTGGTGCCGCAGGCGAGGCCGAGGCTGACGCCCGCGGCGAGGCGCCACCAGCGGAAGCCCAGCCGCGGACCGTAGCGCGCCACGGTGCCGCCGGCGTCGAGGATCTCGGCGACCCGGCCCGCGAGCCGGCGTCTGGCCTGCTCGCGGTCCATGACGAGGCAGCCGAACGCGATCAGCACCCAGAACATGAGGAACTGGTCGAGCAGGGCCGTGCGGGAGTGCACGATGGCCTCGCCGTCGACGGCGAGCAGCAGGCCCGCGACCACCCCCATCGTGGTCGACGAGAACAGCCGGCGGGCGATCCGGACCAGCAGGAACACGGCGAGGATCCCGACGACCGCGCTGGACAGCCGCCACGCGAAGGAGCTGGTGGCGCCGCCGCCCGCGTCCATGCCGAGCCAGATCATCCACTTGCCGATCGGCGGGTGGACGACGTAGGCGGCCTTGTCGAGGTAGGTGAGGACGTCGCCGGCCTCGAACGCCGGGTTCGGCTCGTCGGGCCACTGCGCCTCGAAACCGAGGCGGCCGAGGGTGAACGCGTCCTTGACGTAGTAGGTCTCGTCGAACACGAGCTTGTGCGGCTGCCCCAGCTGCCACAGCCGGGTGGCCGCCGCCAGCAGCGTGACGACGATCGTGCCGAACCAGCCCCAGAACCGGTCGCGGCGGCGCAGGTCGAGACGGACGCGCCGCGCGCCGAGCAGCCGATCCAGCAGCTTCGCCTGCGTGGT
Organism: Isoptericola sp. NPDC058082; assembly: GCF_042885055.1. Taxonomy (NCBI): domain Bacteria; kingdom Bacillati; phylum Actinomycetota; class Actinomycetes; order Micrococcales; family Promicromonosporaceae; genus Isoptericola; species Isoptericola sp. NPDC058082. The sequence goes on along the minus strand of NZ_JBHVSQ010000002.1, from coordinate 351,122 downwards.
GCGACCGTCGCCGTCCGCGGGCATCGGGGACGGCGGCGCCGGGGTGCCGGGGAACGCCGGCGGCGGGGCCCCGTGCGCCGGGGGCTCCGGCGTGCCGTCGGCCGCGGGCGTCCCGTCCGGGGCCTCGGCCGCGCGGTGGCGCGCGTGGCTCGGTGGCGTGCCCGCGGGCGCGGGATCGCCGGTGGCGGTGGCGTCGGCGTCGGGGGCGGTCACCGGGTCATCGTAGGGGGCGTGCGACGCTGGTCACCATGACCCCCGAGCCCTCCGCCGCGCCGTCTCCCGACACCCGTCCAGCCCCGCACTCCGAGGCCGGGGCGGTCGTGCTCGCGGCGACGCCCATCGGGAACGCGGAGGATGCGTCGCCGCGGCTGCGCCGGCTGCTCGCGGAGGCCGACGTCGTCGCGGCCGAGGACACGCGCCGCCTGCACGCCCTGGCCGCGCGACTGGGCGTGACCGTGGCCGGGCGCGTGACGTCGTACCACGAGCACAACGAGGAGGCCCGCGCCGACGAGCTGCTCGACGTCGTCGCGGACGGCGGCACCGTGCTCGTGGTGTCGGACGCCGGCATGCCCGCGGTGTCCGACCCGGGCTACCGCGTCGTGGCCCGCGCCGTGGAGCGGGACCTGCGCGTGACGGCGGCCCCCGGTCCGTCGGCGGTGCTCACCGCGCTCGCCCTGTCCGGGCTGCCCACCGACCGGTTCACCTTCGAGGGGTTCGTGCCGCGCAAGGCGGGGGAGCGGTCGCGGTGGCTCGGCGCGCTCGCCGCGGAGCCGCGCACGATGGTCTTCTTCGAGGCGCCGCACCGGATCACCGACACGCTGCACGCCATGGCCGACGCGTTCGGCCCCGCCCGGCCCGCCGCCGTCTGCCGTGAGCTGACCAAGACGTACGAGGAGGTGCTCCGCGGCCCGCTCGCGGACGTCGTCGCCGAGGCCGACGCCCGCGCCGCGGGCGGCGAGGGGCTGCGCGGCGAGATCTGCGTCGTCGTCGGAGGCGCGCCCGCGGGTGCGGCTCCCAGCGTCGAGGACCTCGTGCCCGAGGTCCTGGCCCGCGTCCGCGCGGGGGAGCGGCTCAAGGCCGCCGTCGCCGACGTCGCCACCGCGGCCGGGGTGCCCAAGCGCGACCTCTACGCGGCCGCCCTCGCCGCGAAGTAGCTGCCGAGCATGCAGTTGCGCACGTCCTGAGCGCTCAGAACGTGCACGGGTGCATGTTCGGCCGTCAGGCGGCGGTCGAGGGGGTGAGCTCGACGCCGGCGGCGGCGAGCTCGGCGCGGGCCTGCTCGCCCTGCTCGGGGCTGACGGGGATGGTGAGGTCGGTGAGCACGCGCGTCGCCAGGCCCAGGCCGACGGCGTCGAGGGCGGTGCGCTTGACGCAGTGCGACTCGACGAGTCCGACGACGTCGACCGCCTCGACGCGGGCGTCGCGCAGCGCCTGCTCCAGCGTGCGGCCGTCGGCGTCCGTGCCCTCGAAGCCGGAGTAGCCGTGGGCGTACTGGCCCTTCTTCACGGACACGTCCGGGCGCAGGCCCGCGAGGGCGGGGTGCAGCTCGGCGTTCGGCGTGCCGGCGAGGCCGTGCGGCGGCCAGGAGTCGACGAAGTCGGGGTGGTCGCTGAAGTGGTCGCCCGGGTCCACGTGCCAGTCCTGCGTGGTCACGACGATCTCGTACCGGTCGCGGTGCGCGGCCGCGTAGGCCGCGACGTCCGCGGCGACCTGGTTCCCGCCGTCGACGGCGAGCTCGCCGCCCTCGCAGAACGTGGGCTGGACGTCGACGACGATCAGGGCGCGGACGGAGGCGGGCACGGCATCGCTCATGCCACCCAGCCTGCCACGGTGCGCGGCGGATCAGGGACCGTCGCCGCCGCCACCACCGCCGTCGAAGAATCCCCCGCCGTCCAGGTAGCCCATGCCGAACGCGTCCGCGGAGCGACGGTTGCGCATGTCCATCTTGTCGGGCTCGAGCCGGGGGTCCGCGGCCCAGGAGGGCGGGCGGCGCTCGGAGGGATCGAGGCGCGGCAGCTTCTCGCGGCGGTGGAACGTGGCCCTGAGCCTTGCGCTGAGATTCATGACGACCCCTCCGTCGGAACCGCAGTCCGAAAACCGTTCGTCAAGAGTAGGTCGCGAGTCGGTCGGGTGTCGACGACGGTCACCCGGGGCACCAGCGCCCGGGCCGCGTCAGCAGTAGCCGCCGCCCGCGGAGTCGGGGCAGTAGAGCGGCTGGACGGCCATGGTGCCGGCAGCGGGCCGTCCGCGCTCCTCCGCAACAGAGAGGGGCGGGAGGCCCGGCCGCGCGGCGGGACGGGTCCGGCCGCCACGACGGAACAGGCGTCGCAGGCGTTCGGTGATCGACATCGCAGTCCCCCTTGACCGGTTCTTGGGGGAGAGCATGCCAGTCCGGCGGCTCGGTGTCGACGGTGGCGGCCGCGCGCAGCAGGATGGGGTCATGAGGCGCCATCCGACCCGCCGCCCGGGGGCCGCCGCCCCCGTCGCGGCGCTCGTGCTCCTGCTCGCGGCCTGCGGCGGCCCGGGCGACGACCCGGACCCGGCGACGCGGTCGTCGTCCCCGGAACCGACGGCGAGCGACACCCCTGCGGGGACCTCCGCGGCACCGGCGGCCACGCCCGACGTCTCGGTCGAGACCGTCGTCGACGGTCTCGACGTGCCCTGGGGGCTCGCCGCGCTGCCGGACGGCGCGCTGCTGATCAGCCTGCGCGACGAGGCCCGCCTGGTGGTCGTGGACCCCGACGCCGGCACGACGACGGACGTCACCGGTCCCGGTGCGGACGCGCTCGCCGCGCAGACCACCCCCGACGGCGAGGGCGGGCTGCTCGGCGTCGCGCGCGACCCGGGCTCGGGCGACGTGTTCGTCTACCGCACCGGCGCCGACGACAACGCCGTGCTGCGCGGCGCGCTGGACGGGACGGAGCTCGGCGGGCTCACGACCGTCCTCGACGGGATCCCGCGCGCCGGGCACCACGACGGCGGCGGGCTGGCGTTCGGCCCCGACGGCTTCCTCTACGTCGGCACCGGTGACGCGGGGGACGGGGAGGCGTCCCAGGACGCCGCGTCGCTCGCGGGCAAGATCCTGCGCGTCACGACCGACGGGGATCCGGCGCCCGGCAACCCCGACCCCGGCTCGCCGGTCTGGACCTTCGGCCACCGCAACGTGCAGGGCCTCGGCTGGGACGCCTCGGGCCGGATGTTCGCGAGCGAGTTCGGGCAGAACACGTGGGACGAGCTCAACCAGATCGAGGCGGGCGGCAACTACGGCTGGCCCGACGTCGAGGGGCCGGGCCTCGAAGGGCAGCCGCAGGCGGGCGACGGCACCGTCGCGCCGGTCGCCTGGTGGCCCACCTCCGACGCGTCGCCGTCCGGCCTGGCCGTGACCGACGACGCCGTGTACCTCGCCGGGCTGCGCGGCGAGCGGCTGTGGCGCGTGCCCTTCGGGAGCACGGCCTCGGGAGCGGACGAGGAGGACCCGAGCCCGGGGGCGAGCAAGGGCGCGGTCGACGCCGACGGGAGCGCCCGACCGCTCGGGGAGCCCCAGGCCCTGCTCGCGGGCGAGCTGGGCCGGCTGCGCAACGTGGCGCCCGTCGAGCCCGGGGGTGGGGACGCCGGTGGCCTGTGGGTGCTGACCAACAACACCGACGGCCGCGGCTCGCCGCGGGACGGCGACGACCGCCTGGTGCGGGTCACCTTCGGCTGACGGGCGGAGGCAGCGGGCCGGAGCCGGGGTGCGGACGGCTCGGGACGCCCCGTCGCGCGGGCCCTAGAATCGCCCGCATGACCCACATCCTCTCGGCCGTGGCGTGGCCCTACGCCAACGGCCCGCGGCACATCGGCCACGTCGCCGGCTTCGGCGTTCCCTCCGACGTCTTCAGCCGGCACATGCGGATGGCGGGTCACGACGTGCTGATGGTCTCCGGCACGGACGAGCACGGGACGCCGATCCTCGTGCAGGCGGAGCAGGAGGGCGTGACGCCGCAGCAGCTCGCGGACCGCTACAACCGCGTCATCGTCGAGGACCTCACGTCGCTCGGGCTGTCCTACGACCTGTTCACCCGCACGACGACGCGCAACCACTACGCCGTCGTGCAGGAGATGTTCCGCACGGTGTACAAGAACGGCTACATGGTCGAGAAGACCACGATGGGCGCGATCTCCCCGTCCACCGGCCGCACGCTGCCCGACCGGTTCATCGAGGGCACGTGCCCCATCTGCGGGTACGACGGCGCGCGCGGCGACCAGTGCGACAACTGCGGCAACCAGCTCGACCCGATCGACCTGATCAACCCCCGCAGCCGCATCAACGGCGAGACGCCGAAGTTCGTCGAGTCGAACCACTTCTTCCTCGACCTGCCGGCGCTCGCGGACGCGCTGGGCGACTGGCTGCGCACCCGCACCGGCTGGCGCCCGAACGTGCTGAACTTCAGCCTCAACCTGCTCGACGACATCCGGCCGCGCGCCATGACGCGCGACATCGACTGGGGCATCCCGGTGCCGCTCGAGGGCTGGGAGGAGAACCCGACCAAGCGGCTGTACGTGTGGTTCGACGCCGTCATCGGGTACCTCTCGGCGTCGATCGAGTGGGCGCGGCGCACGGGCGACCCGGAGGCGTGGCGCGCGTTCTGGAACGAGGAGACGGCCCGCTCCTTCTACTTCATGGGCAAGGACAACATCACGTTCCACTCCCAGATCTGGCCGGCCGAGCTGCTGGCCTACGACGGGAAGGGCTCGCGCGGCGGTGCGCCGGGCCCGTACGGGACGCTGCAGCTGCCCACCGAGGTGGTCAGCTCGGAGTTCCTCAACGTCGAGGGGCAGAAGTTCTCCAGCTCGCGCGGCGTCGTCATCTACGTCCGCGACATGCTGGCGCGCTACCAGCCGGACGCGTTCCGCTACTACGTGGCGGCCGCGGGCCCGGAGAGCCAGGACGTCGACTTCACGTGGGACAGCTTCCTGCGCCGCACCAACGACGAGCTCGTGGCGGGCTGGGGCAACCTCGTGAACCGCACCGCGAGCATGGTGCACAAGAACTTCGGGCAGGTCCCGACGCCGGGCGAGCTGGCCGACGTCGACCGCGGCGTCCTCAAGTCGACGTCCGCGGCGTTCGGCACGGTCGGCGGGCTCATCGAGTCCAACCGGCAGCGGGCGGCGGTCGCGGAGGCCATGCGCGTGGTCGGCGACGTCAACCGGTACGTGTCGGAGACGGAGCCCTGGAAGCTCAAGACGGACCCGGACCGCCTCGCGACCGTGCTGCACACGGTCACGCAGGCCGTGAGCGACTGCAACACGCTGCTCAGCCCGTTCCTGCCGCACTCCGCCCAGCAGGTGCACGAGACCATGGGCGGCACCGGCACCTTCGCGCCCCAGCCGCGCATCGACGAGGTCACCGACCTCGACGACGAGACCCGGCAGTACCCGGTCATCACGGGCGACTACGACTTCCCCTCGTGGGAGTCGCGTCCCGTGACGCCGGGCACCGAGATCGCGAAGCCCACCCCCGTGTTCACCAAGCTCGACGACTCGATCGTCGAGGAGGAGCTCGAGCGGCTGCGCGAGAAGGCCTGAGGTGGGGCGCAAGCGCGAGCGCGGGTTCCCGGCGGAGCCCGCGCCCCTGCCGGTGCCCGTCGCCGACAACCACACGCACCTCGACGCGATCGCCGGGATCCTTCCCGACGGCGCGCCCGTCCCGACCGCTGCCGAGCACCTCGCCCGCGCGGCGGCGGCCGGCGTGGACCGGGTCGTGCAGGTGGGCTGCGACCTGCCGGGCATCGACTGGACCGTCGACCTGCTGGCGGCGGGTCACCCGGGCGTGCTCGCGGCCGTCGCGATCCACCCCAACGAGGCCGTGCTGCACGCCGGCGTCCGCGAGGTCGGCCCGGACGGGCTCGAGCCCGACCCGGCGCCCCACCACGGGGTGCCGCTCGACGATGCGCTCGACCGGGTCGCGGAGGTCGCGCGTTCGCACGATCGCGTGCGCGCGATCGGGGAGACGGGCATGGACCTGTTCCGCACCGGCCCCCTGGGCGAGGCCGTGCAGCGTAACGCGTTCCGCGCCCACGTCGCGCTGGCGAAGGAGCTCGGCCTGGCGCTGCAGATCCACGACCGCGACGCGCACGCGCAGGTGATCGACGTCCTGCTCGCCGACGGCGCCCCCGAGCGCACCGTCTTCCACTGCTACTCGGGCGACGAGGAGATGGCCGCGCTCGCGGCGGAGCACGGCTGGTTCCTCTCGTTCGCCGGCCCGGTGACGTACCCGAGGAACGACCACCTGCGGGCGGCGTTGCGCGCCGTGCCCCTCGAGCTGGTGCTGGTCGAGACGGACGCGCCGTACCTGCCGCCGCACCCGTACCGCGGGCAGCCGAACGCCCCGTACGTCGCGGCGCACACCGTGCGCGCGATGGCGGACGTCCTCGGGCGCCCGCTGGACGAGGTGTGCCGGACGCTCTCGGCGACGTCCGAGCGCGTGTACGGCGCGTGGTGAGCCCCCGGGTGAGCGGTTCGTGAGCGGTCGAGGGCTTCCCCCCTGGTCACGGTTCCGTTACGGTCTGGTGCTCGTGCGGAGGTCGAGGACGGAGCGCGCGTCGGACACGGCGACGGTCCCGTCGTCGACCCCACGCCGCGGGGCCCTCTCGGGCCCCGCGCGTCACGTCGTGCACGGCACGGTGGTCCTGGCGCTGGTGGGCGGCACGGTCGCGGTCACGCAGGTGCACAAGACGATGACGATCGACTACGACGGCCACGTCGCGACCGTCGGCTCCTACGGTGCGTCGGTGGCCGACGTGCTGCGCTACCACCACATCCCGCTCGGCCCGGACGACCTGGTGCAGCCCGCGGCGTCGTCGCCCGCGGCGGACGGCGGCCAGGTCGTGGTCCGCTCGAGCCGTGAGGTGACGGTCGAGATCGACGGGGAGGTCACCACCTTCCCGACGACGGCGCACACGGTCGGCGAGCTCCTGGCGGCGCTCGGCCCCCGGGGGTCGGACGCCGTGACGTCGGCGTCGCGCACCGCTCCGCTGGACCGGACCCCTGTGCGGGTGTCGACCACGAAGACCGTGCAGGTGGCGGTGGACGGCCTGGTGCTGCCGATCCGCACGGCGCAGTCGACGGTCCGCGACGTGCTCGCGACCGCGGGCATCACGCTCGGCGAGCACGACCGCACGTCCGTGCCGCTCGGCGCGGCGGCCGTCGACGGGATGGTCGTCATGGTGAGCCGCGGGAACACGGACGCCGACCGGAAGACCGAGGTCATCCCGTTCGAGACGGAGCGCGTCGAGTCCGACGAGCTGCCGAAGGGGTACGAGGTGGTGCGCACGGCCGGCGTGCCGGGGGAGCGCGTCACGACCTACGAGGTGCGCACCCTGGACGGCGCCGAGGTGGAGCGCACCGTGGTCGACCGCGAGGTCACGCGCAAGCCGGTGGACGAGGTCGTCGTGGTGGGCACGCTCGAGGTCTCCACGGCCAACCCCGACCCGGGTTCCGCGAAGGCGATCGGCAAGGCGATGGCCGCCGAGCGCGGCTGGGGCGCCGACCAGTACACCTGCCTCGAGAAGCTGTGGGACAAGGAGTCGGGCTGGCGCTGGAACGCCGAGAACCCGTCCAGCGGCGCGTACGGCATCCCGCAGTCCCTCCCCGGCTCGAAGATGGCGACCGCCGGGTCGGACTGGCGCACCAACCCGTCGACGCAGATCGAGTGGGGCCTGGGCTACATCTCCGGGCGGTACGGCACCCCCTGCGGGGCCTGGAGCCACTCCGTGTCGGTGGGCTGGTACTGACCGCTGCCGGTCGAGCCCGCCGACACCGGGGTCGTGGTCCCGACACGCTCGGGCGACGTGTGAGACAGGTCACCCCGGTCGTGGCGACTTATCGGACAGCAGGGGACAGACGCGGGCATCCGTACCATAACCAGGCTTGGCCGATGGTCACGATCCGGTTACGGTCTTCGGAGCCACCGGATCGACCACGACCCCGACAGCCAGTCGGGACCCCGCCGTCGTGACCGGACCGCACGACGACTGGACCTGTGTGAACCCCTCGAACGAGACTCCCCACTCCTCGGCCGAGTCGATGCCCGAGGCTGGGCCCGACGCAGCGGCCGCCTCCGCGACGACCGCCACGCGCCGTCGCCGTCGGCTCCCGCTCATCGCGGGTCTCGCCGCCGGCGCGCTCGTCGTCGCGGGCGGTGCGGCCACGGCCTACGAGAGCGCGCGCAAGAGCGTGACGCTCGACATCGACGGCGCGACGCGCACCGTCTCGACCTTCTCCGGCTCCGTCGCCGGCCTGCTGGACGCCCAGGGCGTCGAGGTGGGCGAGCGCGACGCCGTCACCCCGTCCGTCGACGCCGCCCTGCGCGACGGCTCGCAGGTCGTGGTCCGCTCCGGGCACGAGCTCACGGTGGACGTCGACGGCGAGCAGGACGACGTGTGGGTCACGGCGCTGGACGCCGAGGAGGCCCTGCGCGGCCTCGACGCCCGCGGCTCCGACGTCTCCCTCGTCGCCTCCCGCTCCGGCGACCGCGCGTCGCTGCCGCTGCAGCTCGACGCCGACCAGCCGGTCGCCGTCGTCGCGGACGGCACCACCACGGTGGTCGACGACGGCTCCGTCGGCCTGGAGGCGATCCTCCAGGGTCTCGGCCTGACCGCCGACGACGACGACCACGTCTTCGTCGAGCGTCAGACCGCCAAGACCGACGGCGACCCGGCGGTGCGCATCGTCATCGAGCGAGTCGAGACGAAGAAGGTCACCAAGAAGGTCGCGGTGGACCACAAGGCGCGTACCGAGAAGGACGCCGACCGCTTCGCCGACCTGGGCACCAAGGTCGCCCAGGAGGGCAAGGACGGCGAGCGCACCCTCACGTACCGCGTGACCACGGTCGACGGCGACGTCGTCGCCAAGAAGAAGCTCTCGGACAAGGTGACGACCAAGCCGGTCACGGAGGTCGTCGTCGAGGGCACCAAGGCGCGCCCGGAGCCGGAGCCCGAGCCGGAGCCGAAGGAGAGCTCCTCCGGCAGCTCGTCCTCGTCGTCGAGCTCCTCGGGCTCGTCGTCCGGTTCGACGTCGAAGGCCACCGGCTCGGCGCCCGCGGGGGTGTGGGCCGACCTCGCCCAGTGCGAGTCGGGCGGCAACCCGGCGACGAACACCGGGAACGGCTACTACGGCCTGTACCAGTTCTCCGCGCAGACCTGGCACGCGATGGGCGGCTCCGGTCTCCCGTCGGAGAACTCGGCCGCCGAGCAGACGCGCCTCGCCAAGAAGCTGCAGGCGCAGTCCGGCTGGGGCCAGTGGCCCGGGTGCGCGGCCAAGCTCGGCCTGCTCTGACCTGACGTCCGTCGGGCCTCGTGCCCGCCGGCGTCGACCGACCGCCCGGGACGGCACCGCCGTCCCGGGCGGTCGTGCGTCGGGGCCCTGCGCGCGCCGGGCGGGCTGTGGGTCTCGTCACGACGCCGCCGACAGATTAGGTCTCCGATAACGAATCGGTTACGGTCGGGTGTCCCGCGTGCGAGCCGTGCTCGACAGGTGTATGTGACGCGGGCCCTGAACCGCCGGATCGGTGGGTCGGAACTCGGCGCCCTCGGGCGCGGGGGCCGGGAGCGAGGCGCGAGCGCGCCGCCCCGGTGCGTGACGGGCCGCCGGCCCGCCCCCGACCACCGTGCCCGGACAGCACGACGACTGGACTCTCGTGACCCGCTCCCCCCAGACCTCTCCCGTGCCCGCCGTGCCGGACGCCGACACCGTCGCGCCCTCCACGACCCGCCCCCGCCGCCGCTGGCCGTTCCTGGCCGCCGCGACCGTCGCCGCGGTCGCCGTCGCCGGTGGCGCCGTCGCCTACGCCGACGCCCGCAAGACCGTCACGCTCGACGTGGACGGCGACGTGAAGACCGTGACGTCCTACTCCGGCTCCGTCGACGACCTGCTCACCTCCCAGGGTGTCGTCGTCGGCGACCGCGACCTCGTGACCCCGGCGGCCGGCGCCACGCTCGAGGACGGCTCCGACGTCGTCGTGCGCTCCGGCAAGGAGCTCAGCCTGCAGGTGGACGGCAAGGACACCGACGCCTGGGTCACCGCGCTCGACGCCGACGAGGCGCTCGACAGCCTCACCGCTCGCGGCGGCGACGTGCGCATCGTCGCCTCCCGTGACGGCGAGCGCGCCTCGCTGCCGGTGGACGTCGACACGGACGGCCCGGTGGCCGTGGTGCACGACGGCACGACCGACGTGGTCGAGGACGCGGAGGACGTCGAGGCCGTGCTGGCCGAGGCCGACGTGGAGCTCGGGAAGAACGACCGGGTGCACGTCACCGACGCCGCCAACGCCGAGGTGAAGAAGCACGTCGCCGCGGCCGTCGCGGACCAGCAGAAGCAGGCCGAGAAGCAGGCCACGAAGGACGGCGCGCAGACCGAGCAGGTCGCCGCCGAGGCCGCTGCCCCCGCGCCGCAGGTGGCCGTCGTCGTGCAGCGCGTCGAGACCAAGAAGGTCACGACCACCAAGGCCGTCGACCACAAGACGACGACCAAGAAGTCCGGCGACCGGTACTCCGACGTCGACGCGAAGGTCGTGAAGAAGGGCAAGGACGGCGAGCGCACGATCGTCCACCGGGTCACGACGGTCGACGGCAAGGTCGTGAAGAAGACCAAGGTCTCGGACGAGGTCACCACCAAGCCCGTGACCCGCGTGCTGGTGAAGGGCACCAAGGAGCGCCCGGAGCCCGAGCCGAAGACGCCGTCCTACTCCGGCTCGACCCGGTCGATCGGCAAGCAGATGGCCGCGGCGCGCGGCTGGTCCGGCGAGCAGTGGTCCTGCCTCGAGTCGCTCTGGACCAAGGAGTCGGGGTGGAACGCCTCGGCGGCCAACCCGTCGTCCGGCGCGTACGGCATCCCGCAGTCGCTGCCGGGCTCGAAGATGGCGTCGGCCGGCTCCGACTGGCAGACCAACCCCGCCACGCAGATCGAGTGGGGTCTCGGCTACATCGCCGACGTCTACGGCACGCCGTGCGGCGCGTGGGGCCACTCGCAGTCGGTGGGCTGGTACTGAGCCGGCTCCCCGGCCGTCCCTGAGTCGTCGGCCGCGGGCCGACGAATAGACTCGCCCCCATGACGAACACCCCTGGCGCCCTGCTCGGCCCTGCGGAGATCCGCGAGCTGGCAGGGCGCCTCGGCGTCCGCCCCACCAAGCAGCTCGGGCAGAACTTCGTGCACGACGGCGGCACGGTGCGCAAGATCGTGCGCGCCGCCGGTCTGCAGCCGGGGGAGCGCGTCGTCGAGATCGGCCCCGGGCTGGGGTCGCTGACCCTCGGGCTGCTGGAGGCCGGAGCGTCCGTCGTCGCGGTCGAGATCGACCCGGTGCTGGCGGGCCAGATCGTCGAGACCGTGCACCGGCACGCGCCCGGCGCCGACTTCGAGGTGGTGCCCGCCGACGCGCTCGAGGTCACCGAGCTGCCGGGGGAGCCGCCGACGGCGCTCGTCGCGAACCTCCCGTACAACGTCGCCGTCCCGGTGCTGCTCACGTTCCTGCAGCGGTTCCCGAGCCTGGAGCGCGTGCTCGTCATGGTCCAGGCCGAGGTGGCCGACCGCCTCGCGGCGGGGCCCGGGTCGCGGACCTACGGGGTGCCGTCGGTCAAGGCGGCCTGGTACGCCGACACGCGCCGGTCGCTCAACGTCAGCCGGCACGTGTTCTGGCCGGAGCCCAACGTGGACTCCGCTCTCGTGGCGCTGGAGAAGCGCGAGCCCCCTGTCACGACCGCGACGCGCGAGCAGGTCTTCGCCGTCGTCGACGCCGCGTTCGCCCAGCGTCGCAAGACGCTGCGCGCCGCCCTGTCCGGCACGTTCGGGTCCGGTGTCGCCGCAGAGGAGGCGCTGCGCGCCGCGGGCGTCGACCCCGGGCTGCGCGGCGAGCGGCTCGAGGTCACGGACTTCGCGCGGATCGCCGAGCAGCTTCCGGTCGCGGCGGGCACGGTGGACGCGTGACGCATCTTGCCGCCGCCCCGTCGCCGTCCGTCCGCGTCCGCGCGCCCGGCAAGGTCAACCTGTCGCTGCGCGTCGGCGCGCGCCAGGCCGACGGCTACCACCCGTTGTCGACGATCTTCCAGGCCGTGGCCCTCTACGAGGAGGTGACCGCCACGCAGGTGCCGGAGGGTGCCGGCGTGACGATCACCGTGGACGGCCCGCAGGCCGAGCTCGTGCCCGTCGACGGCACGAACCTCGCCTGGCGCGCCGCCGAGGCGCTGGCGGCCCAGGTCGGCGTCGCGCCGGACGTGGCGCTGCACCTGGCCAAGGGCGTGCCCGTCGCCGGGGGCATGGCGGGCGGGTCCGCGGACGCGGCGGCCACCCTGGTGGCGTGCGACGCGCTGTGGCAGACCGGCCTGAGCCGCGACGACCTCGCGTCGCTCGCCGCGGAGCTCGGCTCGGACGTCCCCTTCGCCCTCCTCGGGCACACCGCCGTCGGGACCGGTCGCGGTCACCTGCTGACTCCCGCCATGGCCCGCGGCGAGTTCCACTGGGTGTTCGCGGCCCAGGCCGAGGGCCTGTCCACCCCCGCCGTCTACGGCCGCTTCGACGAGCTGGCCGGCCCGGACGGGGCCGCCGACGAGCCGGGGCTCGACGAGGACACCGGTCTGATGCAGGCGCTGCGCGCCGGCGACGCGCACGCCCTCGGGCGGGCCCTGCACAACGACCTCCAGGCCGCGGCGCTCTCGCTGCGCCCCGAGCTGGAGCGCACCATCGCCGTCGCGGACGAGGCGGGCGCGCTGGGCGCGTTCGTCTCCGGCTCCGGGCCGACCGTCGCCGCGCTCGCCCGGTCGCGCCAGCACGCGCTGGCCGTCGCCGCGTCCTGGACGGCCGAGGGTGCCGCCGACTCCGTGTGGTGCACCTCGGGCCCCGCGCACGGCGCCCGCCTCCTCCCGTGACGCCGAGGTAGCTCCACCTCTGCCGAGGTAGTTCCACCTCTGCCGAGGTAGTCCGCATCCCGGCGAGGTAGCTGGCCCTTGGTGGTCATCATGGGCGATATCTCCCTGATGCCCGGACTACCTCGGCACCTCTCGTGCTACCTCGCGGAGACCCGAGCTACCTCGGCACGTCTGGTGCTACCTCGCCGAGACCCGGACTACCTCGGCAGGTCTCGTGCTACCTCGCGGGGGCCCGGGCTACCTGGGCGGTCGGGGGCGGTCAGACGTGCTTGGCCAGCCAGGCGAGGGTCGGGGCGAAGCGGTAGCCCTGGCCGCCCTCGTGGCGGTTGTAGGGGTACACGTCGATCGCCGTGTCCGGCGCCGTCTCGCCCAGCGCGCCCCACTGGTTGTACGCGGCGTACACGGTCGACGGCGGGCAGACGTCGTCGCGCAGGGCGGTCGAGAACAGCGCGGCCGCGCGGGCGCGGCGGGCGAACGAGACGCCGTCGAGGTAGGAGAACGTGCGCCAGACGGCGTCCTCGTGCTCGCGGTGCACGGACAGGTACTGCGTGATCTCGCCGTACGGGAACGCGTCGGAGATCTGCACGGCGCGGCGGTAGTGGCACAGGAACGGCACGTTCGGCACGGCGGCGGCGACGTCGGGCACCAGGCCGGCGACGGCGATCGCGATGCCGCCGCCCTGGCTCGTGCCGGCGACGGCGACGCGCGCGGGGTCGATCCCCTCCACGCGGCGCACGGCGTCGACGGCCCGCACGCCGTCGGTGAAGACGCGCCGGTAGTAGTGCTCGTGCGGGTCGAGGACGCCGCGCGTCATGAAGCCGGGGGAGGCCGGGCCGCTGCCCACCGGGTCCGGGGTGTCGCCGCCGTGGCCCCAGCCGGAGCCCTGGCCGCGGGTGTCCATGACGAGGTGCGCGTAGCCCGCGGCGGCGGGGCCCAGGTGGTCGTGCGCCAGCCCGCGCCCGCCGCCGTAGCCGACGAACTCGACGACGGCGGGCAGCGGTCCGTCGGCCGCGGCGTCGTGGCGCGCGGGCCGGGTCAGCCACGCCTTGACCGGCTGCCCGTCGAAGCCCGGGAACGTCACGTCGTCCACCACGAGCTCCGTGAGGCCGGTGTCCGCCCGCTCCAGCGTCGGGCCGTCGTCGTGCGCGCGGGACTCGACGAGGGTCTGCGACCAGAACGCGTCGAAGTCGGCGGGCTCGTCGATCTCGGGCACGTACGCCTCGAGCTCGGCGACGGGCAGGTCGAACTGGGCCATCGGGTTCCTCCGGGGACTTCCTGCGGGACCTCCCGCAGCGGTGCGGTGTCGGGCTGCACTGTAGCCGGGACGGCCGGGGCCGAGGGAGAACGATTCCGTTCCCGGACGTCTACGCTGCAACCACTCGGACGGGCGAGGTGAGGACACGGTGCGACGCGGGACCAACCTGCCGCGGGTGGGCGACTTCAACCAGATGGTCGTGCTCGACCAGGTGCGGCGGGCGTCCGGCGGCACGAGCCGGACCGAGCTCGCGGCGAGCTCCGGGCTGTCCCTCCAGGCGGTGTCGAACATCGTGGCGCGGCTCATCGCGCTGGGGTACGTCGTCGAGGGGGAGCGCCGGGCCGAGGGCCGGGGCAAGCCCCGCACCATGCTCTACCTCGAGCCGCAGGGCGCGTTCGCGCTCGGCGTGCACATCGACCCGGTGGTGGTGACGTCGGTGCTCGTGGATCTCGACGGCCGCACCGTGGAGAAGGTCGTCGAGCCGACGCCGGCCGGACCGGGGGCGGTGGCCGAGGCCGTCGCCGCGGCGGCCGCCGCGATGCTCGAGCGGGCCGGCGTCGACCGCTCCGCCGTCCTCGGGCTGGGGGTGGCGGCGCCGGGGCCGGTGGACCTCGCCGCCGGCACGGTGATCCGCCCGCCGCTCCTGGACGGCTGGGAGGAGGTGCCGGTGCGCGACCTGCTGGCCGCCGCGACGGGGTTCGACGTCGTGCTGGACAAGGACGTCTCGGCGGCGATGGTGGCGGAGCTGTGGCGCGGCAACCGGATGCTGCGCGGCACGTCCCTCTTCTTCTACACGGGCTTCGGCGTCGCCGTCGCGGTGGCGCACGACGGCGAGCTCCTCGCGGGGTCGTCGCGCAACGCCGGTGAGGTCGGCCACCTGGTGGTCGACAACGACGGCCCGCTGTGCGGTTGCGGCCAGCGGGGGTGCATCGGCGTCTCCGCCGCCCCCGCGACGCTGGTGGCCGAGGCCGTCGCGGGCGGCGTGCTCCCCCCGGGCACCCCGGCGTCGACGCCGGCCGAGCTCGACGCGGCCCTCACGACGCTGTGCCGGGCCGCCGCGGACGGCGACGCGGTCGCCGCGGGGATCCTCGCGACGTCCGCGCGGCGGGTCGCGCGCGGGATCACCGTGGTGGCCGACCTCGTGGACGCGGAGGTCGTCGTCTTCGGCGGCCCGGCGTGGGCGCGGCTGGCCCCCCACTACCTGCCCGTCGTGCGGCGGGAGCTCACGGTGCAGGCGACGTTGCGCGAGGTGCACGCCGTCGAGGTGCTGGGATCCGCCGTCGGCGACCACGTCGGCGCGGTGGGGGCGGCGAGCCTGGTGCTCGACGGGCTGTTCACGCCGCGTCCCTCCGGGCTCGTCGGCGGGGGCGCGGCGCGCGCTCTCGTGCGCCCGTAGCCCGCGGGCGCCCCACCGAGGACCGACCTCGAACCGCCGGGCCGGCATGCTTGACAGCAATAACTCAATTCGCTTGAGTTATTCGTGTCAGCCGGCCCGGCGTCGTCGGGCCACTCATGTGGGCAAAGGAGCAGCATGCGACTGGCACGACACCTCGCCGCGGGGACCGCGGTCACGGCGCTCGTCCTCACCCTCGGAGCCTGCGGCTCGGGGGGCGGCGAGGGCAGCAGCGGGGACGCGACGATCAAGATCGCGTACCAGAAGTTCGGGAACTTCACCCAGGCCGACGAGCTGTTCAAGGACGTCAAGGCCGAGTACGAGAAGGAGAACCCGGACGTCACGATCGAGCTCGTGCCGATCGAGGCCAGCCAGAACGACTACTTCACGAAGCTCGCGCTCATGAACCGCGCGCCCGGGACGGCGCCCGACCTCATGTACGAGGACACGTTCATGATCAAGTCGGACGTCGAGGCGGGGTACCTGCTGCCGATGGACGACTACCTCGCCGAGTGGGACGACTGGGGCCAGTTCGTCGACCAGGCCAAGCAGGCCGGGCTGGGCGACGACGGCAAGACCTACGGCGTCCCCATGGGCACGGACACGCGCGGGCTGTGGTTCAACAAGGAGGTGCTCGCGAAGGCGGGGCTGCCCGAGGACTGGGCCCCGAAGACCTGGGACGAGCTCCTCGAGGCCGCCCGGGCGATCAAGAAGGCGGACCCGGAGGTCATCCCGCTCAACGTCTACTCGGGCAAGCCGATGGGCGAGGGCTCCACCATGCAGGGCTTCGAGATGCTGCTGTACGGCACGGGCGGCACGCTCTACGACACCGGCGCGTCGAAGTGGATCGTCGGGTCGCAGGAGTTCGTCGACTCGCTCGACTTCATCAAGACGATCTACACCGAGGGACTCGCGCCGACGCCGCAGCAGGCGCTCGACCCGAACGTCGGCAACACGGTCTCGGCCGAGTGGCTCCCGAAGGGCAAGCTCGGCATCTCCCTCGACGGGTCCTGGATGCCCGGCACCTGGCTCGAGGCGGGCACGGCGCCCTGGCCCGAGTGGACCGACGTCATGGGCACGGCCGCGATGCCCACCCAGGACGGCCAGGCCCCCGGCGCGGTGAGCATGTCGGGCGGCTGGACGATGGCGATCGGCTCCGGGTCGAAGAACCCCGACGTGGCGTTCGACGTCATCACCCACGCGCTCGACAAGGAGAACTCGCTGCGGTACGCGATCGACAACAGCCAGATCGCGGTGCGCACCGACGTCGCCGAGGAGCCCTCGTACTCCGAGGCGAACCCGACGGTGCCGTTCTTCTCCGACCTCGTCGAGGTGACGAACTTCCGCCCGGCCACGTCCGACTACGCGCAGATCTCCAACGCGATCCAGGTGGCGATGGAGTCGGTCATGACCGGGCAGCAGACCCCGGAGGAGGCCGCGGCCGTGTACGACAAGGCCGTGATCGCCCAGGTCGGCGAAGAGAACACGACGAACGGCTGACGACGTGACCGCCACCCTCGCCCCCGCCCCCGTCGGCGGGCCGGGGGCGGGGCCGTCGCCGGTGCGGCGCGCGCACGCGCGCCGCACCGCCGGCCGCCTCGTCCCGATGCTGCCCGCCGTCGCCCTGCTCGCGCTGTTCATGCTCGGCCCCGTCGTGTGGTCGTTCTACGGGTCGTTCACCAACGCGGCCCTCACCGGCCCGAACGCCCTCGCCCCCGAGTGGGTCGGACTGGACAACTACGTCGCGCTGCTCGCCGACCCCGACTTCCCGAAGGCCCTGTGGCTCACGGTGCTGTTCGTCATCGCATCCGCGGTGATCGGGCAGAACGTGGCCGGCCTCGGCCTCGCGATGCTCATGCGCTCCGCGCTCAAGCCCGTGCGGGCGGTCGTCTCGACGCTCGTCGTGACGGCGTGGGTGCTGCCCGAGATCGTCGCCGCCTTCGCCGCCTACGCGTTCTTCCACGCCGACGGCACGCTCAACTCGCTGCTGGCGGGCGTGGGGGTCACCGGCCCCGACTGGCTCTTCGAGTACCCGATGCTCGCCGTCATCCTCGCCAACGTCTGGCGGGGCACGGCGTTCTCGATGATGGTCTACTCCGCCGCGATCGCGGAGGTGCCGCCGGAGATCACCGAGGCCGCGACGGTCGACGGGGCGAACGCTGCCCAGCGCCTGGTGTGGGTCACGCTGCCCACGATCCGGCGCAGCATCTCGACCAACCTCATGCTCACGACGCTGCAGACGCTGTCCGTGTTCACCCTCATCTACGTGATGACGGGCGGCGGCCCCGGCACCGACAGCTCCACGCTGCCGATCCTCGCCTACCAGGAGGCGTTCAAGTTCGCCCAGGTCGGCTACGGCACGGCGATCGCGACCGTGATGCTGGTGATCGGCGCCGTCTTCTCCGTCGTGTACATCCGCAGCCTGAAGCCGGAGGTCGACTGATGGCCCAGACCGCAGCCCCCGCGTCCGTCCCTTCCCCCGTGCCCGACGTCGCCGGCGCGCCCCCCGCACGACGGCGGGCGACGCCGTCGGTCGCCGCCCCCGGGCCGCGCGCCGCGCGCGTGCTGTCGAACGTCGTGCTGGTCGTCGTGGGGCTGTGCTTCCTGCTGCCGCTCGGCTGGATCGTGCTGGCGTCGCTGGACCCGAGCGCCACGCTCGCCGTCCGGCTGCCCGAGACGTTCACGCTCGAGAACTTCACGGCCGTCATGACCCCCGAGCAGACGTGGGTGCCGCTGGCGAACGCGTTCGTGCTGTCCGCGGGCACCGGGCTCATCACCGTGGTCGCGTCCGTGCTGGCGGCGTACCCGCTGTCGCGCTACCGGATGCGCTTCAACAAGCCGTTCCTGTACGCCGTGCTGTTCGGCACCTGCCTGCCGATCACGGCGATGATGGTGCCGGTCTACTCGCTGTTCGTGCGGCTCAACCTGCTCGACTCGCTGGCCGGCACCACCTTCTTCATGGCCGCGACGTCGCTGCCGATGGCGATCTGGATGACCAAGAACTTCATGGACTCCGTGCCGATCTCCCTCGAGGAGGCGGCGTGGACCGACGGTGCGTCGGCAATGACCACGCTGCGCACCATCGTGCTGCCGCTCATGCGGCCCGGCATCGCCGTCGTCTTCATCTTCGTGTTCATCCAGGCGTGGGGGAACTTCTTCGTCCCCTTCGTGCTGCTGCTGACCCCGGAGAAGCAGCCGGCGGCCGTGAGCATCTTCGCGTTCTTCGGCCAGTACGGCTCGGTCGCCTACGGCCAGCTCGCGGCCTACTCGATGCTCTACGCCCTGCCCGCCGTCGGCCTGTACGTGCTCGTCTCGCGGCTGTCCGGCGGCTCGTTCGCGCTCGCCGGCGCCGTCAAGGGCTGACCGAGCCCCGTTCCACCGCCCGCACCGTCACCAGGAGCCTGATCCATGCACGACACCACCGCCCGCACCACCGCGCGCCTCGAGCGGTTCACCCGCGACTGGCTGGAGCCCGCCGTCCTGCGCGAGACCCGGCCGCTCGACGTCGCGGCGTGGACCGTCGGCGGGGAGCCCGTGCCCTTCGCCGACGCGGTCGCGGCGACGTACGCGCCGTTCGCCCTCGGGAGCCCCTGGGGGCGGCCGTGGGACACGACGTGGTTCCACGTGACCGGAGCCGTCCCGGCCGAGTGGTCCGGCGACGCGGCGCCCGCGGGCACGCGTGTCGAGCTCGTCGTCGACCTGGGCTTCACCGGCGCCGGCCCGGGCTTCCAGGCCGAGGGCACCGCCTGGACCCCGGACGGCCGGATCGTCAAGGCCGTCGAGCCGCGCAACCAGCACGTGCCGCTCGTCGAGGGGCAGGCGCTCGACGCCGACGGCCGCGTCGACCTCTACGTCGAGGCCGCCGCCAACCCCGACGTGCCGGGAGGCGCCTGGACCCGGCCCACGCCGATGGGCGCCTGGGAGACGTCCGGGCCCGACCCGATCTACGCGCTGCGGACGATGCACGTCGCGCTCGTCGACGAGACGGCCTGGGAGCTGCTGCAGGACGTGCGCGCCCTGCACGGCCTGGTGCGGGTGCTGCCCGGCACGAGCCCCCGCGCGGCCGAGGTGCTGCGCGCGCTGGAGGACATGCTCGACGCCGTCGACCCCGACGACGTCGCCGGCACCGCCGCCGCGGGTCGTGCGGCCCTCGCGCCGGCCCTGGCCGCCCCGGCCACGGCGTCGGCGCACCGCGTGCACGCCGTCGGCCACGCCCACATCGACTCCGCGTGGCTGTGGCCCACCCGCGAGACGGTTCGCAAGTGCGCGCGCACGTTCTCCAACGTGCTGTCGCTCATGGACGAGGACCCGGACGTGCGGTTCGCGTGCTCGTCGGCGCAGCAGTACTCGTGGGTCCAGGAGCACTTCCCGGAGCTGTTCGAGCGGATCCGCGAGCGCGTGCGCGAGGGCCGGTTCGTGCCCGTGGGCGGCATGTGGGTGGAGTCCGACACGAACATGCCGGGCGGCGAGGCGCTGGCCCGCCAGCTCGTGGCCGGCAAGCGGTACTTCATCGAGGAGCTGGGCGTGGAGCCGAAGGAGGTCTGGCTGCCGGACTCCTTCGGGTACACGGCCGCCCTGCCGCAGCTCGCCCGGCTGGCGGGCAGCGACAACTTCCTCACGCAGAAGATCTCGTGGAACGACACCAACCGGATGCCGCACCACACGTTCTGGTGGGAGGGCATCGACGGGTCGCGCGTCTTCACGCACTTCCCGCCGGTCGACACGTACAACTCCGACCTGTCGGCGGAGGAGCTCGACCGCGCCGAGCGGCAGTACGCCGAGAAGGGCCGCGCCAACACGTCGCTCGTGCCGTTCGGCTACGGCGACGGCGGCGGCGGCCCCACCCGCGAGATGGTCGCGGCCGCGCGGCGCACCCACGACCTGGAGGGGTCGCCGCGGGTGGAGCTGTCCGACTCGCAGACCTTCTTCGACGCGGCCCGGGCGGAGTACGCGGACCCGGCCACGTGGACGGGGGAGATGTACCTCGAGTACCACCGCGGCACCTACACGTCGCAGGCCCGCACCAAGCGCGGCAACCGGCGCAGCGAGCACCTGCTGCGCGAGGCCGAGCTGTGGGCCGCGACCGCGGCCGTGCGGACCGGCGCCGACTACCCGGCCGAGCGGCTGCAGCGGCTCTGGCGCACGGTGCTGCTGCAGCAGTTCCACGACATCCTGCCGGGGTCGTCCATCGCCTGGGTGCACCGCGAGGCCGAGCGGAACTACGCCGAGGTCGCCCGTGAGCTCGAGGAGATCGTCGCCGAGGCGCTGCGGGCGCTGGTCGGGGAGGGTGACCGGACGGTGGCCGTGAACGCCGGGCCGTTCGCGCGCGACGGCGTCGCCGCGCTCGGCGCCGCGGCCCTCGACGCCCCGCGCGGCGCGGGCACCGTGGCACCGGTGGCCGACGGCGACGGCTGGGTGCTGGAGAACGACCTGGTGCGCGTCGTGGTCGACCCGGACGGGCACGTCGTCTCGGCGGTCGACCGGGCGAGCGGACGCGAGGCGGTGCTGCCCGGCGCGAAGGCGAACCTGCTCCAGCTGCACCGCGACGTCCCCAACGAGTGGGAGGCGTGGGACATCGACGAGCACTACCGGCGCGCCACCACCGACCTCGTCGCGGGGGTGAAGGCCGAGGTGGCCGAGGGTGCGTCCGGGCCGGTCGTGCGCGTGCAGCGGGAGTTCGGCTCCTCGCGCGTCGAGCAGGACCTCGCGCTCCCCGTCGACGGGCGCGGGCTGCGCATCACGACCCGCGTCGACTGGCACGAGCGGCAGAAGCTGCTCAAGCTCGCGTTCCCGCTCGACGTGCGGGCCGAGCGCGCGACGTCGGAGATCCAGTTCGGGCACGTGCACCGGCCCACGCACGTCAACACCTCCTGGGACCACGCGCGGTTCGAGACCGTCGCGCACCGGTGGGTGCACGTGGGGGAGCCCGGCTTCGGCGTGGCCGTCGCGAACGACTCGACCTACGGGCACGACATCACCCGCACCCGGGCCGACGACGCGACCGACGCGCAGGGCGCCCGCGGTACCACCGTGCGCCTCTCGCTGCTGCGCGCGCCGAAGTTCCCCGACCCCGACGCGGACCAGGGCGAGCACGAGCTGACCTGCGAGCTGGTCGTCGGCGCCGGCATCGACGACGCCGTGCGCCACGGCTACGCGCTCAACCTGCCCGAGCGCGTCGTCACCGGCGACCACGGCGTCGAGCCGCTGGTCACAGTCGACGACGACGCGGTCGTCGTCGAGGCGGTCAAGCTGGCCGAGGACGGCAGCGGCGACGTCGTCGTGCGGCTCTACGAGAGCCGGGGCGGGCGTGCGCGGGCGCGCGTCGCGCCGGCGTTCGCGCACGCGTCCGTCGAGGTGACCGACCTGCTCGAGCGCCCGCTGGCGGGCGCGGCCGGCGCCCCCGCGCGCGACGGCGACGCCGTGCTGCTGGAGATGACGCCGTTCCAGGTGGTCACGCTGCGCGTGCGGCGCTGACCGCGCGGCGCGCGATCCGTCGCGGTGTCCGGCCGCACACCGTGACGGATCGCGTGCCCGCTTGGCGACTACCCTCGTCGGGTGGCACATCTCCTCGGCGCGGACGGCATCGCGCTGACCATCGGCACCCGCACCCTCCTGCGCGACGTCTCGCTCGGGCTCGACGACGGCGACCGCATCGGCGTCGTCGGCCCCAACGGGGCCGGCAAGTCGACCCTGCTGCGTCTGCTCGCGGGCACGCAGGCCCCCGACGCCGGGCGCGTCACCCGGGTGGGCGGCTCGCGCCTCGGCATGCTTGTCCAGCGCGACGTGGACGACGACGCGGCGACGATCCGCGACCTCGTGCACGGCGACGACGCGACGCACGAGTGGGCGTCCGACGCGCGCATCCGCAACGTGCACGCCGGCCTGCTGGCCGACCTCGACCTCGACCAGCCGGCGTCCACCCTCTCCGGCGGGCAGCGGCGTCGCGTGGCGCTCGCGGCCCTGCTCGTCGAGGACCCGGACGTCCTGCTCCTCGACGAGCCCACCAACCACCTCGACGTCGAGGGCGTCGCCTGGCTGGCCGAGCACCTCGCCGCCCGCTACGGCCGGCCGGGCGCCACGGGCGCGCTCGTCGTCGTCACCCACGACCGCTGGTTCCTCGACGCGGTCTGCTCCCGCACGTGGGAGGTGCGGGGCGACGGCTCCGGCGGCGTCGACGGGTACGACGGCGGGTACGCGGCCTACATCCTGGCGCGCGCCGAGCGCGCCCGGCAGGCCGCCACCGCGGCCGAGAAGCGCAACAACCTGCTGCGCAAGGAGCTCGCCTGGCTCAAGCGCGGCGCGCCCGCCCGCACCTCCAAGCCGAAGTTCCGCCTCGACGCCGCGGCCGCGCTCATCGACGACGAGCCGCCGCCGCGCGACACCCTCGAGCTCACCCAGATGGCCACCCGCCGCCTGGGCAAGGACGTGCTCGACCTCGAGGACGTCACCGTCACCGTCCCCGCGCGGGACGGCCACGAGGCCGGGCCGCGCGACGCGGCCGGGCGGCGCGTGCTGCTCGACGACGTCACGTGGCGCCTCGGCCCCGGCGACCGGTACGGCGTCGTCGGCGTGAACGGCGCGGGCAAGACGACGCTGCTCTCGCTGCTCGCCGGGCGGCGCGAGCCCGACTCCGGTCGGGTGCGGCGCGGCAAGACGGTGCACGTCGCGGAGCTCACCCAGGACGTCGGCGAGCTCGACGACGTCGGGCACCTCACCGCCGTGCAGGTCGTGGACCGCGAGAAGCGCACCGTCGTCGTCGACGGCAAGGAGCTCACCGCCGGGCAGCTCACCGAGCGTCTCGGCTTCACCCGCGAGCGGGCGCACACCATCGTGCGCGACCTGTCCGGAGGCGAGCGGCGGCGCCTCCAGCTGCTGCGACTGCTCGTCTCGGAGCCGAACGTGCTGCTGCTCGACGAGCCCACGAACGACCTGGACACCGACACCCTCGCCGCCGTCGAGGACCTGCTCGACGGGTGGCCCGGCACGCTGATCGTCGTCTCCCACGACCGATACCTGCTGGAGCGGGTGTGCGACCGGCAGTGGGCGCTGCTCGGCGACGGCGCGCTGCGGGACCTGCCGGGCGGCGTGGAGCAGTACCTCCAGCTGCGCCGGGCGGGCACCTCGGGCCCGTCGGCGGACGCCGCCTCACCGGGCGCCCCGCCGGCCGCGGCCGGGACCGCCGGTTCCGCGGCGCGACCTGCGACGACGCCGCCCGGGGCCTCCGCGGCGGAGGTGCGGGCCGCCAAGAAGGAAATCTCACGGATTGAGCGGAGGTTGGCTCGGATTGCGGACGAGGAGAACACTCTGCACGAGCAGATCGCCGCCGACCCGACGGACTACACCGCGGTGGCGGCCCTCGACGAGCGCCTCCGGGAGCTCGGCGCCGAGAAGGAGGAGCTCGAGATGGCCTGGTTGGAGTCCGCCGAGGTGGCCGGATGATCGCCCCATGAACGACCACGTGCTGGACGACGTCGACCGAGCGCTCGTGCGCGCGCTGCGCGAGGACGGGCGTGCGACGCTGGCGGCGCTCGCGGGCGTGACGGGGCTGTCGCAGTCCGCCGTGCAGGCGCGGGTGCGCAAGCTGGAGGCGCGGCGGGTGATCACCGGCTACCGCGCCGTCGTCGACCCCGACGCCGTCGGGCTGCCGATCGCGGCGTACGTCGAGATCACGCCGCTGGACCAGTCGCAGGCCGACGACGCCCCCGAGCGGCTGCGCGACGTCCCGGGCATCGAGGCCTGCTGGTCCGTCGCGGGCAACGCGAACTATCTGCTGCTGGTGCGGGTGTCCTCGCCGTCGGCGCTCGAGGACCTGCTCGGCGTCATCCGGCGGGAGGCGAGCGTGTCCACGCGCTCCACCGTGGTGCTCCGGACGTACTTCGAGGGACGACCGCTGGCACACTGACAAGATTTCTTACGGTCATGCTCTGGTTCGGCAGGAAGTTCTCCTCTACCGTCAGGGTATGACCGAGACAATCTCTCAGCGCACAGCCTCCAGCGTCGGCGGCTCGATCGAGGCCACCGCCGTCCTCGAGTCGCTGCGCGAGCACCTGCTCGTCGACGGCTTCGACCTCGTGCTCGACCTCGACCGCTCGCACGGCTCGACCCTCGTCGACGCCCGCGACGGCCGCGAGTGGACCGACCTGTTCACCTTCTTCGCCTCCAACCCCCTGGGGATGAACCACCCCGCCCTGTTCCGCGACCCGCTGTTCCGCGAGGAGCTCACCCGCGCCGCGATCAACAAGCCGTCCAACTCCGACGTCTACACCGTCGAGCTCGCCCGGTTCGTCGACACCTTCGCCCGCGTGCTCGGCGACCCTGCGCTGCCGCACCTCTTCTTCGTCGACGGCGGCGCCCTCGCCGTCGAGAACGCGCTCAAGGTCGCGTTCGACTGGAAGTCGCGGCACAACGAGGCGCACGGCCGCTCGCCGGAGCTGGGCACCCGGGTGCTGCACCTGCAGCACGCCTTCCACGGCCGCTCCGGCTACACCATGTCCCTCACCAACACCGAGCCCGGCAAGGTCGCCCGCTTCCCCAAGTTCGACTGGCCGCGCATCTCCTCGCCGTACCCCGGGCACGACGCCGACGGCACCCCGCGCGACGTCGAGGCCCTCGAGGCGCAGGCGCTCGCCGAGGCACGCGCCGCCTTCGAGGCCCACCCGCACGACATCGCCTGCTTCGTCGCCGAGCCCGTCCAGGGGGAGGGCGGCGACCACCACCTGCGCGCCGAGTTCCTCCAGGCGATGCAGGCCCTGTGCCGCGAGCACGACGCCCTGTTCATCCTCGACGAGGTGCAGACCGGCGTCGGCATGACCGGCACCGCCTGGGCCTACCAGCAGCTCGGCGTGCAGCCCGACGTCGTCGCCTTCGGCAAGAAGGCCCAGGTGTGCGGTGTCATGGCCGGCGGCCGCGTCGACGAGATCGACGACAACGTCTTCCACGTGTCCTCGCGCATCAACTCCACCTGGGGCGGCAACCTCGCCGACATGGTCCGCTCGCGCCGCATCCTCGAGGTGATCGAGGCCGAGGGGCTGATCGAGCGCGCCGCGCGCGTCGGTGCGGGACTGCTGTCGCGGCTCGAAGCGCTGGCGGCCGCGCACCCCGGCGTCGTCACCGACCCCCGCGGCCGTGGCCTCATGTGCGCCGTCTCCCTGCCGTCGCGGGACGTGCGCGACGCCGTCCTCGCCGGCCTGCACGCCGAGGGGTTCCTGATCCTCGGGTGCGGGGAGCGGTCCGTGCGGTTCCGGCCGGCGCTGACCGTCGACGAGTCGGTGCTGGATGCCGCCGTCGCGGCTCTCGGTCGTGTGGTGGCGCGAGTCTGATCGTCGGCCGACACCATGCTCCGGTTGACGGCCGGGCGGGGGTTCGCGCGCACGGTAGCGTTCACGGGCGCCAGGGCGCCCTCCACTTCGGGACGTCTACTACCGTGCGCGCGAACCCCCGCCCGGCCTTCTATTCGCGTCCTGGTCGTCGTGGCCGGCGTCGTGACAGGCTCGGGCCGTGAGCGGTCATCGGGTGGTGGTGGACGACGGCGAGCCGGGCCTGGTGCTGACGGTGCTGCCGGGCCTGGGGTACACGGCGGAGGGGCCGGTGCTGGCGCGGCCCTCCGCGGCGCTGCGCGCGGCCGGGTGGACGGTGCGGAGCGTGGTGTGGGGCGAGCGCCCGGACTTCGACGTGGCGCGGCGGGCGTACGCCGACGTGCTGCGTGACGGCGTCGCCGCCGCGCCGGACGCGGTGCACCTGGTGCTGGCGAAGTCGCTCGGCACGCTGGCGCTGCCCGTCGCCGTCGAGCTGGGGCTGCCCGGCGCGTGGCTGACGCCGCTGCTCACGACCGACCGGGCGCCGGAGGTGCGTGCCGCTTGCGTGGGCCTGGGCGCGTCGGGCGTGCCGGCGCTGCTGGTGGGCGGCACCGCAGACGCGCTCTGGGACGGCGCGCTGGCCGCGGCGTCCGGGGTGCGCGTGCTCGAGGTGGACGGCGGCGACCACTCGCTCGAGGTCGACGGCGACCCCGGCCTGACGGCAGCGACGCTGGACGCCGTGACGGCCGCCGTCGTGGACCTGGCCGGAGCCGCCGTCGCCCGCTGACCGGCCCGGCGTCGTGGCCGAGTTGCGCCTCAACGTACGGGCCGCTCGGTCGTGCACCACCCATGAGCCTGCCCCTGACGGCCCGGGGTGAGGCCGACCCACCCGGACTGCTGTCCAAGGGCTCAGTCGGCGACGACGAGGCCACCCGGCGGGTGCATGGTCGTCACGCAGTCGACGACCGTCCGGGGCAGGTCCGTGATCGGCAGCCCGTCGCGCTCCACCCGGCGCTCCGGCAGGCCTCGACGGCGCGCCGCAGCTCGGCACGGTCGTGATGGCGTGCGATCAGCACGGCGCGGGCGTCATCGTCCACGGTCGGGAGCGTGCGCCCTGTCGAGGGCAGGGTCGGCGCGGCAGTTCTGTCCCACCGCGGCAGTTCGAACTACCGCCGTGGGCTGGAGCTGCCGTCGTGACGAGCCGGGTCAGCAGCGCGACACGCGGTCGATCGTTACCCATCCTTAACAGTGATTTTCACCACGGGAGGCCATGATGGCGATATGTTCCACGGCAACGTCGTCGTGCCCGCTCTGTCGGGGGCGGCGACCGTGCACGACGACGTGAGCACGGCAGGGCAACGGCGCCTTGAGCGACCAGGACGTGGGGAGAAGCCGGTGACGATGGGGCGAAGGGCTGCAGCGGCAGCCACGGCGACAGCGGTAGCGCTGGTGCTGGCGAGCTGTTCGGGCGGCGGCGGCGGCGACGACGACGGCACGGACGGCGGCGGGGGAGGCGGCGGCAGCGACCCGGACGCGACGCTGCACCTGTCGCTCTCGCAGGACGTCGAGACGCTGCTGCCGATGGACTCGAACGTCGGGGACAACATCTCGGTGCTCGACGTCGTCTACGACGGGCTGGTCCGGTACGACCCGAAGACCACCGAGCCGTACAACTACGTGGCCGAGAGCGTCGAGACCGAGGACAACACGGTCTGGACCATCACGATCAAGCCGGACCTGACGTTCCAGAACGGCGAGCCGGTGGACGCGGACGCGTTCGCCCGCGCGTGGAACTACGCTGCGTACGGCCCGAACGCCATGGCGAACAACTACTTCTTCGAGCGCATCACCGGCTACGAGGAGATGCAGGGCGAGACCGACGACGACGGGAACGTCACCAAGGAGCCCGAGGCCGACACGCTGTCGGGCCTGAAGGTCGTCGACCCGCAGACGCTCGAGGTCACGCTGACGGGCCCGTTCGCCGGCTTCGGGACCATGCTCGGCTACACCGGGTTCTTCCCGATCGCTCAGGCGTGCCTCGACGACATCGAGGCCTGCGCCGTCCAGCCGATCGGCAACGGCCCGTTCCAGGTCGAGAAGTGGGACCAGGGCGTGAACCTCACCGCCCAGCGCTGGGACGACTACACGCTCGAGGAGACGCCCGAGTACGGCACCATCGAGTGGACCGAGTACACGGGTGAGGACAACTGGCCGGACTTCCAGGCCGGCAACCTCGACTTCGCGGTGCCGCCGCCCGCCGAGCAGCAGGCCGCGGCGAACGACCCCGACCTGCAGGAGCGGTACGTCGAGGGTCCGGGCGCCGCGCTGACCTACATGGCCTTCCCGCTCTACGAGGACGGGCCGTGGGATGACGTCGAGTTCCGCAAGGCGATCTCGCTCGCCGTCGACCGGCAGGGCATCATCGACGCCCTCCTGCCCGGCCAGCGCGTGCCCGCCGACAGCTGGGTGGTGCCCGACGTCGTGCCCGGCGGCACCGGCGGCACGTGCGAGTGGTGCACCTTCGACCCGGACGCCGCCAAGGCGGCGCTGGAGAAGGCCGGCGGCTGGCCCGACGGCGAGAAGCTGACCATCCACCTCGGGCAGGACGCCACCGAGCAGGAGCTGTTCAAGGCGGTCGGCGACTCGATCCAGGAGACCCTCGGCATCCCGTACGAGCTCGACGCGACACCGGACTACTTCGCCCGGCGCGCGGCCCGCGACTTCGACGGCCCGTTCCGCGCCAACTGGTTCCCGGACTACCCGCTGAACGAGAACTACCTCGCCCCCGTGTACGGCAGCGGTGACGAGAAGAACGGCAACGTGGAGTTCGGGTACTACAGCGCGGACTTCGAGGCGGCGATCCAGGCCGGCGACGAGGCCGCGACGCTCGACGAGGCGATCACCCAGTACCAGGAGGCGGAGAAGATCCTCGCGGCCGACTTCCCGACGATCCCGCTCTTCGTCGCGCAGAACACCGACTACTACAGCGAGAACGTGTCGAACGTCGTGCTCGACCCGTTCAGCGGTGAGCCCAAGCTGCGCCTCCTCGAGGTCACGAACGGCTAGTCACCACGTCGTCGGTCGGGCCTGTCGGGACCGCGTCACAGGGTCCCGACAGGCTTGACCGGCATCACCACCAGAAAGTTCTGTGAATGGGCCGCTACATCCTGCGCCGCTCCCTCCTGGGGGTGGCGACCCTGCTGCTCGTGATGTTCGTGCTGCACCTGCTCACGACGTTCGCGATCCAGCTCAACGGCAACCCCGCCCTGGCGTTCTTCGGCGACAAGGTGCCGACCGCGTCGCAGCTCGCCGCGGTCGAGGCGCGCTACGGCCTCGACGACCCCTGCTACGACCAGACCGGCAACCCGTGCCTGGGCCCGTTCGTGGAGCGGCTCGGGCAGTACGCGCAGGGTGACTTCGGCACCAACCTGCGGGGCCGCGAGGTGACGGACATCGTCGCGACCGCCGCCCCGAACACGCTCAAGCTGTTCCTCGTGGTGACGATCGTGTGGTTCGTGCTCGGGATGGGGCTCGGCACGATGGCGGCGCGCCGGCGCGACCGGTCCGCGGACCACGGCATCCGGCTCACGTCGGTGCTCATCGACGCGTTCCCCATCTTCGTGCTGCTGCTCGTGTACCGGTACGTGTTCGCGGTGCCGCTGAACGGCTGGGCCGAGGACACGTTCGGTGCGGACAGCCTGCCCGCCCTGTGGTTCAGGCCGTCGTTCGACGACGACCACCCGTGGGCGACCCTGCTCGTGCCCGGCATCCTGCTCGGCCTGGCCGGGTCGGCGGCGTTCATCCGCCTGGTCCGGGCGAGCCAGCTCGAGTCGTACGCGGGTGACCACGTGCGCACGGCGCGCTCGCGCGGACTGAACGAGCGGCACGTCGTGACCCACCACGTGGTGCGCAACTCCGCGGTGCCGGTCGTGACCGCCGTCGGCCTGACGTTCACCGAGGCGCTCGCGGGCGCCGTCGTCACCGAGGGGATGATGAACATCTACGGCATGGGTGGGGTGCTCTGGGAGGCCGTCCGCGCCGCGGACGTGGCGCTCATCCTCGGCATCGTGACGATCCTCGCCGCGGTGACGGTCGTCGTGATGCTGGTCGTCGACATCGCCTACGCCGCCCTGGACCCGAGGATCCGTTATGCCTGACCGCACCGCACCCGAACCCACGGCGGCCACCACCACCCCGGACGCGCCGGCGGTCGACGCGTCGACGTCGCTCGGCGGGGACGCCTGGCGCCGTCTGCGCCGCCGGCCCGACGTGATCGCCGCGGCCGTCGTCGTGGTCTTCTTCGCCGTGATGGCGGCCTTCCCCCGGCTGTTCACCAGCACCAACCCGCAGAGCTGCGTCATCGGGAACTCGAAGATCCGCCCGCAGGGCCTCGGGTCGGAGCACCCGCTCGGCACCGACGTGCACGGGTGCGACCTGCTCGCCCAGCTCGTGCACGGCGCCCGTCCGTCGCTGACGCTGGCGTTCGTGGTGGTGGGCGCGTCCCTCGTCATCGGCGTCACGCTGGGCCTGCTGGCCGGGTACTACCTCGGGTGGGTGGACACGGTGGTGTCCCGCACGATCGAGGTGTTCCTCGTGATCCCGCTGCTGCTCGCCGCCCTGCTGCTCCTCACGCTGTTCCGCAAGGTGAGCGTGGGCGGCGGCACGTTCGACGTCATCCTCCTGCCGGCGGTGGTGCTGACCCTGTTCGGCTGGATGGCCTACGCGCGCTACGTGCGCGCGGCCACCCTCGAGGCCAAGAACCTCGACTACGTGACGGCGGCGCGCGCGCTGGGCGCCTCCGACCTGCGCGTCATGGTGCGGCACGTGCTGCCCAACGCGATCGGCCCGGTCACGGCGCTCGTGCCGACGGCGATCGCGGGCGTGATCAGCACCGAGGCGGTGCTGGCGTTCCTCGGCATCGGGGTGCGGCCGCCCGCCATCAGCTGGGGGATCATGATCACGAACGGTGCGGACTGGGTGACCGGCGGGTACGCGTACCTGCTCCTGTACCCGCTCGGGTGCCTGGTCCTCACGGTCCTGGCGCTCGTCGCCCTCGGCGACGCCCTGCGCGACGCCCTCGACCCGAGGCTCCGGTGACCGACGTGACGGAAACCCTGATCACACCGACCGACACCGAGCGGTCCGCCGGCGACGTGCTGCTCGAGGTGGAGGACCTGGCGGTCGAGTTCCGGTCCGACGACGGCGCGGTGCGCGCCGTCGACGGGCTCGGCTACCGGGTGGAGGCGGGCCGCACCCTGGCACTGGTGGGCGAGTCCGGCTGCGGCAAGTCGGTGAGCTCGCTGGCCGTGATGGGGCTGCTGCCCCCGACGGCGCGCGTCGTGCGGGGCACCGCGCGCTACCGCGGCACCGACCTGCTCGCCCTGTCGCCCGCCCAGCACCGGGCGCACTGCGGCACGCACGTCGCGATGGTCTTCCAGGACGCGCTGGCCGCGCTCAACCCGGTGCACACGGTGGGCTACCAGCTCACCGAGTCCCTGCGGGCGCGCACCGGGACGTCGCGGCGGGAGGCCCGGCGGCGCGCCGTCGAGCTGCTGGACCTCGTGAAGGTGCCGAACGCGGCGCAGCGGGTCGACGAGTACCCGCACCAGTTCTCCGGCGGCATGCGGCAGCGCGTGATGATCGCGTCCGCGCTGGCCCTCGACCCGGACGTGCTCATCGCCGACGAGCCGACGACGGCGCTCGACGTCACCGTGCAGGCGCAGGTGCTGCGGCTGCTCGCGGAGATCCAGGCGGAGCGGCAGATGGGGCTCGTGCTGATCACCCACGACCTCGGCGTCGTCGCGGGCGTCGCCGACGACGTCACCGTGATGTACGCGGGCCGGGCCGTCGAGCACGCGCCCGTGCGCGACCTGTACGCCGCGCCCGCGCACCCCTACACGCGGGCCCTGCTGCGCTCCGTGCCGCGGCTCGACACCCGCGCCGGCGACGAGCACGCCGTCGGCGGCCGGCTGCCCGTCGTGCCCGGCCGGCCCCCGGCACCGGGTCGCGTCCCGCCGGGCTGCTCGTTCCACCCGCGGTGCGACCTCGCGCAGGACGTCTGCCGCACCGACGAGCCGTCGCTCGACGACGTCGCCCCCGGGCGGACGTCGGCCTGCCACTTCGCCGCCGAGCTCCTGGGAGGCGCCCGTGCCTGACACCGTCACGACCGACCCCGCCGCCGCACCCGCGACGTCCGACGACGTCGTCCTCGAGGTGCGCGACCTGGCCAAGTCGTACCCGGTGCGCCGCGGCGTCGTCCTCAAGCGCACGGTCGGCCAGGTGCAGGCCGTGGACGGCGTCTCGCTGGCGCTGCGCCGCGGGCGCACGCTCGGCCTCGTGGGGGAGTCCGGCTCCGGGAAGTCCACGCTGGCGCGCGTCCTGGTCGGCATCGAGAAGCCGACGCGCGGGCAGGTGCTGGTCGACGGCGAGGACGTCTCGACGATGTCGCGCGCCGCCCGCCGCGAGCTGCGGCGCAACGTCCAGATGGTCTTCCAGGACCCGTACACGTCGCTCAACCCCCGCATGTCGGTGGGGGAGATCGTCGCCGAGCCGTTCCGCATCCACCGCGACGCCGTCCCGGCCGGCGGCCGGCGACGCGCGGTGGCCGAGCTGCTCGAGCTCGTCGGCCTCGACCCCGACCACGCCCACCGCTACCCGCACCAGTTCTCCGGCGGGCAGCGGCAGCGCGTCGGGATCGCCCGGGCGCTCGCGGTCAAGCCGCGGGTGCTCGTGTGCGACGAGCCCGTCTCCGCCCTCGACGTGTCGGTGCAGGGCCAGGTCATCAACCTGCTGGAGGACCTCCAGGACGAGCTGGGGCTCGCCTACCTGTTCATCGCGCACGACCTCGCCGTGGTGCAGCACATCGCCGACGAGGTCGCGGTCATGTACCTGGGCCGCGTCGTCGAGGAGGGCGACCGGCCCGCGGTGTATGACGACGCCCACCACCCGTACACGCGGGCGCTGCTGTCCGCGGTGCCCGTGCCCGACCCCACCGTCCGGCGCGACGACGAGCTGATGCTCGAGGGCGACCCGCCCTCGCCCGCCGACCCGCCGTCCGGCTGCCGCTTCCACACGCGCTGTTGGCTCGCCCACCGGCTCGCCGCGCAGGAGGGGGCCGTGCCGCCGGACGGTGACGACGGCGCGGACGCCGTGCCCGCGCGGTGCCGCACGGAGGACCCGGTGCTCGTGCCGCTCGGCCGGCTCGACGGCGAGGGCGACGTCGGCGCTCGTGGGGCGACGCCGCCGACGGCGCCGACGGTACCGACCGTGCCGCACGCCGCCGCGTGCCACTTCGCCCGGGAGGCGGCCGCGCTCGGCGGGCGCCCGACGGCGGGTGCCGCCGCCGTGCCCGAGACCGTCCCCGAAGGCCCCGTCCTCGAGAGCAGGGAGCGCTGACCGTGACCGACCGCCGACCGACCGTCGTCCTCGTCCAGAACTCGCCGCACAGCGGCCCGGGCCGCCTGCCGGGCTGGTTGGAGGCGGACGGCGCCACCGCCGTCGTCGTGCAGGGCGCGGACCTCGTGGAGCAGGTCCCGTCGCTCGCGGGCGGGGGAGCCGCGCCCGACGGGGTGGCCGGTCTCGTGCTGCTGGGCGGCGGCCTGCTGCCCGACGAGGACGAGCGGGCGCCGTGGCTGCCGCACGAGCGCGCGCTCGTCGCCGAGGCCCTGGACGCCGGCGTCCCCGTGCTGGGCATCTGCCTGGGCGGGCAGGTGCTCGCGCACGTCACGGGCGGCACCGTGACGGGCCGGTCGGGGGAGACGGAGAAGGGGCTGTGCCCCGTGCGCCTCCTCGACGACGCGGCCGACGACGCGCTGCTGGGACCGCTCGGCGGGCTGGCCGAGAACGGTGAGGTCCGCATGGTCGAGAGCCACGTCGACTCGATCACGGGGCTGCCGCCGCGGGCCGTGCACCTCGCGATGAGCGACGCGTGCGGTGTCCAGGCGTTCCGCGTGGGCGACGTCGCGTGGGGGCTCCAGTTCCACCCCGAGGCGGCGCCGGAGCGCATCGGCACCTGGGACGTCGACGAGCTCGCCGAGCTCGGCTTCGACCGCGACGAGCTGCTGGCCGCCGCCCTCGAGCGCGCCCCCGAGAACGAGAAGCAGGCCCGTGCGCTCGCGGCCGCGTTCGCCGCCGTGGTCCACGACCGCCGTGAGCACGGGACACGCCCACGACACGCCGAGGACCAGGGCCGGGACCACGCCCACCACGTCTCGGGGGTGCGCTGATGCCGAGCACAGGCACGCACTCCGACGGCGTCCCCGTCGTCGCCTACCAGGTGCGGCGCGCGGGGGGCGAGGTGCTCGCCGAGCGCGACGCGGACGCCCCGTTCTACGCGGCGTCGACCGTCAAGCTGGCCGTGCTGGTCGCGGCGGCCCGTGCGCTGGACGCCGGGGAGCTCACGCTCGACGAGGAGGTGGCCAGCACCGACACCTTCCGCTCCCAGGTGCCGGGCGAGCCCGACTACCGCATCGAGCCCGACGACCTCGACCCGGGCATGCCGCCGCCCGGCACGTCCATGCCCGTGGGGCTGGTGGTGGAGCGGATGATCGTCGTGTCGTCCAACGAGGCCACCAACATGGTGATCGACCTCGTCGGCCTCGACGCCTGCAACCGCGTCCTGGCGGACGTCGGGGCCGCCGCGAGCGTCGTCGGGCGCAAGTACAGCGACCTGGCCGCCGAGGCCCGCGGCGACTCGCACCGCACCACGCCGGCCGACCTGGCGGCGCTGATGTCCGCGGTCGTCACCGGGCAGCTCGCCGGGCCGGAGCGCACGCTCTGGATGATCGACCTGCTCGCGCGCCAGACCGACCGGCAGCTCACCGCCGCGGTGCCCGAGGGCGTGCCGTACGGCTCCAAGTCGGGCTGGGTGGACGGCATCCGGCACGACGTCGCGTTCGTCGGCACGCCCGGCCCGGGCGCCCTGGTCGTCGCGGTGTGCACCCGCGGCTACGACGAGTCGCACGCGGAGGAGGCGCTGCGGGCGCTCGGCGCCCTCGCGGTCACCCTGACGGAGGACCGCTAGGCGGGTCGGCGGGCCGGGCCGACGCCACCCACATCGCCGTGGCCATCGTGGCGAGCACCCCCGCGACGAGGGCCAGCGGCGTCGTCCAGCCGTGGGACGCCTCGTGCACGGCGCCCATCGTCGTGGGGGCGAGCACCGCGCACCCGTAGCCCGCCGTCTGCACCACCGCCGACGACCGGCGCGCCACCGCGACGCCCGGGCTGCGCTGCGCCACGAGCGTGAAGATGACGGTGAAGTTGCCGCCCTGGGCGGCGCCCGCCAGCCCCACCCACAGCCACCACAGCCCGGGCGCGAGGAGCAGCCCCAGCGGCAGGGAGATCCACATCGCCGCCATGAGGACCGCGACCGCGCGCGCCGACAGGCCGCGCGAGAACGCCGCCGGCACGAGGAACGACCCCAGCACCGCGCACAGCTGGAACGGGGCCGCCGCGCTGCCCGCGCCGGCGGCGGTCATGCCGAGCCGGTCGTGCAGGATCTCGGGCAGCCACGCCGTCACTGCGTAGTAGCCGAAGGCCTGCCCCGCGAACGCCACAGACAGGAGGACGACGAGCCGCCGGACGGCGGACCGGGCGTGCGCGTCGAGGGCGTCGAGCTCCGCGCGCGCCGACGGCGGCCGGACGCGGGCGCCGCCGTCCCCCCGCGGGGCCGAGGCCCGTCCCCGGGCGGCGAGCCGTCGCCCTGCGGGCACCCACGCCGCGAGCGCGACCACCGCGAGGACGCCCCAGCCCGCCAGCGCCCACTGCCAGCCGAACGCCGTCGCGAGGGGCACGGTGAGCATCGTGGTGAACGTCGACCCGAGGTTCATCGTCGCGCTGTACGCGCCCGTGACCGCGGCGGCCCGACGGCGGAAGTCGCGGGTGATGACCACCGGCACCGCGACGTTGCCGATCGTGATCGCGACACCGAGCACCGCGCTGCCGGCGAGCGCCGTCGGCACGGAGCCCGCCGAGCGCAGCAGGGTGCCCGCGAGGATCCCCGCCATCGAGGCGCCGAGCGCGAGCTCCGGTCCCAGCCGCGCCACCAGCACCGACGCCAGCGGCGTGCAGAGCGCGA
Source organism: Isoptericola sp. NPDC058082 (assembly GCF_042885055.1). Taxonomy (NCBI): domain Bacteria; kingdom Bacillati; phylum Actinomycetota; class Actinomycetes; order Micrococcales; family Promicromonosporaceae; genus Isoptericola; species Isoptericola sp. NPDC058082. Next base: position 315,208 of record NZ_JBHVSQ010000002.1, on the reverse strand, counting down.
AGCAGAGCACCGGGACCGAGGTGAGCAGGCCCGCACCCGCGGGCGTGAGCTGGAGGGCCGCGGCGACGTCGTCGACCACGGGCGGCAGCGACGTGATGGGGGCCCGCAGGTTGAGCGCGACGAGCAGCAGCGCCGCCAGCAGGAGGCCGGCGCGGGCGCCGTCGTCGCGGGCGGAGGGGGAGGGGTAGGACGTCACGCGGCGGGCATCTCCGGGCGGGGCGGCGTGGTGGGCACGGTGGGCACGCGGGTCACTCGTCGAACTGGGCGACGACGGTGCGCAGCAGCGCGGCGAGCTGCGGGCGCACCGCGGCGGGCAGCGCGTCGAGCACGCGGGCCTCGACGTCGAGCAGGTCGCTCATCGCCGCGTCGACCCGCTGCCGGCCCGCGGCGGTGAGCTGCACGAGCACGCCGCGTCGGTCGGACGGCGCGCGGTGGCGTTCCACCAGCCCGCGCCCCTCGAGCCGGTCGATGCGGTTGGTCATGGTGCCGCTCGTCACGAGGGTCTGGGCGACGAGGACGCCGGGGGACAGGCGGTAGGGCTCGCCCGCGCGCCGCAGCGCGGACAGCACGTCGAACTCCCACGTCTCCAGGTCGTGCCGGGCGAACGCGCCGCGCCGCGCGCGGTCCAGGTGCCGCGCCAGCCGGCTGACGCGCGAGAACACCGTCAGCGGCTCGACGTCCAGGTCCGGGCGCTCGCGGCGCCACGCGTCGACGATCCGGTCGACCTCGTCGGACCGTGCCTCCACATCCATGCGCCGAGACTACTCCCGGTCTCTCGACGTCAAGAATCTTGACGCGTGTGATCTGTGCCGAGGTAGTTCGCACTACCTCGGCGAGCTTCGCACTACCTCGCCTGAGGCTTCGGGCGCAGGGTGAGGGCCGCGACGACGGCGACGACGGCGACGACGGCCGCGGCGACGAGGAACGCGGCGTGCACGCCCGCGACGTAGGCGTCCTCGGCGGTCCGCGCCGCGACGGCGTCCAGCCCGGCGGGCACGGAGCCCTGCACGAGGCCCTGGTGGTCGCCGTCGTCGAGGCCGAGCCCGGCGGTGCCGGCGTGGACGTGGGCGGCGACGACGGCGGACATCACGGCGGTGCCGAGGGCGCCGCCGATCTGGATGCAGGTGGACTGGAACCCGCCGGCCACCCCCGCCAGGTGCACCGGCGCGGACCCGACGATCGCCTCGGCGCCCGCGGTGATGGTCATGCCGGTGCCCATCGCGAGGATGACGAACGCGGCCGCCATCACCCCGTACGGCGAGGTGGCCGTCGCGCCGAGCAGCACCAGCAGCCCCACGGCGGTGAGGCCGAGGCTCAGGGTGCCGGTGGCGCGGGTGCCGATCCGCGCCACGAGCAGGGCGCCGACCGGGGCCGACACGATCGACACGGCGGACATCGGGAGCAGCATGAGGCCGGCGTCGAGCGCGGAGGCGCCCCGCAGGTTGATGAAGAACATGGGCAGCAGGAACGTGGCGCCCATGAGGACGAAGAAGTTGGCGGCGATCATCAGCCCGCCGGTCCCGACCGTCGTCCCGCGGAAGAGGGACAGCGGCAGCAGGGCGTCGCCCGTGCGCGCCTCGGTGCGCCCCTCCAGGACGACGAAGCCGACGATGACGAGCACGCCGAGGCAGAGCAGTGCGAGGGTGCGGGGGTCGCCCCAGCCCCAGGCCTCGGACTGCACGATGGCGAAGACGGTGGCGACCAGGCCGAGCGCCAGCACGACGACGCCGCGCAGGTCGAACCGGCCCGTGGCGGGGAAGCTGGTGCGCGGGAGCAGGCACAGCCCGTAGACGAGGCCGACCGCGGCCACCGGGATGTTGACGAAGAACACCGACTGCCAGCCGGCGGCCGCCTCGAGCGCGCCGGCCAGCGTGGGGCCGACGGCGATCGCGATGGAGGAGACGCCGCCCCAGATCCCGACGGCCATGCCGAAGCGCTCGCGCGGGAACGTGGCCCGCAGCATCGCGAGGGTCTGCGGCATGAGGACGCCGGCCGCGACGCCCTGGACCACGCGGAACGCGATGAGCCCGGCGGCGGTGGTCGACAGCCCGATGGCGGTCGACGCGACGGTGAACAGCACGAGCCCGGCCAGGTAGAGGGTGCGGTGGCCGTACCGGTCGCCGAGCTTGCCCGCCAGGATCAGCGTGACGGCCAGCCCGAGCAGGTAGCTGTGCGTGACCCACTGCAGCTGGACGAACGTGGTCCCCACGTCGGCGGCGATCGCGGGGTTGACGATCGAGACGACGGTGGCGTCCAGGCCCACGAGGAACAGGCCGAAGGCGACCCCCACGAGCGTCAGCCCGGGGCGGCCGCGCAGCGGGCGACGTGCCGTCGGGGACGCGGTGGCGTCGGGGGCGAGGGTGGGGGCGCTGCTCACGGTGGCTCCTCGGAGGTGGTCGCGCGCCGCCGGGCGGCGGGCGGCTCGGGCAGAGAGATGCCCGGGCGGACCCGGGCAGAATGATTATGAAACTATAACTATCGAGACCGCCTAGGATCGGGCCATGCCCGACGAGACGATCGTCACGCCCGGCCTCGCCGACCTCGCCGACGCCGTCGTCGAGGTGGCCCGCCACCTGGACGTCCGCTCCCCGGAGCTGCGCGGCATCGTCCCGCTGACCGGCACCGAGGTGGCCGTGATCCGCGAGGTCCACCGCACGGCCCGCCCGACGCCGTCGCGCATCGCCGTCGCGACCGGGCTCGCGCGCAGCAACGTCAGCACCGCGCTGCGCACCCTCGAGGCGCGCGGGCTCGTGGTGCGCGAGCATGCCGACGGCGACCGGCGGACCGTCCGGCTGGTCGCGACCCCGCTGGCCGACGAGCACCTCGCCCGCATCCGCGACTTCTGGAGCCGCCGGCTCGGGGGCGTGCCCGACGACGTGCGCGACGCCGCGCTCGACGCGCTGCCGGCCCTCGGCGCGCTCGCGGAGGCCCTCGTCGAGCCCCGCGCGCAGGAACCCTGAACTACCTCGGCGGGGCCTGAACTACCTCGGCACGGTGCGAGCCACGTCGGCGTCAGGCGGGCTCGAGCCGGACGACGACCGCCTTGGACACGGGCGTGCGGCTCGTCTCCGCGGTCGCGCCCAGCGGCACGAGCACGTTCGCCTCGGGGAAGTAGGCGGCGGCGCACCCGCGCGCCGTCGGGTAGGCGACGACGCGCTGGCCGCGCAGCACGCGGTCGATGCCGTCGTGGTACTCGCCGTGCACGTCGACCGTCGCGCCGTCGGCGATGCCGAGCTCCGCGAGGTCGTCGGGGTTGACCAGCACGACGGAGCGGCCGCCCTTGATGCCGCGGTACCGGTCGTCGCGGCGGTAGATCGTGGTGTTGAACTGGTCGTGCGAGCGGATCGTCTGCAGCAGCAGGCGGCCGGGCGGGCACTCGACGGGGGCGAGCTCGTTGACGGTGAGGTGGGCCCGCCCGTCGTGGGTGGGGAAGGTGCGCGAGTCGCGCGGGCCGTGCGGCAGGCGGAAGCCGTTCGGGCGCCGCAGCTGGGCGTTGTAGTCCTCGCAGCCCGGCACGACGCGCGCGATGTGCTCGCGGATCACGTCGTAGTCCCGCTCCATCGCCGCCCAGTCCACGGGGCGGTCCGAGCCCGGGCCGCCGGGGCGGGCGCCGAGCACGGCGCGCGCCAGCCGCGTGACGATCGAGACCTCCGACAGCAGGCCCGGCGCGACCGGCTCGACCTTGCCGCGCGACGCGTGCACCGCGCAGACCGTGTCCTCCACCGACACGAACTGTTCCCCCGACGCCTGCCGGTCGACGTCGGTGCGCCCCAGCGTGGGCAGGATGAGCGCCTCCCGGCCGACGACGGCGTGCGACCGGTTGAGCTTCGTCGAGATCTGCACGGTGAGGTCGGCGCGGCGCACCGCCTCCTCGGCGGCGCCCGTGTCGGAGATCGCCCCGACGAGGTTGCCCCCCAGGGCCACGAGCGCTTTCACGCGCCCTGCGGCCATCGCCTCGACCGTGCCGACCGCGTCGAGGCCGTGCTGCCGGGGGACCCTGAGCCCGAACTCGGCGTCGAGCGCGTCCAGGAAGATGTCCGGCATCTGCTCCCAGATGCCCATCGTGCGGTCGCCCTGCACGTTGGAGTGGCCGCGGATGGGGGAGGCGCCCGCGCCGGGCCGGCCGATGTTCCCGCGCAGGAGCAGCAGGTTGACGATCTCCTTGATGGTCGGCACGGCCTTGGTGTGCTGCGTCAGGCCCATCGCCCACGTGACGATGACGCGCTCGGCGCGCAGGTAGCGGTCGGCGAGCTCGTCGATCTCGGTGCCCGTGAGGCCGGTCGCGGCCAGGACGGCGTCCTCGTCGAGGTCCGCCAGGTGCGCCCTGAGCTCCTCGAGCCCCGACGTGTGCGCGGCGAGGAACTCGTGGTCCAGCACCGTGCCGGGCGCGGCCGCCTCGGCGTCGAGCACCCGCTTCGACACCGCCTGCAGCAGGGCCATGTCGCCGCCCAGCCGGATCTGCAGGAACTGGTCGGCGAGCCCCGTGCCGCGACCCGCCAGGCCGCGCACCGTCTGGGGGTTCTTGTACCGCTTGAGCCCGGCCTCGGGCAGCGGGTTCACGGCGACGATGCTCGCCCCGTTCTCCTTGGCCTCCTCCAGGGCGGTGAGCATGCGCGGGTGGTTGGTGCCGGGGTTCTGCCCCATGATCACGATGAGGTCGGCCAGCGCGAAGTCGTCGTAGGTGATCGTCGCCTTCCCGACGCCGATCGTCTCGCCCAGGGCGGCGCCGGTGGACTCGTGGCACATGTTGGAGCAGTCGGGCAGGTTGTTCGTGCCGAACGCGCGCACGAACAGCTGGTAGACGAACGCGGCCTCGTTGGACGTGCGCCCGCTGGTGTAGAACGACGCCTCGTCGGGGGAGCCGAGGGCGTTCAGCCGGTCCGCGAGGATCGCGAACGCCTCGTCCCAGGTGACCGGGACGTAGTGGTCGGACCCGGCCGCCTTGTGCACCGGCTCGACGAGCCGCCCCTGCTGCCCGAGCCAGTGCTCGGTCCGGGTGAGCAGGTCCGAGACCGGGTGCTCGGCCCAGAACGACGGCTCGACGACGAGCGGCGTCGCCTCCCACGTCACGGCCTTCGCGCCGTTCTCGCAGAACTCGGCGGGCTTGCGCCGGTCCGGGTCCGGCCAGGCGCAGCTCATGCAGTCGAAGCCCTCGCGGTGGTTCATCGACAGCAGCAGGCGCGCGGTGCGCGTGGGCCCCATGTCGCGCAGCGCCGGGACCAGCGCGTGCACGATGCCGGGCACGCCGGCCGCCCAGTCCTTCGGCGGTCGGACCTCCTCCGGCTGCGGCTCCAGCGGCTCGCCCTCGTCCCGGACGTCCTCCGGCTGCTGCGTGGTCATGCGGCGTCCCCCCTCCGGTCGCGGTGCCCGCCGTCCTCGACGACGCGGTGGTCGCCGGCGTAGACGACGAGGGTCGGGTCGCGCACGAAGCCGACGAGCGTGAGCCCCGCGGAGTCCGCGAGCTCCGCGGCGAGCGACGACGGCGCGGAGACGGCGGCGAGCACCGGCACCCCCGCCATGACGGCCTTCTGCGTGAGCTCGAAGCTGGCCCGCCCCGACACCACGAGCACCGTGCCGCGCAGCGGCAGCATCCCCGCCGCGGCGGCCCAGCCGACCACCTTGTCGACCGCGTTGTGCCGGCCGACGTCCTCGCGCACCACCAGGGCCTCGCCGGTCGCGGCGTCGAACAGTCCTGCCGCGTGCAGCCCCCCGGTGCGGGCGAAGACGTCCTGCGCCGCGCGCAGCCGGTCGGGCAGGGCGGCCAGCAGGGCGGCCTCGACCCGGACGGCGTCGTCGGCGACGTCGAACGCGCTGCGGGTGAACACCGCGTCGATCGACGCCTTGCCGCACAGACCGCAGGCGCTGGAGGTGAAGAACTCGCGCGCGAGCGCCGGGTCGGGCGGCCGCACGCCCGTGGCGAGGGCGACGTCGAGCACGTTGTAGGCGTTCTCGCCCGGGGCCTCCTGGCCGGCACCCGCGCAGTAGCGCGCGCCGGCGACCTGCGCGCCGTCGGTCACCACGCCCTCCGAGACGAGGAAGCCGGTCGCGAGCTCGACGTCGTGCCCCGGGGTGCGCATCGTCACCGCGTACGAGCGCCCGCCCACGCGGATCTCCAGCGGCTCCTCGCCGGCGAGCAGGTCCTCGCGGCGCGCGGTGCGGCCGCCGATGGTGACGCGCCTGACGCGGCGTCGGACGGTGACGCGGGTCATACCCGCAGGCCTAGCAGACCCCCGCGCCGGGCACAACGGCAGCGCGTCGGGGCGACCCGCGCTCGACCTGCCGAGGACGCGCGACGCGCCTACGGTCGGAGGACCGGCTCAGACCGGGCCGGACGTGTTCAAGGAGGAGCACCATGGCAGACACGAATCGCGCGGTCGCGTACAAGGGGCCGGGCGAGGTCGAGGTCATCGACATCGACTACCCGACGTTCGAGCTCAAGGACGGCCCCGGGGTGAACCCGGCGAACGTCGGCCGGCAGGTACCGCACGGCGCGATCGTCAGGACCGTCGCGACCAACATCTGCGGGTCGGACCAGCACATGGTCCGCGGCCGCACGACCGCGCCGAAGGATCTGGTGCTGGGCCACGAGATCACCGGCGAGGTCGTCGAGGTGGGACCCGGCGTCGAGTTCGTCAAGGTGGGCGACCTCGTCTCCGTCCCGTTCAACATCGCGTGCGGGCGCTGCAAGAACTGCAAGGAGCGCAAGACCGGCATCTGCCTCAACGTGAACCCGGACCGCCCGGGCAGCGCGTACGGGTACGTCGACATGGGCGGCTGGGTCGGCGGGCAGGCGAACTACGTGCTGGTCCCGTACGCCGACTGGAACCTGCTGGTCTTCCCGGACAAGGACCAGGCGCTCGAGAAGATCATGGACCTGACGATGCTGTCCGACATCTTCCCGACCGGCTTCCACGGTGCCGTGACCGCGGGCGTCGGGGTGGGGTCGACGGTGTACGTCGCCGGGGCCGGCCCGGTGGGCCTCGCGGCCGCGACCGGCGCCCAGCTGCTGGGCGCGGCCGTCGTCGTCGTGGGGGACATGAACGCCGACAGGCTCGCGCAGGCCCGCTCGTTCGGCTGCGAGACCGTGGACCTGACGAAGGGCGGGCCGGCCGAGCAGATCGAGCAGATCCTGGGCGTGCCCGAGGTCGACTGCGCGATCGACGCCGTCGGCTTCGAGGCCAAGGGGCACGGGTCGGACTCCGGGCACGAGGCCCCGGCGACGGTGCTGAACTCGCTGATGGAGATCACCGCCGCGGGCGGCGCGCTGGGCATCCCGGGGCTGTACGTCACGGGCGACCCGGGGGGCATCGACGAGGCCGCGAAGAAGGGGTCGCTCTCGCTCAGCCTGGGCACGGGGTGGGCGAAGTCGCTGGCGTTCACCACCGGCCAGTGTCCGGTGATGAAGTACCACCGCGGGCTGATGCAGGCGATCCTGCACGATCGGGTGCAGATCGCGAAGAACGTCAACGCGAAGGCCATCACCCTCGACGAGGCCCCGCAGGGCTACGCCGAGTTCGACGCCGGCGCCGCGACGAAGTACGTCATCAACGCGAACGGCTACCTCGACGGCAAGTGACCTGTCGGGGCCACGCGCACGACGGGCTGCGCGTGGCCCTGACGGCTCGGGGTCAGACGTCGTCGTGCTCGCGCAGGAACCCGTCGACGAGCGGGAGCACCTGGTCGGGGAGCTGCCACAGGACGCCGTGCCCGCCGCCGGGCACGAGCTCGACGCGGGAGCCGCGCACCTGGTCGGTGACGCGGCGGCCCGCGGCGACCGGGTCGCCGAGCCTGGTGGCCGCGCCGAAGAACGCCAGGGTGGGCGCGGTGATCGCGCGGAGCCGCTCGTCGGTCAGGGGGCTCGGCCACGGCGTCCGACGGCGGTAGCGCAGGGCCGCGCGGGCGAGGGCGCGGTCCTCGTCGGCGAGCGTCACGCCGGGGGTCAGCCACTCGTCGAGGCGGGCGAGGTGGCGCGCCGTCGGCAGGGCCGCGGCCCGGACCATGCGTGAGACCACCTTCCTGTCGGGCCTGACCAGCGCGGTGATGCCCTCGCCGAGGACGAGCGCGCCCACGCGGTCGGTGGCGCGGTCGGTGGCGCGGTCGGTGGCGCGGTCGGGCGTGCCGGACGCCAGCAGCGCGGCGAACCAGGCGCCCTCGGAGTAGCCGAGGACGTGCGCGCGCTCCAGCCCGAGCCCCTCGAGGAGCTGGACGCCCCACGCGGCGTAGTCGTCGGCCGAGCGCAGCGCGGCGGTCTGCTCGCTGCGCCCGGCCGTGCCGACGACGTCGGGCGCGTAGACGACGCGGTCCGCGGCGAGGGAGCGCACCACGCCGTGCCAGCTCAGGCCCGTGCCGTTCAGCCCGTGCAGCAGCACGAGGGGCGTACGGGTCCCGGTGCCGGAGCGTCGCACGTGCGTGGGGCCGTAGGCGGTCTCGACCCGGACGTCCTCGGACGGCAGCGGCCAGCGGGTCTCGAGGTCGCGGTACGCCGCCTCGTAGGCGGTGCGTGCGGCCTCGCTGGTGAACCGGCCTGTCGACGGCATCGGACCTCCTGGTGCACAGTTGATGGTATGACCGTACCATCAACGTGGTACGGACGTATCATCAACACGACCGACCAGCACCGCCGAGGGGAGCGACCGTGCCGCGACGGGTGGACCACGACGAACGCCGCCGCCAGATCACCGACGCCTGCCGCCGGGTCGTCGCGCGCGACGGGCTCGAGGCGGCCACGTTCCAGGCCGTCGCCGCCGAGGCGGGCGTCTCCGTGCGCCTCGTGCAGTACTACTTCGGCCACAAGCACGGGCTGCTCGTCGCGACCCACCGCGCGGTGATCGAGGGGTCGGCGGCCCGGTTCGGCGGCGGGACGTCCCCTGGGGAGAGCGCCGAGCCGGCTCCGCCCCGCGCCGTCCTGCGCGCCGTGCTCGCCGCGCTGCTGCCGCTCGACGACGCCCGCCGCGCGGACGCCGTCGTCCTCGCGGCCTTCCACGCCGCCGCCCTGACCAACGAGGCCGTCACGCCGGAGGAGCTGCGCGGCGCCCCGCGGGCGCTCGTCGACCTCGTCGCGGCGCTGCTGCTGCGGGCGCGCGGAGACGGCACGGGCGCGGGGGAGGGCTCAGGGCCGGACGACGCGGCCCGGCTCGACGCGGCACGGCTCGACGCGGCACGGCTCGACGCGGAGGTGGTGCTCGCGTCGGCCGCCGGGCTCACGCAGGGGGTCCTCGCCGGGCACGTCACCGGCGAGACGGCGCTCGCCGTCGTCGACCGGCTGCTCGACCACCTCGTCGGCCCCGGCTGACGCTCGACGCGCCGGCGGCGGTCAGCGGGACTTCGTCAGCTCCGGCTTCTTGACCATCCCGGACAGCCCGTTCCAGGCGAGGTTGGTCAGGTGCGCGGCCACCTCGGCCTTGTCGGGGCTGCGGGCGTCGAGCCAGTACTGCCCGGTGAGCGCGACCATGCCCACCAGCATCTGCGCGTAGAGCGGCGCGGCCTTGCGGTCGAGCCCGTTGGCCTTGAACTGGTCGCCGAGGATGTGCTCCACCAGGGTCGCGACGTCGCCGATGAGGCTGGAGAACGTGCCGGTGGCCTGGGCGACGGGGGAGTCGCGCACCAGGATGCGGAAGCCGTCCTCCGACGCCTCGATGTAGCCGAGCAGGGCCAGCGCCGTGCGCTCCACCAGCACCTTGGGATGGCCGCCCTCCTCGAGCGCGCCGGTCAGCGCGGACGTCAGCGCGCGGACCTCGCGGTCGACGACGACGGCGTAGATGCCCTCCTTGCCGCCGAAGTGCTCGTAGACCACCGGCTTGGACACCTCGGCGCGGGCCGCGATCTCCTCGACGCTGGTGCCGTCGAAGCCCTTCTCGGCGAACAGGCCGCGGCTGACCGCGATCAGCTGCTCGCGCCGCTGGCTCGCCGTCATCCGGGCGCGCGGCGGACGCTTGGGCGCACGGGAGTCGGTGGGCATGGGCCCCATTGTGCCCTCCGGACGATGCGGCCGGTGTGGCGCGTGCCACGGCGCCGGTGGACGCCGAGAAGCGGGACGCGTGCCGGGGCGGTGGTGCGGACCTGGCAGACTGAGGACGGACGCCCGACGGTGCCGCGCCTGCTGGGGCGTGAACCCGGCCCGGGGGACCGATCCGCCTTGGTGTAATCGGCAGCACAGAGGTTTTTGGTGCCTTTGGTCCAGGTTCGAGTCCTGGGGGCGGAGCTCGGCACCATCGACAGAGCACACCCGAGAAGAGACGGAGCACTCGTGGTCTCGACAGGACCGGACGCCGCAGGACGCGTGGTTCAGGACGACGTTCAGGACGACACCGTGGCGAGACCGGCGGCCGTCGTCGTCCTCGCCGCGGGGCAGGGGACGCGGATGAGGTCCGCGACACCGAAGGTGCTGCACGCCCTGGGCGGGCGGACGATGCTCGGGCACGCGATGGCCGCGGCCCGCGAGCTCGACCCGCAGCAGGTGGCGGTCGTCGTCCGCCACGAGCGCGACGTCGTGGCCGCCGCCGCGGCGCAGATCGACCCGGCGGCCCTCGTCGTCGACCAGGACGAGATCCCCGGCACCGGCCGCGCCGTCCAGTGCGCGCTCGACGCGCTCGACGCCCGCGCCCACGCCGGTCGGGCCGCGCAGCTCGTGCACGACGACGCCGTCGACGACGAGCTGCACGCCGACCACGCCAACGGCGGCGACCACCCCCTGGGCGACGGCCTGGACGGCGCCGTCGTGGTCCTCGCCGGCGACATCCCCCTGCTGGACGGCGCCACGCTCGGCCAGCTGCTCGCCGCGCACCACGCGGACGGCAACGCCGTGACGATCCTCACGACCGAGGTCGCGGACGCGAACGGCTACGGCCGCATCGTGCGCGAGCCCGGCACCGGCGACGTCGTGGCGATCGTCGAGCACAAGGACGCGACGCCCGAGCAGCTCGAGGTCCGCGAGATCAACAGCTCGGTCTACGTCTTCGACGCCGCGGTGCTGCGCCGCGGGCTCGGCGGCCTGGACCGCGACAACGCGCAGGGCGAGGTCTACCTCACCGACGTCGTCGCGTCCGCGCGGGCCGAGGGCGGCGCCGTGCGCGCCGTGCTGAGCGACGACCCCATGCTCGTCGAGGGCGTCAACGACCGGGTGGCGCTCGCGACCCTGGGCGCCGAGCTCAACCGCCGCGTGCTCACGGAGTGGATGCAGGCCGGCGTCACCGTCGTCGACCCGGCGACCACCTGGGTGGACGTCGACGTCGAGCTCGCCCCCGACGTCACGCTCCTGCCCGGCACGCAGCTGCACGGCGCCACGAAGGTGTCCTCGGGCGCGACGATCGGCCCGGACACCACGCTGACCGACGTCGAGGTGGGCCCCGGCGCGACCGTCGTGCGCACGCACGGCTCGCTGTCCGTCATCGGCGAGAACGCGTCCGTCGGCCCGTTCGCCTACCTGCGCCCCGGCACCGAGCTGGGCACGAAGGGCAAGATCGGCACCTTCGTCGAGACGAAGAACGCGCAGATCGGCGAGGGCTCCAAGGTGCCGCACCTGTCGTACGTCGGCGACGCCACCATCGGCGAGCACACCAACGTCGGCGCCGCGTCGGTCACGGTGAACTACGACGGGCAGAAGAAGCACCGCACGGTGATCGGCTCGTACGCGAAGACGGGCGCCGACACGATGTTCGTCGCCCCCGTCACGGTGGGCGACGGCGCGTACACGGCCGCGGGCTCGGTCATCATCAAGGACGTGCCGGCCGGCGCGCTCGGCGTCGCCCGCGCGCAGCAGCGCAACGTCGAGGGCTGGGTCGAGCGCCGCTGGCCCGGGACGCCGGCCGCCGAGGCCGCCGCCCGCGCCCGCACCGAGGGCTCGGGCGGGGAGCTCGGTGCGCAGGCGCAGCGCCAGCTCGCCGCGCACAATGCCCTCACCGGCGCCATCCCGGTGGTGCCTCCCGCCGACAGCTCCGACCCGACCGCCGACCCGACCGAAGGAAGCACGCAGCGATGAACAACTTCATCCCCGGCACCGGTGAGCGCACGCTCGTCCTCGCCACCGGCCGGGCGCACCCGGAGCTCGCGGAGGCCGTGGCGAAGGAGCTCGGCATCGAGCTGCTGCCCGTGTCGGCGTACGACTTCGCGAACAGCGAGACGTACGTGCGGTTCAGCGAGTCGGTGCGCGGCTCGGACATCTTCCTGCTGCAGAGCCACACCGCCCCGGTGAACCAGTGGCTCATGGAGCAGCTGCTCATGGTCGACGCGGCCAAGCGCGGCTCGGCGCGCTCGATCACCGCCGTGGCGCCGTTCTACGCGTACGCACGCCAGGACAAGAAGAGCCGTGGCCGCGAGCCCATCTCCGCCCGCCTCGTCGCCGACATGCTCAGGACGGCGGGCGCGGACCGGATCCTCAGCATCGACCTGCACACGCCGCAGATCCAGGGCTTCTTCGACGGCCCGGTCGACCACCTGTGGGCCATGCCCGTGCTGGTCGACTACGTGCGCACCCGCGTGGACGTGTCCAACGCCGCCGTCGTCTCGCCCGACGCCGGCCGCATCCGCGTCGCCGAGCAGTGGGCCGCCAAGCTGGGCGGCTGCCCGCTGGCCTTCGTCCACAAGACGCGCGACGTCACGCGCCCCAACCAGGCCGTCGCCAACCGCGTGGTCGGCGAGGTCGAGGGGCGCGACTGCGTGCTCGTCGACGACCTCATCGACACCGGCGGCACCATCGCCGAGGCGGTCAAGGTGGTCATGGACGCCGGGGCCCGCTCCGTCACCGTGGCCGCCACGCACGGCGTGCTGTCCGACCCCGCCGCGCAGCGCCTGCAGGAGTGCGGCGCCACCGAGGTCGTCGTCACCGACACGCTGCCGATCACGGCCGACAAGCGGTTCGACAAGCTCACCGTGCTGTCCATCGCCCCGCTCGTCGCCCGCGCCATCCGCGAGGTCTTCGACGACGGCTCCGTGACGAGCCTGTTCGACGGCAACGCCTGACCGACGCCGGTGGCCCGGGGCGTGCGTCGTCCCGGGCCGCGGCGTCCCCCGGAGGGGAGGCACGGTGACATGACGGTGGACGTGACCGTGGTGGTCCCCACGTACAACGAGGGCCCGAACGTCGCCGAGCTGGTCCGCCGGCTCGCCGCCGCGCTCGGCCCCGACGGCGAGGGCCGCCGCGTCGCGCCCGGTGGCGTCGAGGTGCTGTTCGTCGACGACTCGAAGGACGACACCCCCGCCGTCATCGAACGGGTCGCCGCCACCTCCGCGGTGCCCGTGCGCCTGATCCACCGCGAGGTGCCCGACGGCGGCCTCTCGGGCGCCGTCGTCGCCGGCCTGCGCGCCGCGACCGGCGAGCGCGTCGTCGTGATGGACGGCGACCTGCAGCACCCGCCCGAGATGGTGCCCGTGCTGCTCACCACCGCGCGCGAGACCGACGCCGACGTCGTCGTCGCCTCCCGGTACACGGGCCGCGGGGACGCCGGCGGCCTCGACGGGCGCTACCGGCGCTGGGTCTCCAAGGCCTCGGGGCTGCTGGCCCGGTCCATGTTCCCCGTCAAGCTGCGCGACGTCTCGGACCCCATGACCGGGTTCTTCGTCGTCCGCACCGGCGCCGTCGACCTCGCGGGGCTGCGCCCGCGCGGCTTCAAGATCCTGCTCGAGATCCTCGCGCGGCAGCGGCTCGTCGTGGTCGAGGAGCCGTTCGTCTTCGGGGAACGGTTCGCGGGCCGGTCGAAGGCGACCGTCGCCAACGGGCTGCGTTACGTGCAGCAGCTCACCCTGCTCCGGTTCGGCCGGCTGTCCCCGTTCGCGCTGATCGGTGCGCTCGGCGCCGTGCTCAACCTCGCGATCCTCGCGGGGCTCCAGGGGCTCGGCGTGCACTACCTCCCCGCGGTGATCTGGGCCAACGCCGTGACGATCGTCATCAACTTCCTGCTGCAGGAGCGGTTCGTGTTCGCCGACCTGCGTGACGGCGCGCACGGCTTCTGGGGCCGCTTCGTGCGGTCCTTCGCCTTCAACGGCACCGAGGCCGCGGTCCGCACCCTGCTGCTGTGGTGGATCGTCGAGCGCGCCGTGCCGCACCCCGAGCTGGTGCAGGCGGTGCTCATCCTCGTCGCCTTCGTCGTGCGGTTCGTCTTCCAGGCGCAGGTCGTTTACCGCCCCCGCGGGGCGGCGCGGGCCCGGGCGCGCGCGGGCGAGGACGCCCGGCACTGACACCCCGTCCCGAGGGGGCTATACTCGTCCGGTTGCCTCGGCGAGGGACGTCTGACGGGCGCCGGTCACCCAGGTCGTACAGGTCCAGCACCTGCGACCCGGCCGCCACCCTCAGCGCAGGATCCGTCGGATTTCCGTGATCGACTGGGCGGCTGTCGGTGCACCGCACTCTGCGGGTGCCCCCACGGCGCGCTCTCGATCGCGTCCGTCACGTGTCCCACGCCGACGCAACCGCAGTTCGCGGGGACCACCACCTCGTGGACAGCCGACGGCTCCCTCTGGCCGTCGGCACGCACAGACATCCCAGGAGTGATCCACGTGTCCGACATCAAGCTCGCCGCCGAGGCCCGCACCGAGTTCGGCAAGGGCGCCGCCCGCCGCATCCGTCGCGAGAACAAGATCCCCGCCGTCCTGTACGGGCACGGCACCGACCCGCTGCACATCACCCTGCCGGGCCACGAGACGATGCTCGCCACGCGCCACTCCAACGCGCTGTTCACCATCGAGCTGGACGACAAGTCCGAGATGGCCGTCGTCAAGGACATCCAGCGCGACGCCGTCCGCGGCGTCATCGAGCACATCGACCTGCTGCTCGTGAAGCGCGGCGAGAAGATCGCCGTCGACGTCACCGTGAACGTCGTGGGCGAGTCGGCCCCGGGCACCATCCACTTCGTCGAGGCGCAGACCCTGTCGGTCGAGGCCGAGGCCACCCACCTGCCCGAGTCGGTCGAGGTCTCCATCGAGGGCCTCGAGGCCGGCCAGCACGTCACCGCCGGCGAGGTCGAGCTGCCGAAGGGCTCCACGCTGCTCACCGACCCCGAGGCGACCGTCGTCCAGATCGCCGAGCCGCGCGCCGAGGTCGCCGCCGAGGACGAGGAGGCCGCGGAGGGCGAGGCCGCCGAGGAGACCACCGAGGCCGCCGAGTCCACCGAGGGCTGACACCGCCTCACGCCCAGGGCGCCCGGTACCGTTCGGTTCCGGGCGCCCTTCGCGCGTCCGCGCCCTGAGCTGGCCGACCACCTGCTGCACCACGGAGAGAGAACGCAGATGACCGACACCCCCTGGCTGGTGGTCGGGCTGGGCAACCCCGGCCCGAAGTACGCGGGCAACCGGCACAACGTCGGGCACATGGTGCTCGACCTGCTCGCCGAACGCACGGGCGCGCGGTTCTCGCGGCACGCGCGCGCCCAGGCGGTCGTCGCCGAGACGCGGCTCGGCGTCCTGCCCGGCGGGCGCCCCGGGCCCCGCGTCGTGCTGGCGAAGCCCACCACGTACATGAACACGTCCGGCGGCCCCGTCGCCGGGCTCGTGAAGTACTACGGCGTCGACCCGGCCCAGGTCGTCGTCGTGCACGACGAGGTCGACATCCCGTTCGACACCATCAAGCTCAAGTCCGGCGGCGGCGAGGGCGGCCACAACGGCCTGCGCGACATCACCAAGGCCCTCGGCACCAAGGACTACGTCCGCGTCCGCGTCGGCGTCGGGCGCCCCCCGGGGCGCATGGACACCGCCGACCACGTGCTCAAGGACTTCTCCGCCACCGAGCGCAAGGACCTGCCCATCCTCGTCGACGACGCCGCCGACGCCGTGGAGATGGTGCTCGCCGAGGGGCTCCTCGCCGCGCAGGGGAAGTTCCACACGAAGGTCTGACACGGACGTCTGACGCGGCGCGGCCCGCGGCCTGACCGGGCTCTTCACCCGGGTGGAAAGGTCGCCGCGGGGTCCTTTCCGTGCGCCGGTCTCCTTACGCTCGACGGGCGGTCCCGACCGTCCGCACGAGGAGGAACCATGGGCCCGACGGTGGCACTGGCGCACGACTACCTGACGCAGCGCGGCGGCGCCGAGCGGGTGGCGCTGACGATGGCCCGGGCCTTCCCGTCGGCACCGCTCTACACGACGCTGTACCACCCCGACGGGACCTTCCCCGAGTTCGCGGACGTGGACGTGCGCCCGTCGCGCCTGGACCGGGTCGGCACGCTGCGGCGCCACCACCGCCTGGCCCTGCCGCTGCTCCGCGGCGCGGTCGAGAGCCAGCCCGTCGACGCCGACGTGCTCCTCGCCAGCTCCAGCGGGTGGGCGCACCGCTACCGCGGCGCGCGGCGCACGGTCGTGTACTGCTACGCGCCCGCGCGCTGGCTCTACCAGCGCGACCGGTACCTCTCCGGGGCCTCCGGGCGGGCCTGGAAGGACCGTTGGCGCACCGGGATCGCCGGCGCCGCGCTCGACCTCCTCGGCCCCGGGCTGCGGGCGTCCGACACGGCCGCCGCCGCCCGTGCCGACGTGTACCTGGCCGTCTCGACCGTCGCCCGGCGCGCCGTGCGCGAGGCCTACGGCATCGACGCCGAGGTCGTGCCGCCCCCGCCCGCGATGGAGCCGGAGGGGCCCGTGACCGCGATGCCGGGGATCGCCCCCGGCTACCTGCTGTGCGTGGCGCGGCTGCTGCCGTACAAGAACGTCGACGTCGTCGTCGCGGCAGCGCGACGGCTCCGTCTGCCCCTCGTCGTCGTCGGCGACGGCCCCGACCGCGAGCGGCTCGAACGGCTGGCGGACGAGAGGGTCCGGTTCGTCGGCAAGGTCGACGACGCGCAGCTGCGGTGGCTGTACGGCCACGCGTCGCTGCTGGTGGCCACGTCGTACGAGGACTACGGGCTCACGCCGCTGGAGGCCGCGGCGTTCGGCGTCCCGGCGGTGACGCTCGGCACCGGCGGCTACCTGGACACCGTGGTCGACGGCGTGACCGGGCTGTACGTGGACCGCCCGGACGCCGCGCCGGTCGCCGAGGGGATCGAGGCCGCGCTCGCCCGCTCCTGGGACCAGGAGGCCATCGGCGTGCACGTCAAGGGGTTCTCCCGGGACGCGTTCGTCGCCCGGCTGCAGGACGTGGTGGCGCAGGAGGCCGTGGCGGCCGGGGTGCCGGGGACACAGGGGGAGGTAGGGGGCCGATGACCGTCCGGGAGTTCCTGCGGGTGATGTGGGAGGGCAAGTACCTCCTGATCGGGTCGGTCGTGCTCGCGCTGGCCGCCGCGTGGGTGTACGCCGACCGCAAGCCCGAGGTGTTCGAGGCGACCGCGACGGTCCAGATCAACGCCGTCGAGCTGGGCGACAGCACGTCGCCGGCGGCCACCACCACGAGCGTCGACACCGACCCGGGGCTCGTCGAGGCGCCCGGTGTGCTCCAGGTGGTGGCCGAGGGCGTGGCCGCGGGAGCGGACCCGAAGGCGCTCGCCGCCCAGGTCTCGGGAGCGTTCGACGCCTCCACGCAGGTCATGGCGGTCACCACCACGGCGGGCGCCCCGGGCGACGCGGTCGTGCTGGCGAACGCGGTGGCGTCCGCCTACGTCGATAGCCTGCCCGGCGTCATCGACGACCAGATCGCCGAGATCGACGCCCGCCGCGACGCGCTGCGGGGCCAGCTCGACGCGGTCGACAAGCAGGTGAAGGACAAGCCCAAGGACCCCCTGGCGGGCGCGGAGCGCTCCACCATCATCGACCAGTACCAGACCCTGTCGGCCAGCAGGAGCACGCTCGAGTCGATCGTGACGCCCGCCCAGATCCTCACTCCCGCCACCGGTTCCTCAGCCGTGGTGGTGGGGCTGCCGCGGGCCAGCATCGTCCTTCTCGGCGCGCTCGCCGGGCTCGCGATCGGGGTCGGCCTCGCCCTCGCCCGCCGGGCCCTCGACTCCCGGCTGCGTGGCCGTGCCGACGCCGCGGCCGCGGCCGGCGTCCCGGTCCTTGCAGAGCTCTACGGGGTGACCCGGGCCGCCAAGTCGTACCGCCGCACCCCGGTGCTGCCGATCTCGAGCCGGGTCGCCTCCCCGTTCACCGAGTCGATCCGGGAGCTGCGCACCGCCCTGCACGTGGCGATGCAGGACCGCGAGCACGCCGTGGTCGTCGTGACGGCCACCGACCCGCACGCGCCGCGGCCGTTCATCGCCGCCAACCTCGCGGCGTCGTGGGCCATGAGCGGGCGGGCCACCGTCGCGGTGTCGGGCGACCTGCGTCGTCCGGACCTGGAGGACCTCCTGCCGCGCCCGAACGGTCCGGGCACCGGTCCGGACGGGTTGCGTCCCACCCAGGTGCCCAACCTCCGCTTCCTCGCCCTCCACGACCCGACGATGGACCCTGCGGACTACCTGGCGACGGACCGGGTCCGTGCGACCGTCGAGGCGGCGCGGGACGCCGGCGAGGTGCTCGTCATCGACGCGCCGCCCGTGCTGGCGGCGGCGGACGCCACGATCCTCGGCGCCTACGCGGACTGCGTCGTCCTCGTCGCCACCGCCGGCCGGACCGCGCGGAGCGTCCTCGCCGAGGCGGCCGAGCGGCTGCGCATCAACGGCGTACCGCTCACCGGCGTCGCGCTGGCCGGGGTGAAGGGCGACAGCCGGATGGTCTACGCGTCGACCTACGGCGAGCCCGTCGAGTCGGACCCGTCCGACGGTCCGTCCGCCGCGGTGCCCGACCCCGTCGACGAGACGGCGGACCGCACCCCGAGCGGTCCGCAGGGCACGCCGGACGACCGGGCGCTCACCGGCTCGGACGACGACGCGTCCCCGGCCCCGGCGCGCGACGAGTCAGGCCCCGCGCGGGCCGTCACACCGCCGACGCCGGTCCGCCCCCCGGCGTTCCCGCCCACGGGGGTCCGGGTCGCGACCGTGGCCGCACCGCCGTCCGCGGAGCAGGAGCCGCCGACGCCCGCGCAGGTCGCGCCCACGATCGGCCGGCTGCTGCGGACCGCGCGCTCGTCGTGACGGTGCCACCGGGCGCTGCCGAGCGGCCGCTGCGCGTCGTGGTCGTCGACCACACCGCGGCGCTGGGCGGAGGGGAGCTGGCGCTGCTTCGGCTGGCCGCGGAGCTCGACCCGAGCCGCGTCGAGCTCCGCGCGGTCGTGCTGGACGACGGCCCGCTCGTCGAGCGGCTGCGGGCGGCCGGAGTGCGGACGCTCGTGGTCCACGCCGGGGCGCGGTCGCGGGGTATGGACCGGCACGCGCTCGGCGGATCCTGGCGCGCGGTGCTCGCGGTGGGCGAGACCGCCCGGCTCGTGGTCCGGGTGGCCGCGGTGCTCCGGCGCGCGGACGCCGACGTCGTGCACACCAACTCGCTGCGCGCCGATGTCGTCGGGCTCCTCGCGGCCCGGTGGTGCCGGGTCCCGGTGGTGTGGCACGTCCACGACCGGATCGCCGACGACTACCTGCCGCCGGTGGCGGTGCGGCTCCTGCGCGCGCTGGCCCGCCGGGGCCCGCGCGCGGTCGTCGCGAACTCGGAGGCGACGGCCCGGACGCTCCCGGGGGTGCGCGACCTCACCGTCGCGCACCCCGGGTACGCGCCGGACCAGGCGGTGCCGGCGTACGACGCCCGCGTGCCGCCGGAGCGCCCGGTGGTGGGCCTGGTCGGCCGGCTCAGCCCGACCAAGGGGCAGCTCGAGCTCGTGCGGGCCGCCCGGACGGTGCTCGACCGCCGCCCCGACGTGCGCTTCCGCCTGGTCGGGGGCGCGTTGTTCGGGGCCGACGCCTACGCGGACGCGGTCGACGCGGAGATCGACCGGCTCGGGCTGCACGGCGCCGTCGACGTCGTCGGGTTCAGCGACGACCCGGCCGACGAGCTCGACCGGCTGTCGGTCTGCGTGCACGCCTCGCCCGTACCCGAGCCCTTCGGGCAGGTGGTGGTCGAGGCGATGGTGCGCGGCGTCCCCGTGGTCGCGACCGACGCGGGCGGCGTCCCGGAGATCGTCCGGCCGCCCGGCCGGGACCTGGGCCTGCTCGTCCCGCCGGGCGACGTGGAGGCGCTCGCGGCCGGGCTCCTGGCCGTGCTGGACGACCCCGGCGCGGCAGAGCGGCGCGCCCGGGCGGCGTACGACGACGCGACCCGGCGGTTCCCCGCCCGCGGGACCGCGCGGGCCCTCACCGAGGTGTGGGAGCGGGTCGCCGGACGGCCTCGACGACGTCGGACATGAGGGCCACCTGGCGCACCCAGGTGGGGATGGGCTCGGGGTCCGTGCCGCTGTCCTCGTCGAGCGGCGCGGCCGGCCCGCGCGACGGCTCCGCGAGCGCGTCCCGGACGGCGGCGGCGAACCCCTCCGGCGACGCGACGGCGACTCGCGGGTCGGCGGTGTCGCGGAAGCCGGCCACGGGCGTCGACACGACGGGCCGCCCCACCGCCCGGTACTCGTAGAGCTTGAGCGGGTCGAGGCTGTCCGTGAAGTCGTCGACGACGTGCGGGACGACGAGCGCGTCGGCGTGCTGGAGGTAGGCCGGCACCGCGTCGAACGGTCGGGCACCCAGGACGGTCACGCCCGCCCGGCGGAGCCGCTCGACGTCGGGCCGCTCCAGCGAGACCGGGCCGACGAGCACCAGGGAGCCCACGCCGTCGAGGGCGCGGGCGGTGTCCTCGCAGAGCCCGACGTCGAGCCGGTCGGCGTGCAGCGTGCCGACGTAGACGGCCGTCGCGCCCGGCGGGAGGTCCGCCGGGCGAGCCGCCGGGCGCCGGTACCGCTCGACGTCCACACCGTTGGTGACCAGCACGACCGAGCGGGCGTCGGCCTTGCGGGCCGCGAGCGTGGGGGAGCAGACGGTGACCGCCGCGGCGTGCTCCACCAGGTAACGGTCCGACTCGGCGACCCGGCGGGACTCGGCCGGGCCGCGCGTGGCCGCCGTCCAGTCGTCGGTGACGTCGTACAGGGTGGGCCAGCCGCTGACGCGCGCCAGCGTGGCGCCGTACGGGTCGTTGACCCACAGCACCGGCAGTGTCAGCCCGAGGCGGCGCGCGGCCCGGACGACGACGGCCGCGCGCCGCTCGTCGCCGTGCGGGGCGACCCGCCGGGGCAGCAGCTTGGTCGGCTCGAGCAGCCAGAGGCGGCGCGGGCCGACGCCCTCGACGTCCGGGGCGGGCCGCAGCCCTCGACCGGGCCGTGGCCGGGCGCCACGGGTCACGGCGTGCACAGGGTCGCTGACCGGCTCGACGAAGAGCACCCGGGCCGACGGGCGTTCGCGCAGGAGACCGGCGACGAGGTACTGGTTGCGCCGCCAGACGTCGTCCCACGGCTCGAGCGACATCACGACGATGTCGGGGCCGACGGTCTCGCGGACCGGTGTCACGACAGCACCTGCCGGTACACGCGCTCGGTGGCGGCCGCCTGGCGTGCGACGGAGAACTCGGCCTGCTGCCGGGCCTGCAGGGCGGCGCCGTAGCGGTCGCGCCGGCGGGGGTCGTCCGCGAGGGCGCGCAGCCGCCGCCCCGCGTCGTCGACGTCCCCGGTGGCGTACAGGCCGGGTCCGCCGGCGGAGCCGAGGGACTCGACGTGCCCGCCGGAGCCGTCGGCCACGACCGGGACGCCGCTCGCCATGGCCTCGAGCACGCTCAGCCCGAAGCCGTCGCCGGGGGTCGGGGCGAGGAAGAGTCCCGCGTCGGCCAGGAGCGCGGGCACGTCGTCGCGGTGGCCGAGGAGATCGACGGCCCCGTCCAGCCCGAGCTCGCTCACGAGCTCCTTGGTCGCCACCTCGAGCGAGCCCGACCCGGCGACCCGCAGGCGCCAGCCGCGGTCGGCGAGCCCCGACGCCGCGAACGCCCGGACGCCGGAGTCGACCCGCTTCTCCGGCTCGAGCCGGGACGCGATCAGCACCACGGGCGACCGGAGCGCCGCGCCGCGCGGGTGCGGTCGCTCCTCGAGGCCTGCGACCACCACCCGGCTCGGGCCGTCGATGCGGTCCTGCACGAAGGCGCTGATCGCGATCTGGGCGGCGACGGTGCGACGGATCACCGGCGCGGCGACGCGGCCGGCGGCGCTGCGCCCCCGGACCAGGGCGAAGTGCCGCGTCACGACGAGCGGCACGCGGTGCAGGAGCACCCGGGGGACGAGGCACGCCGCGAGCTCGCCCGCCGTCATGTGCGCGTGGACGACGTCCGGCTGCGGCCCCCGCACGAGCGAGCGTCGCGCCCGGGCGACCGTCGACCCCGGCCTGAGCTCGACGTCGTCGCCGACGACGGCGCGCATCGGCTCCTCCGCACCGCCCACCACCGCGACGACGTGGCCCGCCCGCGCCTGCGCCCGCGCGAGGCGCGCGACGTGGGCCTCGACGCCGGCGTACGCGTCCGTCACGACGACGTGCGTGATCCTCATGAGCGGCCACCGGGGAGCAGGAGCTCCTCGCCCTGCGCCGGGACCGGCTGCTCCACCGGGGCCAGGGCGGCTCGCGCCGCGCGTCGACGGACGCGCGCCGGCCGGTCGTCGAGGAGGGGCGCTCCTGGCGCCTTCGCGAACCCTTCGGCGCCCAGGCAGACCCCTACGAGCAGGAAGGGCAGGGACACGATGATCGCGACCCAGAACTGGTCGAACTGGCTCGCCACGAGGCGCGACGCGAGCAGGGCGACGGCGAGCGTCCCGAACCGGCGGTCCATCCGCCACGCGACCACGAGCGTGCCCAGCATGAGGACCGCGAACCCGGCGAGGCCGACGATGCCGACCGAGGACAGCACCTCCGCGACCGCGTTGGGCGGTTGGAACCCGAGCTCGGGCCCCACGGTCCACCAGCGCAGCCCGGCGCCGAACCACAGGTGCTCCCGCCAGACGTCGAACCCGCCCTCGATGCCCACGGCGCGGAACGCCGTGGAGTTGAACGGGTCGTCGCCGGAGAGGTCGTCCTGCACCCGGCTCGCGACGAAGATGGCGGCGGGGGCCATGGTGAGCAGCATGAGGATCGGGGTCTGGCGGCGTCCGCGCCCGGCACGCAGCGCGAGCACGATGAGGCCGACACCCAGGCCGACGATCGCCTGGCGAGACTGCACGGCCATGAGCGCGAGCACGAGCAGGTAGAAGGCCGGCACCCGGAACCAGGCCGGCCACCGCAGCCACGGCTGACGCACGAAGACGAGCAGGGCGACCGAGGCGAAGATCGGGCCCGCGAGGTTCTTGTGCAGCTCGAACGGCCAGCTCGGGTAGACCGGCGACACGTCGCCCTGCGCGAGCTGCACGGCGGCGGTCGCGCAGGCGTCGAGCGCGATCGCGAGCACGAACACGGTCAGGAGCGTCAGCCCGAGCGTCGCGTGCCCGGACCGCCCCACCGCCCAGCCCACGACCAGGGCCCCGCCCACCAGCAGCCACGCGTGGAACCACTCGATCGAGTTCTGGGCGAAGGGGGTGGCGACGACGGCGAAGAGCGTCGCGAGCTGGTACACCGCCGACAGCCAGAGCATGGACCGCAGGGCGGGCGTGAACGGGCGCGGTGAGAAGAGGACGGCGACCCAGAAGGTCGCGAACAGGGTCACGTCGCCCAGCGACATGTTCAGGGAGTCCCCGCCCACCCGCTCGGCCACGACGAAGGTGGGCATCGCGACCACGGGGACCAGCGAGGGGTCGTAGAGCATCACGCAGGCCAGCACCGCGACGGAGGTCACGGCCACCCCGAGGGTGAGATCGTGGGCGAGCACGTAGGTCGCCGCGAGGACGACGACGCCGAGGACCGCGGCCCACGTCGCGACGCGCGTCGTGGACAGCAGGCTCGACTCGATGCCCGTCTTCATGCCCGTCCGCGGCTCCCCGCTCGTCCGCGGGCGCAGGTGGTGGGCGCCGGGCCCGCCGGCGCTCACGACGGCACCGCTTCGCGGTCCTCCAGCGACGCCGGCCCGCCGAGGTACGCGCGCAGACGCCGCTGGGCGTGCTCCCGGCGGGGCCCGCGCAGCGCGGCGGAGCGCAGCACCGCACCCGCGACGAGACCGGCACGGGCAGCGGTCCAGCCAGCCGCACCATAGTGCTTGCGCAGGTAGCGCTCCTGCGACGCGTGGAAGTGCAGCTCGCGGACCCGGACGTCACCACCCGTGCCCGCGCCCTCGTGCACGACCTCGGTGGTGGGCACGAGGGCGTGTCGCCAGCCCTGCCGGTCGGCCCGGTACGCCCAGTCGGTCTCTTCGGCGTAGAGGAAGAACCGCTCGTCGAGCCCGCCGACACCGCGCAGCGCGGCTGCGCGGATCAGCAGCGCGGAGCCGATGACGAAGGTGCGCTCACGTGGCAGCCGGAGCCGGCCGAGGCCGGCGGCCTCCAGCCATGCCCGCGCCGGAGAGGGGAACGGCCAGACGACGCGTCCCGGTCGGCCCGCGCCGTCGACCTGCGAGGGGCCGACGCTCGCCAGCCCGGGGTCCGCGTGCAGGGCCTCGTGGAGCGTCGCGACGGTCTCGGGCCCGACGACGGCGTCGGGGTTGAGGAGGAACACGTCCGCTCCGGGGTCCTGCCGGTGCGCGAGCGCCACGTTGACGGCCGCCGCGAACCCGAGGTTGCGCCCGGGGTCGTGGTAGGCGGCGCCGAAGACCTGGGCGAGCGCGCGGTGCCGCGGGTCGGACGAGTTGTCGACCACGGTGATCGGAAAGGCTCCCGCCAGTGGCTCGAGCGCGGAGCGCAGCAGGTCGGGGTGGCCGTAGGCGACGACCACCACCTCGACGCGGGGGGCCGGCCGACCTGCCGTGCCTTCGTGCGCGGCCGGACCGTGGTCGCGTGCCGGCGCGCCGAGGGCCGCCTCGTAGACCGCGCGGTACCGACGGGCGACCTCGGGCCACGAGCACTCGCGTGCACGATCGAGCCCGGCCAGGCGCAGCGTGCGCGCGGTCCGCGGGTGGGTCGCCTGCCGGATCCCGTCCAGCAGGGCATCGGGTTCGTCCGGTGCCACGAGGACACCGGCGCCGGCGACGAGGTCCGGCACGGAGCCGACACGGGTCGCCACGACCGGGGTGCCGCACGCCATCGCCTCGACCACCACGCGGCCGAACTGCTCGGCCAGGCCCGGGGCGTGCCTCGACGGCACGACCAGGACGTCCAGCCCGCGGTAGAAGGCGGGAAGGTCGTCGGTGTCGAGCGGGCCGAGGAAGTCGACGCGGTCGCCCCACGGGGCGGCGATCCGCCGCAGCCTCGCCTCCTCCGGACCGGCGCCCGCCACCACGAGGTCCAGCGCCTCGTCCCGGGCGACGGCCGCGAGGAGCACGTCCACCCCCTTCTGGGCGGTGAGGCGCCCGGCGTACCCGACGCGCACCCGTCCCGGCGTGCGCGGCCCGGCTGGCCGCCTCCCGAGCTCTGCTTCGTCGGCGGGAGAGAACACGGTGGTGTCGAGACCGAGCGGGATCCGCTCGACCAGCCCCCGGGCGCCCTTGTAGCGCACGATACGGGCGGCGTCGTGGTTGCAGGTGACGACGGCGGCGGCGCCGCGCAGCGCGGCCGCCTCGAGCGCCCGGAACGGCCACGGGTACCGCTTGAGGAGGTTCTGCGCGGAGTAGAGGAGGTACGGCGCGGGGCGGGAGCGCCGCCCGCGCGCCGCGTCCACGAGCCGCCGCGCGGCGCGGACGCCCAGGATCTCGGCGGTCGCGAGCGCCACGGGCTCCTCGTGGATGTCGAGGACGTCCCACTGCTCGCCGAGCACCCGCCACAGGGCCCGCGGGTCGTAGAGGAACAGGGCGGGGTGCCTGCCGAACGTGCGCGCGGTCTCGAGCTCCTCGTCCGGCGAGGGCGCGGGGCGCACGTCGCGGCCGCCCTCGTCCCAGACGGCGGCCGTGAGGACGCGGACGTGGTCGCCGCGCCGGCGCAGCTCGGCCTCGCGGCCGCGCCACGCGTCGACCACCGCGCTGTGGGAGATGCGCAGGATCCTCATGGCTCCCGATCCTCGTCGCCGGGGTGCGGCCGGGGAACGTCGCAGGCCCGGAATCACCCGGGTGACGAGGCTTTTCACCCCGGGCAACCCTCACGGTGGGAGGCGGCTGCTGGTTAGCGTCGAGGCGGCGGTGAAGCCACCGGCCCGAGGGCTTCCCTGCCCGCGGGACCGGCCGGACGACGACGGGGGACGGACGATGCGAGTGCTCGTCGATGGTGACCGCGGGTACGTGGGTGCGGTGCTGGTGCCGTTCCTGCAGGCGGCAGGCCACGAGGTGGTCGGCTTCGACGCCGGCTGGTACGACGGCTGCGATTTCGGCCCTCCGGTGACGGGGTACGAGCAGCGCACCGGCGACGTCCGGGACGCGCGGCCCGAGGACCTCGCCGGCTTCGACGCCGTGATCCACCTCGCGGCCATCTCCAACGACCCGCTGGGGCACCTGAACCCCCAGGCCACCTACTCGGTGAACACCGACGGGGCCGTGCGCATGGCGCGGGCGGCGAAGGCGGCCGGGGTGACCCGCTTCCTGTTCTCGTCGTCGTGCTCCCTGTACGGCGCGGCGGGCGACGAGCCCGTCGACGAGGGTGCCGAGTTCCACCCCGTCACCCCGTACGGGGAGTCGAAGATCCAGGCCGAGCGCGGCCTTTCCGCGCTCGCCGACGACGACTTCTCGCCCACGTTCCTGCGCAACGCGACCGCGTACGGCTCGTCGCCGCGGCTGCGCGCCGACATCGTGGTCAACAACCTCACCGGTACCGCGTACACGCGCGGGGAGGTGCGGCTGGCGTCCGACGGGACGCCGTGGCGCCCCCTCGTGCACGTGGAGGACATCGCGCGGGCCTTCCTCGCCGCGCTCGAGGCCCCCCGCGAGGTGGTGCACGACCGAGCCTTCAACGTGGGCCGTGACGAGGACGTCGTCCAGATCCGCACCGTCGCCGAGCAGGTCAGCGACGTCACCGGGGCGCCCGTGACGTTCGCCGCGGGGGCCGGGGCGGACACCCGCAACTACCGGGTCGACTTCACGCGCATCCGCACCGAGCTCCCCGCCGCCGCACCGCGCTGGACGGTGCGGGACGGGATCCGGCAGATCTGGCAGGACGTGCACCGGTTCGGGCTCACCGCCGACGACTTCGAGGGCCCGCGCTTCGTGCGCCTGCACCGGGTGAGCGAGCTCGCCGCCAGCGGCGCCCTGGACCTCGAGAACCTGCGCACCACGGCGGTGCGGGCATGACCGCCGTGTCGGCGCCGCGGCATGCCGCCACGCCCGAGAGGTCCGCCGCGCCCGAGGGTTCCGCCGTGCCCGCGCCGTCGTGCCGGCTCTGCGGCGCCCCGCTCACCCGCACGTTCGTGGACCTCGGGATGTCGCCGCCGTGCGAGAGCTACCCGACCGCGCAGGAGGTGGACGGCCCCGAGGTCTTCTACCCCCTGCACGTGCGGGTGTGCGAGCAGTGCCTGCTGGTCCAGCTGCCGGCCTACGTGCCGGCGGAGGACATCTTCGACGACTACGCCTACTTCTCCTCCTACTCCGCGTCGTGGGTGGAGCACGCACGGCGGTACGTCGACGACGCCGTCGGGCGCCTCGGCCTCACCCCGGAGCGGTCGTTCGTCGTCGAGGTCGCGAGCAACGACGGCTACCTGCTCCAGCACGTCGTCGACCGGGGGATCCGCTGCCTCGGCATCGAGCCGTCGGGCAACGTGGCCGCGGCCGCGGTCGAGCGCGGTGTGCCCACGGTCGTGGAGTTCCTCGGCGAGGAGACGGGGCGGCGCGTGCGCGCCGAGCACGGGCCCGCGGACCTCGTCGTCGCCAACAACGTCTTCGCGCACGTGCCGGACATCGTCGACTTCTCGCGTGGCCTGCGGCAGCTCGTCGCCGACGACGGGCGCGTGTCGATCGAGATCCCGCACCTGCTGCGCCTGGTCGAGGGCAACGAGTACGACACGATCTACCACGAGCACTACAGCTACCTGTCGCTCCTCACGACGCAGCGCGTCCTGGCCGCCGCCGGGCTCACCGTGGTGGACGTCGACGAGCTGCCCAGCCACGGCGGCTCGCTGCGCACGTGGTCCGTGCCGACCCCCGAGGCCGGGACAGGATCCGACGGCGCCGCGCCGGAGCCCTCCGCCGCCGTCGCCCGCGTCCTCGCCGCCGAGGCCGCCGCGGGCCTGCACACCCTGGAGGGGCACGCGGGCTTCGCGGAGCAGGTCGCGGCCGTGCGCGACGACGTCCTGCGCTTCCTGCTCACCGCACGTCGCGAGGGCAAGCGGGTGGTGGCGTACGGGGCGCCCGGCAAGGGGAACACGCTGCTCAACCACTGCGGCGTGCGCTCCGACCTGATCGAGTTCGCCGTCGACCGCAACCCCTACAAGCACGGCCGGTTCACCCCCGGCATGCACCTCCCCATCCACGCTCCCGAGGCGCTCGACGCCGCCCGGCCGGACTACGTCGTCGTCATGCCGTGGAACCTGCGGCGGGAGATCTCGGCCCAGCTCGCCCACGTCGCCGACTGGGGCGGCCGGCTGGTGACCTTCCTGCCCCGCCTCGAGGTCTTCGAGCCGGGCACGTGAGCGCCGTCGTAGCGGGCTGGCGCTGCCGGTGGTGCCGGTCGGACCGCGCCACGGTGGTGCTCGACCTGGGCGCGCAGCCCGCGGCAGACCTGTTCCCCGAGCCGGAGGCGCCCCTCCCCGACCCGGTGCACCCGTTGCGCATGGTGATGTGCGACCGGTGCCGCCTGGCCCAGCTCGAGGAGGACCCGACCGGTCCCGAGGAGCCGCGCGGCGTAGAGCCCGCCGCTCTCGTCACGCAGGCGCGGGCGGGGGTGGCCGACCTCGTCGGCGGCGGGCTGCTGGGCCCGGGGACCTGGGTGGAGGAGATGCGCTCCCCGCACGGGGGCTCCTGGTCGGCACGCGTGCACGAGATCGTGCCCGACGCCGTGCTGCTCGACGGCCCCGGCACGGTGCCGGGGCTCGCCGCCGACCTCGTCGTCGACTCTCTCGGCCTCATGCACGAGCCCGACCAGCGTGCGGCGTGGAACCTGCGCCTCGACTCCCTCGCCCCCGACGGCGTCGTCGCGCTGCACGTGCACCCGCTGTCCGTGATCGTGCGCGACGGCACCTGGAACGCGCTGCGGCACGGGCACTTCGCGTACTACTCGCTCACGGTGCTCGTGGAGATGGCGCGCAGCACCGGTCTCGTGCCGGTCGGGCTGTGGCGCTACCCGCTGTACGGCGGGACGCGGCTGCTCGCGCTGGCGCGCGAGGGGTCGCAGCCCGCCCGCCGGCACGCCCGCGCCGCGGGCGACCTCGTCGCCACCGAGCTGGCGGCCGAGGCCGCGGCGGGGACCACGGAGCCGGCGGTCGTGTCGGTGCTCCAACGGCAGGTGGCCCGGTCGGCGGCGGCGCTCCGTGACTGGCTCGACGCGAGCGAGGGGAAGGTCGTCGCCTACGGCGCCGCGTCGCGCGCGGTCGCGCTCTTCGCGCTCGCCGGGGTCACCGCCGACGACGTGCTCGCCGTGGTGGACGCGTCCCCGGCGAAGCGAGGCAGGTCCATGCCGGGCGGCCCGGGGCCGCGGGTGCCCGTGCTCGGGCCCGACATCCTCGCCGAGATCCGCCCCGACCGGGTGCTGCTGCTGGTGCCCGACCTCCTCGACGAGGTGCGGTTCGCGCATCCGGAGGTGGAGGCGCTCGGGGGTCGCTGGGTGGTCGCGGAGCCCGAGCCCGTCGAGGTCGAGCCGCTCAGCCGCGACCGCGGTCACCGTCGCTGAGCGTCGCGACCGCGACGGGGTCCCGAGCCACGGGTATCCGCGTCACGGGCTCTCGGGCCGCGGGTGCCCGGGCCGCGGGTGCTTCCGGGTGCCGGGGGTTCGACGCCGCCGCGGCACGTGGTGGTGCGGTGCCGAACGCCGGGCGTCCGTGGCGGTCGGTGAAGAGCCACGTGCCGCCGTCGCGACGCATGGTGATGCCGAGCGCGTCGACGCGGTCGTGGTGGTGCCAGCACAGCAGGGCGGAGTTGTCGACGGACGTGCTGCCGCCGTCCGCCCAGTGAGTCACGGCGTGGTGGACCTCGCAGCGCGAGGGTGGCTCGTCGCAGCCGGGCCAGGTGCACCGCCGGTCGCGGGCGACGACGGCGCGCCTGAGCTGGCCGGTGACGGTGCGCCGGGCGCGCCCGACGTCGAGCACCTGCGACTCCGGGCCGAGGACGACCCGCGTCACCTCGCTGTCGCACACGATGCGGCGCAGGAGGGACGGGGGCAGCGGGCCGCGGCCGTCGACGAACTCGGCGGGGTCGACGCCGAGCGACTCGGCCCAGCTCGTGGTGGAGGAGCCGACGTCGATGGCACCGCCGCTGGAGAGCAGGCGGCGGAGCTCGGTGACCGAGACGGTGACGGTCAGGTGGGGCCGCACGGCGGATCCCGACCCCACGCTGCCCGTGTCGAGGGTGACGCGTGCGAGGTCGGCGAGGGCCTGGGCGCGTCGTTGCGCGGGCGTGCGGGTCTCCCCGGCGCCGGGCCGGCCGGACACGGCGTCGAGGGCGGCGCGCAGCACCTGGCCGTGCTCCTCCGTGAGGAACCCGGCGAGGTGGTAGCCGTCCCACGTGGGCGACAGGTCGACGAACTCCTTCTCGCGGGCGTGCGCGTAGCCCCCGCTCGTCCGACTCCGGGTCCGTCACGTACGCGAACCGCCGGACCAGACGGCGGAACTGCGCGGGCGTGTACCAGGAGCCGGTGGCGAGCAGGTGCTCCTCGCCGGTCGGTGGGGCGAGGGCGGCGTCCGGCGCTTCCGGGTTCTCGTCGTCCATCGTCTCGCCGTCCGTCTCGCTCGCGGTCGGCGCGGGGGCGACGAGCGCGTCGCGGCGGGCCTCGGAGGTCGGGGCGACGTCGACGATGGCGCGCAGGTGGTCGGCGCCGAGCCGACCGTCGAGCGCGGCGGCACCGGTCGCCGGGAGGACGTCGCGCAGGGCGTGGGCCGTGCGGACGTCGCGGCGCGCGGTAACCAGCCCGACGTTCTCCGCGCGGGCGAGCCAGTGCGCGAACGTGCGTGACCCGTCGAGCGACCACCGGCCGTCCGACTCCAGCGCGGGCAGCACGCGCCACCGGGCGGCGTCCACCCGGGTGCCGAGCGTCCTGAGCCGGCCGGATGCCTGCTCGAGGACGTCCCGGCCGACGTCGTGCAGGCCGCCCTCCTCGACGGCCGCCGCGAGCGCGGCGAGCCCGCCCTCGAGGGTGGCCAGGGCATCGAGCAGCCGGGACGCCGGTGTGGCTCTCGGCAGTGCCGGGACGGCGGGTACCGGAGCAGGGGCGGTGGTGGCGGGCATCGTCCCTCCTCGGTCGGCGCGCCGTGACACGAAGGACGCTATCGAACGGACGTTCGAACCGTCCCGGGTGCCGGCGAGACCTGTGGAGGAGTCGGTCGTCCCCAGGGGGAGGGGCAGGTTCGCCGCGGCGCCACGCCGCGGTGCGTCCCCGGGGAGGGGCGTGCCGCACGTGCCCGCGTCGGCCTACAGCACGTCTGCGCCGGGCCCCGACGTCGCGCCGCCGAGCTGCTGGACGAGCGCCACCCACGACCCGGCGGCGGCGTCGCGGTCGCTGACGAGCGAGACGGGCAGCGGCCACCGGACCCCGAGGTCGGGGTCGAGGTGGTGCACGGCGACGTCCTCGGCGGGGTCGTGCTCGGCGTCGATGCGGTAGCAGACGTCCGCGGTGTCGGTGAGCGTCTGGTGG
The DNA here is from genome assembly GCF_042885055.1 of Isoptericola sp. NPDC058082. NCBI lineage: Bacteria > Bacillati > Actinomycetota > Actinomycetes > Micrococcales > Promicromonosporaceae > Isoptericola > Isoptericola sp. NPDC058082. The sequence continues at coordinate 283,698 of NZ_JBHVSQ010000002.1, read as the reverse complement.
CCGTGCAGGCAGCCGCGCGGCACGTACAGGACGTGGAAGTCGACGTCGTCGAGCCGGAACGCCTCCCACCGGCCGAACGTCGGCGAGCCGGGCCGGGCGTCGACGACGACGTCGTGCACGGCGCCGTGCGCGACGCGCACCAGCTTGGCCTCGCCGCCCCCCACGCGACCGTGCAGCCCGCGCACGACGCCGCGCCGCGAGCGGGACTGGCTGTCCTGCACGAACGCCGCCGGGTCGAGGCCGGCGCGCTCGGCGGTGGCGGTGTCGAACGTGCGCGTGAACAGCCCGCGCTCGTCGCGGTGCGGGGTGGGGGCGAGGATCAGCACCCCGTCGAGGGTGGTGGGCAGCACCTGCATGTCCACACGCTACGAAAGCGGGCGCGACCCGGTCGGGTGAAGTCGGCCGGGGTCCCGGATGAAAAGGCCCGCGGGGCCTTCAACGCCGCCGGGACGCGCCGCAGACTGGCGGCGGGGCCGGCCCCCTGCCGGCCCCACCAGGCTTCACGACCCACCTCCCGACCGCACCCGGGGGCACCATGACACAGCTGGCGCAGCACGCTTCGCAGCCCGACCAGATGCAGCCCGACCCGACGCAGCCCGCGGAGCCCGTTCGCTCCTTCGAGCGGTCGACGGCCGCGCAGGCCCGGCTGCACCGTCTCGTGCCGGGCGGCGCGCACACCTACGCCCGCGGGGCGGACCAGTACCCGGAGGGCATGGCCCCGGTGCTGGCGCGGGGCGCGGGCGCGCACGTGTGGGACGTGGACGGCAACGAGTACGTCGAGTACGGGATGGGGCTGCGCAGCGTCACGCTCGGCCACGGCTTCCGGCCCGTGGTGGACGCCGTGACGGCGGCGATCGCCGACGGCGTGAGCTTCTCCCGGCCCAGCCGGTGGGAGCTGGAGGCCGCCGAGGCGTTCTGCGCACAGGTGCCGGGCGCCGACATGGTGAAGTTCGCGAAGAACGGTTCCGACGTCACGACCGCGGCCGTCCGGCTGGCGCGCGCCGCCACGGGCCGCGACCTGGTCGCCGTCTGCGCGGACCACCCGTTCTTCTCCACCGACGACTGGTTCATCGGCACGACCCCGATGGACGCCGGGATCCCGCGGGCGATCAGTGACCTCACGGTCCGCTTCCCGTACGGCGACCTGGCCGCCGTCCAGGAGCTGCTCGCCCGGCACGAGGGCCGCGTCGCCGCCCTCGTGCTCGAGGCCGCGACCGCGCACGCGAGCCCCCCGCCCGGCTATCTGGAGGGGCTGCGCGCCCTGTGCGACCGCACCGGGACGGTGCTCGTGTTCGACGAGATCATCACCGGGATGCGGTGGTCCGCCGGCGGCGCGCAGACCGTGTACGGCGTCGTGCCGGACCTGTCGACGTGGGGCAAGGCGCTCGGCAACGGGTTCGCCGTCTCGGCGCTCGCGGGCCGGCGGGAGCTCATGGAGCTCGGCGGGCTCGCGACGGACGCGCGCCGCGTCTTCCTGCTCTCGACGACGCACGGCGCGGAGGCGGCGGGTCTCGCGGCGTGGCTGGCGGTGCACCGCGAGTACGCCGCGAGCGACGTGCCCGGCGCGATGGCCGCCCAGGGCGAGCGGCTGCGCGCCGGGGTGCAGCAGGTGGTGGACGCCGCCGGGCTGACCGGCTGGGTGACGGTGTCGGGGCACCCGGCGTGCCTGGTCTTCGGCACCCGCGACCACGACGGCGCGCCCTCGCAGGCGTACCGCACCCTGTTCCTCGCCGAGCTGCTGCGCCGGGGCGTGCTGGCGCAGTCGTTCGTGATCTCCGCCGCGCACACCGACGCGGACGTGGACCGGACGGTCGAGGCCGTCGCAGGGGCGCTGCCCGTCTACGCCGCCGCCCTGGACGCGGGCGGCACCGAGGGCTTCCTCGTCGGCCGGCCCGTCGCCCCCGCGCTGCGGGAGCGGGCCGCGCCGCGCCGTGTCCGTCAGACGCCCGACGACGGGCAGGCCCTGGGAGGGACGTCATGAAGGTCGTGCTGTTCTGCGGCGGGCTGGGGATGCGGATGCGGTCCGGCCCCGACTCGCTGCCCAAGCCGATGATGCCGATCGGGTCGCGACCCGTCCTGTGGCACATCATGAAGTACTACGCGCACTACGGGCACACGGAGTTCGTGCTCGCGCTGGGGCACGGCGCGAACGCCGTGAAGGACTACTTCCTCCACTACTCGGAGACGCACTCCAACGACTTCGTGCTCACCAAGGGCGGTGAGCACGTCGAGCTGCTCAGCAGCGACATCAGCGAGTGGCGCATCACGTTCGTCGACACGGGGATCGACACGGCGATCGGCGAGCGGCTGCGGCGCGTGCGGCGGTTCCTCGACGACGACGAGGTGTTCCTCGCCAACTACGGCGACGTGCTCACGGACGCCCCGATGGACCGGATCGTCGACGACTTCCTCGCCACGGACGCCGTCGGGTCGCTCATGGCGGTGGCCCCGCAGGACTCGTTCCACGTGGTGCGCTACGACCCGGACGGCACGATGCGCGACCTGGAGCCCGTCGCCGACATGAGCATGTGCATCAACGGCGGCTACTTCGTGCTGCGGCAGGGCATCTTCGACTACCTCGGCGAGGGCGAGGACCTCGTCATGGACGCCTGCGTGCGCGCCGCTCGCGCCGGCCGCTTCCGCGTGCACCCGCACACCGGGTTCTGGGCGCCGATGGACACGCTCAAGGAGCGCTCCGCGCTGGAGGAGATGAACCGCGTGGGCGACCGGCCTTGGGCGGTGTGGGACCGCGGCGCGCGCCCCGCGCCGCGGCGCGTGCCCGAGGTCGAGGTCGGCGAGGTCGTGGGTCCGGCTCGTGCCGGCGCGTGAGGTCCCGGTGCCTGAGCTCCCGGTGCGCGAGGTGAAGGTGCACGTCGGGCTGCTGGGCGAGTTCGGGGTCCACAACTTCGGGAACGAGGCGTCGCTCGCCGCGATGCTGGGCGTGCTCCGTGCCGACGACCGGCTGGCCCCGGTGGTGGTCGCCGACCGCTGCGAGGCGGTGACGGCGGAGCACGGCGTGGCGGCCGTGCCGCTGCACCATCCCGGTGTCCGTCGCGGGGGAGCGGGCGGCCTGCTCGGCAAGCTGGCCGACGCGCGCCGCGCGTGGCGCACGGTCGGCGACCTGGACGCCGTGGTCGTGCCCGGCACCGGGATCTTCGAGGGGCTGGCGATCGCCCCCGGGGGGATCCCGCTCACCCTCTTCTGGTACGCGCTCGCCGCCCGCCTCCGACGACGGCCGTTCCTCGCCCTGTCGGTCGGGGTCGACGCCGCCTTCCACCCCGTGACGGCGCGACTGTTCCGCTGGACGCTCTCCGCCGCGACCCTCGTGACGGTGCGCGACGACGGGTCGGCGCGCGCCGCACGCCGGCTGGGGGTGCGACGCCCCCTCGACGTGGTGCCCGATCTCGTCCTCGGGCTCCCGGCCCACGGCGCCCCCCGCCGTGAGCGTCCGCGCGTCGTCGTGGGAGTCATCGACTACCGGGGCCTCGGGACGGCGGAGGGGGAGGCGGACCGCGCCGCCTACGTCGCGCGGATGGTGCGGGTCGTCCAGCGGGTGGCGGCGTCCGGCGCCGACGTCGTCGTGCTCGGTGGCGCGCTGCCGGACGCGCCGACCGCCCGCGAGGTCGCCGCCCGTGCGGCGTCGGCCGGCCCCGGCAACGTCGAGGCCGTGGAGGCGGGGTCGCTGGCGGACGTGGCGCGGGAGACGGCCGGGTCACGGGTCGTCGCGGCGGCCCGGTACCACCACCTCGTGACGGCGCTGCGGCTGGGGGTCCCGGCCGTGTCGCTCGGCTACGGCGCGAAGCAGGGACGGCTGCTCGAGCAGTTCGGCCAGGGTGACCAGGTGCACACGGTCGACGGCTTCGACCCGGACGAGGTGGCGGACCAGGTGCTCGCCCTGCTGCGGGAGCCCGCGCCGGACACGAGGCCGGTGCTCGCGGACGCGGCCCGGCGGCTGGCGGCCCAGGAGGAGCGGCTCCGCGACGTCCTCGCCTCGACGCTTCCCGGAGCCGCCGCCGGCAGCCCGCACGAGTGGTCGGGGGCCGCCCGATGATCGGCCTCGCGCTGCCCGACGGCCCGCTGCGGGTGGTGTGCCTCGCCGCGCACCCGGACGACGTCGAGATCGCCTGCGGCGGCACGCTCCTGGCGCTCGCGGCGCGGGGTGGTGTCGAGGCGGCGTACCTCACGCTCACCGGCGACCTGTCCCGCCAGGACGAGGCGCGCACCGCCGCCGAGGCCTTCCTCCCCGGCGCGACGAGCGTGTTCGGCGGGCTGCCGGACGGGCGCCTGCCGGACCGGTGGGGTGAGGCGCGGGCCGCGCTGCACGAGCACGCCGAGCGGGTCCCGGCACCGGACCTGGTGCTGGCGCCGCGGCCCGACGACGCGCACCAGGACCACCGGCTGGTGGGGACGATGGCTCCGACCGTCTGGCGCGACGCCCTCGTGCTGCACTACGAGATCCCCAAGTGGGACGGCGACATGGGTCGCCCGTCGACCTACGTGCCGGTCCCCGACGCGCTGGCGCGGCGCAAGGTCGAGCTGCTCGACGCCTGCTACGCCTCCCAGAAGGCTCACGACTGGTGGGACCACGAGGTGTTCCTCGGGCTCCTGCGCCTGCGTGGGATGGAGTGCCGCAGCCGCTACGCCGAGGCGTACACCGTGACCAAGAGCGTGCTGTCGCTCGGCCGGGGGACACCGTGACGCGGGGCGCGCCGGACCCTGTGCTGTCCTTCGGGCTGCCGGTGTACAACGGCGAACGGTTCCTCGAGGGAGCCCTCCAGGCCCTGCTCGCGCAGGACCTGGAGGACCTCGAGGTCGTCGTCTCCGACAACGGCTCGACCGACGGCACCCAGGAGATCTGCCGGGCCGTCGCCGCGGCCGACCCCCGCGTGCGGTACCTCCGCGCCGAGACGAACCACGGTGGGACGTGGAACTACCGGCGCGTCCTCGAGCGGTCCGCGGCCCCCCTGTTCAGCTGGGCGGCCGTGGACGATCTCTGGCTCCCCACGTTCGCCTCCTCGTGCGTGCGGGCCCTCGACGAGCGCCCCGACGCCGTGCTGGCGATGACGCGGGCCCGGCTGGTCGACGGCGACGGCACGGTCACCGACGGCCTCGGGGACGCGGACCTCGGGTTGGACGCCGACGCCGCGCACGAGCGGCTGCGCCGGTTGTTCCGGTCGCAGGCGTCGCACGTCATGTACGGCGTGATCCGGCGCTCGGCGCTCGCCCGTGCGCGCCCTCTGCGCCCGATGGTGGGCGACGACATCGTGCTGCTGACCGAGCTGCTCTGTCAGGGGCCGGCCGTCGTCGTCGACGACCGGGCGTTCCTGCAGCGGCGGGTGCCCGAGCAGCTCTCGCTGCAGGGCCAGGAGCAGGTGAAGTGGCACGCGCCGTCCGCGCGGGTCCGCTTCGCCTTCCCGCAGACGCGGCTCAACCTCGAGCTGTACCGGGCCGTCGCGACGACGCGACTCCCGCTCCGGGAGAAGGCGCGGTGCTGGACGCAGATCGTGCCGGGCTGGGTGCTGCCGAGGTGGCGGGGGATGGCCCGCGACGTCGCGACCGCCGCCGGCTTCGCGGGCTGAGCGGACGGCGTCGTGGCGCGGGAGACGTCGCACGGGCGGAGACGCCGGGTCGTCGCCGTCGTGGCGACGACGGCCGTCGTCGCGCTCGCGGTCGCCGGTGCCGCGTGGTGGTGGGACCGGGAGCACCAGGGGCAGGCGAGCCGGATCGGTGGCACGGCCGGGCCGGTCGCCGCGGAGCTGCCCGCGACGCCGCCGACGGCGCCCGAGACGCCGGACGGGGCACACCTCGTCACGGGCGTCGGACCGGACGGGCGGTACTTCGTCGACCAGGACGGGGCGCCGGTCCTGGTGCGCGGCGACTCGCCCTGGTCGCTGCTGGTCGACCTGTCGCCCGAGGAGGCGCTGACCTACCTGGACGACCGGCAGGGGCGCGCGGTCAACGCCCTGATCGTCTCGCTGCTGGGCGCGACGGCCAACGGCGGGCCGTCCGACGACGGCGCGACCGCGGACGGTCTGCTCCCGTTCGTGGACGGTGACGTCCTGTCCTGGGTGCCGGAGTACTGGGACCGGGCCCACGCGACCCTCGCCGCCGCGGCGGAGCGCGGCATGTCGGTGTTCCTCTACCCGGTGGACGGCTGGACGGTGGGTCGCGCGTTCTCGCCGTCCTCGCAGCAGGAGTGCCGTACCTACGGCGAGCGGGTGGGCACGTGGGCAGCCGACCTGCCCGGCGTCGTCTGGATGACGGGCGGGGACTACTTCCCCGCGGCGGACGACCCGGCGGCCGGCAGCGACGTCGACCGGTGCTTCGACCAGGTGGTCCAGGGCATCCGCGACACGGGAGACCACCGGCCGTTCTCGATCCAGCTGGGCTACCCGCGCTCCGTCTCCACCGACGACCCGTACTGGGCCTCCCGGGTGGACTTCACCTTCGTCTACTCCTACCCGCCCGCCTATGACGCCGTCCGGCAGGCCTACGACCGCGAGCCCGCCGTCCCCGCGCTCTTCGCCGAGGGCGGCTACGAGGGCGAGAACAACGACGGCGGGCCGCCGACGAGCCCCGAGTCGCTGCGGCGTCAGGCCGCGTGGGCCCTGACGTCGGGTTCGCCGGGGGACTTCTACGGCAGCGACGACTGGGAGTTCCTCGACGGTTGGCAGGGCCGCCTCGACGCGCCGGGCCTCCGACAGGTCGGCGTGGTGCGGGACGTGGTCGAGGCGCTCCCCTGGTGGGAGCTGCACCCCTCCGACGACCTCGTCGTCTCCGGCGCGGGGGCGGCGCGGACCGGCGACACGACGGACGTCCTCGACGGCGACCGCGCGACGGCGGCGGCCACGGCAGACGGTCGCGCCGCCGTCGTCTACGTCCCGACGGAGCGTGTGCTCGGGCTCGACCTGGCGGTGCTCGCCTCCGCGGGGAGGGCGCGCTGGGTGGACCCGTCGTCCGGGGCGGCGACTCCTGTGGCGCTGACCGAGCGGATGCACACCCCGGGGCGGAACGCCGACGGCGCGGGCGACTGGCTGCTGGTGATCGGACCGGGCTGACGCCGGCTCTCAGGTCGCGGGCATCCCCGCCGGCCTGACGGACGTCAGGCCGAGGTCGCTGAGGACGACGTCGAGGGTCCGCCGCGCCGCACGCCAGTCGTGCGCCCGCGCGTGTCGCAGGCAGCGTTCACGGGTCGTGGCCAGGAACACGCTGTCGTCGGCGAGCCCCTCCAGGGCCGCGGCCAGGGCGTCGGGGGACCCGGGCGGCACCAGCACCCCGGCGTCGCCGGCCGCCTCGGGGATGCCTCCGGTCCGTGCGGCGACGACGGCGGCGCCGGACGCCATCCCTTCCAGCACGGTGAGGGCGAACGGCTCGGCCCACCGGGAGGGCACCACCACGACGTCGGCGGCGCGCATCAGGGCGGCCACCTCGTCTCGGGGCCGGAACGGGAGCCAGCGCACGGCGTCGCCGAGCGGCCGGGCGGCGGCCCGCAGCTCGCGCTCGTACCGGGTGAGGGGCGCGCCGGGGGCGAAGTGCGGCGTGCCGACGACGGTGGCGACCACGTCCGGCCGGCGGAGCCGGAGCAGGGCGTCCACGAGGACGTCCGGCCCCTTGTCGGGCACGGTGCGCCCGACGAACACGACCCGCAGCCGCTCCCCGGCGACCCGTTCGGCGTCACCGGGACGGAAGAGCGCGGTGTCGACCCCGTTGTGCACCACTCGAACGCGGTCACGCAGGCGCGGCGGCAGGCGGTCCGCGGTCCGCTCGGCGACGTAGCCGCTGACGCAGACGACGGCGCCCGCGGGGTCGAGCACCCGGGCCGCCTCCCGCGGGGAGTACGTGCGCAGCAGCTCGTTGTGCGCGTAGAGCACGGCAGCGTGCCGGTCGACGTCCACGAGCGGGACGAGCTGGGGGAGGTTGTGGCCGAGGACCACGGAGGCGGGCCACCGCGCCTGGTCCGCGAGCGCGGCGGCGAGCGGCCGTCGGGCGCCGGTCCGGGGCAGGCCAAGGCGCGCCGCCGCGGCGTCGCGGTAGCGGTCGGCGCGTTGCTGCGGCACGGGGTCGTACTCGACGACGTCGGCGCTCGGGTAGCGGTCGGGGTAGGTGCCGCGCGCGACGGCGACGACCGACCGCGGGGCTCCGGGCGGGGTCGCGGACGCGAGGCCGTGCACGACCGAGGGCAGGGCGCTCCCGGTCGAGGGGGAGAAGTGGTCGCCGGGCGTGATCACGTGCAGGTGGCTCCCGGCCGGGACTCCGATGGCCATGCCGTCGAGCCTAGGTCGGGGGCGGCGTCCTCCCGGGGGTGAAACGTGCCCGCGCCCGGCTGAAAAACCGCTCCGGCCCTCGGAATGCCGGCGGTCGTCGGAAACGATGGCCGGTGTGACAGCACACGTCGTCCTCGTCCGCGCCGACCGTCCGGCGGCGGCCCGGTGCGTGCGATGAGCACGGACGAGACGTCCGCCCCACCGGCGCCGGTACCGAGCGCGGACGCGCCCGGCGAGGCCATGACGCGCGGCGAGCTCCAGGACCGGGCGATCCGGGGCGCCCTGTGGACGTTGGTGCACGTCGCCGTGATGCTGCCGCTGGCGTTCGCCGTCAACATCGTCGTCGCGCGAGTCCTCGGTGTCGTCGACTACGGGCGCCTCGCGTACCTCTCGACCGTGCTCGCGCTCGTCCTCACGACCATCGACCTGGGCGTCGGGACCGGCCTCGTCCAGTTCGGGTCGAAGGCGCACGCCGCCGGCCGGTTCGCCGAGGTGCGGCACATGCTCCAGGCGGCGCAGGGCTACAAGATGCTCGTGGGCGTGCCCGTGGTGGGCACGGCGGTGCTGCTGCTCATCGACGCCGATCCTGTGCTCACGGTGATCGCCCTCGTCTTCGGCGTGCTGGTGCCCCTGACGTTCTCCGGGGCGGGCGACGCGCTCGCCATCGAGAACAAGACGGCGCAGAACGCGCAGGCGGCGATGGTCGTCAACCTCGTCGCGCAGGTCCTGGTGGTGGTCGCGGCCACGACGGTGGGCACGGCCGACGCCATCTGGGCGGTGCGCCTCGTCGCGGCCGGCCTGGGCGCGGTGGCCTACCTGTACTTCGTGGCGCCCCTGTACCGCAGGGTCCTGCTGCGCCCGCGTCTGCGCCGGTTTCCGCCGGGCTTCTGGGCGTTCGCGCTGCCGGCCGGCGCGGCCGGCCTGGTCGAGGCGTTCGTCTCGTCGCGCAGCGAGGTGCTGGTGCTGACCTGGATGTCGGAGCCGGAGGCCGCCGGAGTGTTCGCCCTCGCGATCGGGCTCGGCGTCCACCTGTTCGCCCCGGCGCAGTCGCTGCTGGGGCCGCTCGTGCCGGCGATCTCGGGGCTGCGCGAGGTGGACCACGAGGCGGTGGCGCGCGCGCTGGGCCGCGCGCTGCGCGCATCCTCGACCGCGACGGCGGGCGTGGTGGCGGCGGCGACCCCAGCGTTCGCGCTGCTCGTCCCGACGATCTACGGTGCCGAGTTCTCCGCCGTGCCCCCGGTGCTCGTCGTCCTGAGCGTGGCCGGCGGCCTGTTGGTGATGGCCGGACCGCTCAAGGCGTTCCTCATGGCACGGCTCAAGGGCACCTGGCTGCTGTGGGCGAACCTCGCCTGCCTGGTGGTCGACGTCGGGCTGACGGTGGCGCTGATCCGGCCGCTCGGGGTCTGGGCCGCGGTGCTCGGCAACGCGACGGCGGCGGTGCTGCTCTTCGGCGGCCTGCTGGTCCTCGAGGCGCGGTCGCTGGACCTGCCGGTCCGGCGGGCGCTGGCCATGGTCCAGCCGTTCGTGCTCGGCGCCGCGATCTCGGTCCTGACGTGGTGGGGCGTCGACGAGGTCGGGGCGCCCCCGGTGCCGTCGGCGGTCGTGGCCGCCGTGCTGGGCCTCGGGCTGTTCGTGGGCGCGGTACGGCTCACCCGGTCGGGCCTCACGCCCGCCGATGCCGACGCGGTGGCCCGGTCCGTGCCGGCGCGGGTGCGCGCCGTGGCCGTGCCGCTGCTCAAGGTCGTCTCCGCGAGCCGGGCATGACGTCGAACGAGAGGGACGAAACGTTGGAAGCCAGGGCCGTCGCCTTCTACCTGCCGCAGTTCCACCCGATCCCCGAGAACGACGCGTGGTGGGGCCCGGGGTTCACCGAGTGGACCAACGTGGCGCGGGCGCGCCGCCTGTACCCGGGGCACCGGCAGCCGCTGGTGCCCGCCGACCTCGGCTTCTACGACCTCCGGCTGCCGGAGGCGCGGGCCGCGCAGTCGGAGCTGGCCGCGCAGTACGGGGTGGAGGCGTTCGCGTACTGGCACTACTGGTTCGGCAACGGGCGCCGCATCCTGGAGCGCCCGTTCGCCGAGGTGCTGGCCTCCGGCGCGCCCGACGTGTCGTTCTGCCTGGCGTGGGCGAACCAGACGTGGAGCGGCATCTGGCACGGCGAGGCCGACCGCATCCTGGTGCAGCAGCACTACCCGGGCGTCGAGGACTACACCGCCCACTTCGAGGCCGTGCTGCCCGCGTTCCGCGACCCGCGCTACCTGCGCGTGGGCGGGCGGCCCGTCTTCTACGTCTTCCGGCCCGAGGAGCTGCCCGACGCCGCGGACTTCGTCGACCTGTGGCAGGGCCTGGCACGGAAGGCCGGGCTCGAGGGCCTCTACCTCGTGGCGGAGATGAGCGACCTGCTCGGCGGCGGTCCCCGGTACGACCGGGTCAAGGAGGACGGGTTCGACGCCGGGGTGTACATGCGGATGCCGGCCGGGGCGTCGCGGGCGGAGCTGCTGCGGATGCGCGCCCTGCGGCGGGCGGCGGGCGGGCCCGAGGTCTTCCCCTACTCGACGGACTGGTCCGGGCAGAACCGCACCGGCGACCTGGTCCAGCCGTGCGTCTACCCCAACTGGGACAACACGCCGCGCTCCGGCCGCGGGGGCGTCGTGCTGCACGGTGCGACGCCGGAGAAGTTCGGGGAGAACGTGCGGCAGGCGGTGGCGTCGATCGCGCACCGGCCCGCCGACGAGCGCCTGCTGTGGGTCAAGTCGTGGAACGAGTGGGCGGAGGGCAACCACCTCGAGCCCGACCTCCGGCACGGCCGCGGCTGGCTCGAGGCGCTGCGGGACGGCCTGCGATGACCCCGGGCACGCCGCCGGGACCCGCGCGGCCCCTGCGCATCGCGATCGTCTCCTACTACCTGCCCAGCACCAGCAAGCAGGGCATCGGCTACCAGGTGCACGAGCTCGCGACCGAGCTCGCGCGGCGCGGTCACGACGTCACGGTGCTCAGCGACTGCCCGCCGGTCGACGGGGCCGTGTACGCGCACCGGCACCTGCGGATGACGGGCTCGCTGCGCACGTTCCGGTTCGCGCTCGCGCTGCGCCGCGTGGACCTCTCGTCCTTCGACGTGCTGCACGCCTGGGGCGACGACTACTGGCTGTGGCGCCGCCGCGTGCCCCGGCACGTGCGCACGCTCGCCGGGTCGTGCTTCGAGGAGGCCCGCACCATCAGGGGCGCCAAGGAGAAGGCGCGGATGGTGCTCCTCGGGCTGTCCGAGGTGCTCGCGTCCCTCGTCGCCGACCACACCGTCGTCATCTCGCCCGAGACGCGCCGCTGGTATCCGTGGGTGCGCGACGTCGTGCCCTGCGGCACGGACGTCAGCCGGTTCCGGCCCGACGCCGCGCGGCGGGCGGACCACCCCGTGGTCCTGTTCGTCGGCTACTGGCGCGGACGCAAGCGCGGCGCGGAGCTGGCGCGCCAGTTCCATGAGACGGTGCTGCTGAAGCACCCCGACGCGGAGCTCTGGATGGTCAGCCAGGACGTGCCCGACGACGTGGGCCCCGGGGTCCGAGCCCTGGGGCGGCTGACCGACGACGAGCTGGCGCTTGCCTTCCAGCAGGCGTGGGCGTTCTGCCTGCCGAGCGACTACGAGGGCTTCGGCATCCCGTACGTGGAGGCGATGGCGTCCGGCCTGCCGGTGGTCGCGACCCCCAACCCCGGGGCGCGATACGTGACGGACGGCGGCCGCACCGCCCTCGTCGTGCCGCTGGAGGACGTCGGCACGGCGCTCGCCGAGCTCCTGGCCGACGACGCGCGGCGGGAGGAGCTCGCGGCCTCGGCGCTCGAGCGCGTCCAGGAGTTCACGCTGGAGCGCGTCGTCGACCGGTACGAGTCGCTCTACCGCGCCTGACCCCTACCCGTCGGCACGCCTGACGGCGACGGTCAGGGCAGCGGCTGCGGGGCGCAGTCGGTCAGCGCGACGCTGAACGTGGTGGGCGTGTCCGGCGTCTCGATCATGGCGCCGTCCTCGTCGCCCTCGATCTCGATCGTGTAGACGTCGCCGGGGGACAGGTACGTGGGCCGCCACGTGTCCGTGCCGCGCTTCCACTCGATCACCAGCACGTCGCCCTCGAGGACCTGGATCCGGCAGCCGTCGGCCCACGACCCCATGTAGGGGTGGATGACTTCGCCGTCGAGGTCGCGCACGGTGCGGGAGTTCGAGCCCTCTCGCGCGTTGGTGGGGTACGCGGCCCACTCCGGCCAGGCGAGCGCGCCGCCCACCCACGGCGTCCAGCCGTCGTCCGCGCACGTCGCGTAGGCGTCGCAGTGCCAGAGCGCGAGCGTCGAGTCCATCACGACGGCGTCCGCGGGGACGGTGGGCGTGGGTGTGGGAGTCGGCGTGGGGGTCGGCTCGGGGTCCGGGGTCGAGCCGTCCCCGGGGGTGTGCACGTAGGTGAACGACGAGTCGTCGTTCTGCACCGACAGCACCTGGTCGGACGGCAGGCCGGTCACCGTGTGCTGCTCGCCGGCGGACAGGCGCGCGATGCTGCGGTGCGGTCCCGTGGGCGTGCCCGCGTACAGCGTCGCGGAGCCCGTGACGACGGCGACGGTGTCGCCGTTGGCCGCGGCGGCAGGCAGGTAGACGGCCTCCGACGTCGTGTACCCGTGGCGGGTCGTGATCGCGCCGGACGACTCGGGCCAGGCGATCGCGTGGCCCGACGTCGTCTCTCCCCACGGGCAGGGCTCGCCGGTGCAGCGCCACGTGACCGGCAGGGATGCCGCGTCCTGGCCGGGCGTGGGTGTCGGGGTCGGCGTCGGCGTGGGCGTCGGCGTGGGTGTCGGGGTGGGCGTCGGCTCCGGGGTGGTGGCGTCCCCGGGGACGTGGAGGTAGCGGAACGGACCGTCGTCGTTCTGGACGGACAGCACCTCGCCCGCCGGAAGGTCGGCGACCGTGAGCTCGTCGCCCGCCGAGAGCTGGCCGATGCTCCGGTGGGGTCCGGAGGGCGTGCCCGCGTAGAGCCGGGCCGACCCGGAGACGACCGTGATGGTGTCGCCGTTCGCCGCCTCGGCGGGCAGGTAGACGGGCTCGGACGTCACATAGCCGTGCCGTGCGGTGATCGCGCCGGAGCCCGCGGGCCACGCGACGGCGTGACCGGTCGTCGACGCACCCCAGGGGCACGGGTCACCGGTGCAGGTCCAGGTGACGGGACGTGACGCGGCGCCCTCGCTCGGCTGGGGGGTCGGCTCGGTGGACGGCTCGGGCGTGGGCGTGGGCGTCGGTTCGGGGTCGGGCGGGGCCTCGCCCCCGGGCGTGAACGCGTAGGCGAAGGTCGCGCCGTCGTTCTGGAGGGACACGACCTCGCCGTCGGCGAGGTCGCCGACCGTGAACGCGTCGCCGGCCGACAGCGCGGCGAGGTGGCGGTGCGGGCCGTCGAGCTGGCCGGCCCACACGCCCGCCGAACCCTCGACGACGGTGATCGTGGCGTCCTCGGCCGCGTCGTCGGGCAGGTAGATGGCGTCCGACGTCGTGTAGCCGTACCGCTCCGACAGCGCGCCCGAGCCCTCGGGCCACACGGCCGCGTTCCCGGTGGTCGTCTGCCCCCAGGGGCACGGCTCGCCGGTGCAGGTCCAGGTCACCGCCCGGGACTCCGTGCGCGCGGGCGCGTCTCCGTCCTCGGCCGCGGCCGGGGAGATCGAGCCGGCGGCGAGGACGAGGGCGGGGGCCAGGAGCCGTGCCGCGCGGCGGCGTCGCGTGGTCATACGGTGACGCTATGCCGCGTCCCGCGCCCGCAGGGCGGCGACCTGGGTGAACTTGCCGTCGGCCCGGGGTGAAAGCGCTCCGGGGAACGCGGCGGAGGCCGCCGAGGCGGCAGCCCCGACGAGCAGCAGCGACCCCAGGACGTCGACGGGGCGGTGGGCGAAGGCGACCACGTTGACCACGCAGGCGACCAGCACGGCGGCGACCGCCACCTCGCGCACGACGACGTGCCCGGCCCTGGCACGGCCGGGCCAGAGGACGACGAGCGCGATGGCGAGTGCCGCCGTCGCCGCGACGTGCGTGCTCGGGAACGTGTTGTACGGGTAACCGAGCGCCACCTCGTGCACGGGGCGCGGCAGGACGGCGCCGCGCAGCACGAGGGCGAGGACCGCCGCGGCGGCGAGCGCCAGGCAAGCTGCCAGGGCCCGCCATCGCCGGTCGCGGACCGCGCGGACGGCGAGCGCCGCGACGACGACGCCGAGCCCCAGCACCAGGACCTCACGGGCGACGGCCGCGACGGGGTGCAGCATCGCGCCCGCGCCGGTCAGGACGCTGAACGCCACCGCGTCGACCCACTGTCCCCACGGCGCGACGACGCCGGCGCCGTACAGCAGCACGAAGCCTGCGGCCAGCGCCGCGGCCCGCGCGGCGTGGTCGCGGCGTCCCCGCTCCCGGCGTGGCATGCCATCGATGGTTCTCGCTCGCGTGCGGCCCGGTCGAGGGCACGGGCGGATGAAGTTCGAGCGGGCGGGCAGGCGCGCCGGGCGCACTTTCACCCCGGTACGGGCCCTGTTCACCCGGTGCAGACGGTCTCCACGCCCCTCCTGCTGATTAGCGTGGTGGCGTCCCAGAAGGGGAGTGCCGCCGGGGGACGGCGCTGACTCGGCGCACAGAAACGGTGAGCAAAATGCCTCGAGCACTGATTACCGGGATCACCGGCCAGGACGGTCTCTACCTCTCCGAGCTCTTGCTCTCGAAGGGCTACGAGGTCTGGGGTCTGATCCGCGGGCAGAACAACCCGAAGCTCGACCTCGTGCGGCGCACCGTGCCGGACGTGCGGCTCGTGACCGGCGACCTGACCGACCTGTCGTCGCTGCTGCGGGCGCTGGACGCGGCGCGGCCCGACGAGGTCTACAACCTCGGCGCGATCTCCTACGTCGCCTACTCGTGGGAGAACGCGACGCTCACCAGCGAGGTGACCGGCAAGGGCGTGCTCAACATGCTCGAGGCGGTGCGGCTGCACGCGGGCGACGACCCCGCCGCCGTGCGGTTCTACCAGGCGTCGAGCTCGGAGATGTTCGGCAAGGTGCAGGAGGTGCCGCAGCGCGAGTCGACCCTCCTGTGGCCCCGGTCGCCCTACGGCGTCGCGAAGGTGTTCGGGCACTACATGACGATCAA
Organism: Isoptericola sp. NPDC058082; assembly: GCF_042885055.1. Taxonomy (NCBI): domain Bacteria; kingdom Bacillati; phylum Actinomycetota; class Actinomycetes; order Micrococcales; family Promicromonosporaceae; genus Isoptericola; species Isoptericola sp. NPDC058082. The sequence goes on along the minus strand of NZ_JBHVSQ010000002.1, from coordinate 268,290 downwards.
CTACCGCGAGTCGTACGGGCTGCACGCCTCCAGCGGCATCCTGTTCAACCACGAGTCGCCGCGCCGCGGGCCCGAGTTCGTCACCCGCAAGGTGTCGCAGGCCGTGGCGCGGATCAAGCTCGGCCTGCAGGACTCGCTCACCCTGGGCAACCTCGACGCCCGCCGCGACTGGGGGTTCGCCGGCGACTACGTCGACGCGATGTGGCGGATGCTCCAGCAGCCGCAGGCGGACGACTACGTGGTCGCGACCGGCCGGACCCACTCCATCCGCGACCTGCTCGACGCGGCCTTCGGGTGCGTGGGCGTCGAGGACTGGTCGGGCTACGTCACGCAGGACCCGCGCTTCATGCGGCCGGCGGAGGTCGACCTCCTCATCGGGGACCCGTCCAAGGCCCGTGACGTGCTGGGCTGGGAGCCGCGCGTCGACTTCGAGCGGCTGGTCGCGATGATGGTCGAGAACGACCTGGACGAGCAGGCGGAGCTGGCCGGGATGCGCCCGTGACGGTCGCCCTCGTCACCGGTGTCGCGGGCCAGGACGGGTCGTACCTCGCCGAGCGGCTCGCCGCCGAGGGGGCCGAGGTGCACGGGCTGGTCCGCGCCGGCGAGCGCACCGTCGGGCTGCCGGCCGGGGTCCGTCTCCACCAGGGCGACCTGCGCGACGCCGAGGGGCTCGCGGAGCTCGTGCGCCGCACGGGTCCGGACGAGATCTACAACCTGGGCGGGATCAGCTCGGTCGCGTACTCGTGGCGGCACCCCGTCGAGACGGGCGCCGTGTCGGGGCTCGGCGCGGTGGCCCTCTACGACGCGGCGTGGCGCCTCCAGGAGGACACGGGGCGGCCCGTCCGGGTGCTCCAGGCCTCGAGCGCGGAGATCTTCGGCACGCCCGACCGCGCGCCGCAGGACGAGGGCACGACGGTGCGGCCGTCGTCGCCCTACGGCGCCGCCAAGGCGTACGCCCACCAGATGGCCGCGGTGTTCCGGCTCCAAGGGCTCGGCGTCTCCACGTGCGTGCTCTACAACCACGAGTCGCCGCGCCGTCCGGAGACGTTCGTGACCCGCAAGATCACCGCCGCCGCGGCCCGGATCGCACATCGCGGCTCCGGCACCCTGGCGCTCGGCAACCTCGACGCGCGACGCGACTGGGGCTGGGCGCCCGACTACGTCGACGCGATGGTGCGGTCGGTCCGGCACCCGGTCGCGGACGACTTCGTCGTGGCGTCCGGGACGACTCGTTCCGTGGCCGACTTCGTGGCCGCCGCGTTCGCCGCGGCCGGCGTCGACGACTGGGAGCCCCACGTCACGGTCGACCCGCGGTTCGTGCGCCCTGCCGACCCGACGGAGCAGGTGGGGGACGCCCACCGGGCCCGGACGGTGCTGGGATGGGGCGGCACGCTCGCGTTCGAGGAGATCGTCGACCGCATGGTGCGGCACGACCTCGCCCTGCTCACGGCCTGACCGCGCTCACTCCTCGACGAGCAGGCCGCGGTCGCGGAGCGCGTCCACGAAGGCCTCGGCGTCGCGCCGCGCGACGTCGGCGGGGATGTCGTACTCGGCGGCGAGCGCGTCCGCGAGGTCGCCGGTGGTGCGGTCCTCCTGCAGCAGCTTCGCCGTGAAGGCGCCGGAGCCGTTGGTCGTGAGGTACGTGGACGACGCGAGGTCGAGGATGACCAGCTCGCCGTCGATCTCCTGCCAGGTGACGCCGTCCTCGCGCAGCCTCATCGCCGTGCCTCTCGTCGCGGTTCTCCCGTCGTGCCGCCCCGAGGATAGGCCGATCCAGGGCCCGGGGTGGGGGCGGGACGGAGGTTTCACCCGGCGTCGGGTGAAAGGCGTCCGGGTGCGGGGTGACTTCGGCCCGAAGTCCTTGACCGGTCGTTGCTCGCGGCGCGACGTTGGGCGCGTCCTGCACGAACGAGGAGAGGGGAGTGCTCCGATGTACGAAGCACCGCGCATCACCGAGGTGGGCTCGGTCAAGGACGTCACGCTCGAGCAGCAGTTCGCCTTCGACTACGACGGCGACCTGTTCCACAAGGGCAAGGCGTCCTGAACCCACTCAGGGACAGGGTGCCGGTCGTTCCGACGTCGGAACGGCCGGCACCTCCGGTGTCCTCCGAGTCCTCCCCGCAGCGTCCCCCCGAGCAGCCTGGAACGACGATGACGTCCTTCTACCGCCCGACGGCCTTCGAGGTCGCCGCGTGCTGGCTGCCCGGGCTGGTGCCCGACCCCGTGCCGACGACGCCCCGCGAGGTCGGGAGACCGCTGGAGGCGATCAAGTCGTCCGTGCGGCGCGCCTCCGGCGGGCGCCCGGTGGCCGTCACCTTCTCGGGCGGTCGGGACTCGTCCGCCGTGCTCGCCGTCGCGACTGCCGTCGCCCGCGAGGACGGGAACCCCGACCCGGTGCCCGTGACGTTCCGCTACCCCGGGGTCGCGGAGGCGGACGAGTCCGCGTGGCAGGAGTCGGTCGTGCGGCACCTCGGGCTCTCCACGTGGCGGCGGATCGACGTCGGAGGCGAGAACGACCTGCTGGGCGACGCGGCGCGGGAGAGCCTGGTGCGCCGGGGGCTGCTCTTCCCCGCCACCATGCACGTGAAGGACGCGATGCTGCGCGAGCTGCGAGGGCATGTGGTGCTGACGGGGGAGGGCGGCGACGAGGTGCTCGGCGACCGCCGCTCCCGGGCTCTGCAGAGGGTCGCGCGCGGCCGGGGGAGGGCGGGGACCCCCCGCCGGGCCGCCCTGGACTCGCTGCTGCCCGCGCGGCGGTGGCGCGAGCGCACCGCCGCGGCGCGCAGCACGGCGGCGCTCACCTGGCTCGGGCGCGAGACGACGGCTCGGCTCGCCGACGAGATCGCGCGCGACGCCGCGGCCGAGCCGCTGTCGTACGCACGCGGCCTGCGCTGGCTGCGCCGGAGGCGCGCGAGCCGGGTCTTCCTGGACACGTTCGGTCAGGTGGCCGCCGACCACGACGTCGTGCTCGCCCACCCGCTGCTGGACGACGACTTCCTCGGGGCGCTCGGCGCGGCTCACCCGTGGGGCTTCCCCGACCGCACCGCGGGCATGCGCGCCGTCTTCGGCACGCTGCTGCCGGACGCCGTGTGCGCCCGGTCCGACAAGGCGTCGTTCAACCGCGCGTACCTGGGCAGCGCGACGCGCGACTTCGCCCGCCGGTGGGGCGGGGACGGCGTCGACGCCGCGCTGGTCGACGTCGACGGGCTCCGCGCCGCGTGGCTGTCCGGCTTCCCGCCCGGTCCGACGAGCCTGCTGCTGCAGCAGGCGTGGCTGGCGTCCGTCGGGGCGGAGCCGGTCCGGTGACCCCGTCCGGGGTGTGGCGCCGGGTGAGCGCCGTCCCGCTGGCGCTCCGGCTCCTGGGCGCCCTGCTGCTGCTCGAGCGCCGGCTGCGGCGGTGGGACGTGGCGCGCGTCGCCCGGCGGTACGACCTCACCCTGCTGGCGTCCGCCGAGCCTGCGTCCGGCGACCTCGACCCCGGCGTGCTGGACGACGCGGAACGGCGGCGGCTCCGCGTCCTGCGGCGGGTGCTGCGGCTGCCCGGCGTGAACGGCACCTGCCTGCGCTCGGCGATCCTCGCCGGCCGGCTGCTGCGCCACCGTCGTCCCGCGCTCGTGCTGGGCGTCGCCAAGGCGGGTGGCGTCGTGCGGGCGCACGCCTGGCTGCGCATCGACGACAAGGACCTCGACCTGGACCGCGGCACGGGCTTCCGGCCGCTCGCGGTCCCCACCCAGGGAGCGTGACATGGACCGCCAGCTGCTGTACGGCCTGATCGTGGAGGCGCCCTTCGACCTGCACCAGGACCGGGCGGAGGAGGGCGCGGCCCAGGCCGACGTCGTGGTCGCCGCCGGCCCGGGCACCGACCAGCGCACCGCCCCCGACGGGCGGCCGGTCCTGCACCACGAGCTGGCCGGGGACCCCTGGTACACGGCCTGGGACCTGGGCGCCGACGGCTACCTGCTCCGGTTCCACGAGGCGTGCGACTTCGAGGTGTCGGCCGACCTGCGCCACGTCGTGCTGCGGGAGGCGGACGGCGTCGACCCCGGGCTGAGCCGGGTGCTCACCACCGGCGGGATGCTCGCGTTCCAGCTGTACCTGCGCGGCGAGGCGGTGCTGCACGCGAGCGCGGTGGAGGACGACGACGGCGTGGTGGCGTTCGTCGGTTACTCGGGCATGGGCAAATCGACGATGGCGACCTTGCTGTGCGCGGAGGGGGCCGCCCTCGTCACCGACGACGTGCTGCGCCTGGACCGCGGCGACGACGGCTTCGCGGCCCGGCTGGGTGCCACGGAGGTACGGCTGCGCAAGGGTGCCGACACGCTGGCCGAGCGGTTCGCCGCGCGGGTGCCCGGGCGCCGCGTGAGCGCCGACGCCCGCCACGTGCTGCAGCTCGGCGCCGGAGCGCGCGACCGCCACCCGCTGCGCGCGATCGTCGTGCCGCAGCCCGACCGTGCCGGCGGGGAGCTCGTCGTGCGCCGACGGACCGGCACCGCGGCGCTCTTCGAGCTGTTGCACTACCCGCGGCTGCACGGCTGGCTGGACGAGCGCGTGCAGAGCGCCCACCTGCGCCACCTCGCCGACGTCGCCCGCACCGTCCCCGTGCTGGTGGCGGACGTCCCGTGGGGGCCGCCGTTCGCGCCGGGGCTGGGCGCTCAGGTCCTCCGGTCGGTGGGCGAGGCCTCGGCGCGCCCGTTGGTCGGGGCCGACGCGGCGTCCAGGTAGGACCGGGCCTGGACCGTGAACATCTCCGCGTAGGCGCCGTCGAGGGCCATCAGCTCGTCGTGCGAGCCCTGCTCGACCACCACGCCGTCGTCGAGCACGACGATGCGGTCCGCCGAGCGCACGGTGGAGAAGCGGTGCGACACGAAGAGCGCGGTCCGCCCGTCGAGCGTGGCCCGCAGCGACGAGAACAGGTCGTGCTCCGCGAGCGGGTCCATCGCGGCGGTCGGCTCGTCGAGGATGACGAGCGCCGCGTCCCGGTAGAAGGCCCGGGCGATCGCGACCCGCTGCCACTGGCCGCCGGAGAGCTCCGTGCCGCCGGGGAACATGCGCGACAGCCGCGACTCGTAGCCGTCGGGCAGGCCGGCGAGCGCGGCGTCCACGCCGGCGACCCGGGCCGCACGCCGTACCCGCTCGTGGTCGACCGGGACGTCGGGTCGGCCGAGGGCGATGTTCCACGTGGCCGTGTACGCGTAGTGGACGAAGTCCTGGAAGATCACCGCCACCTGGGGGCGCACGGCCGCGCCGCGCATCCCGGACAGCGGCCGGTCGCCCCACAGGACGGTGCCCGACGTCGGCTCGTACAGGCCGCCGAGGAGCTTGGCGAGGGTGGTCTTGCCGGAGCCGTTGGCGCCCACCAGGGCCACGACCTCGCCGGGGCGCAGCGCGAGGTCCACGTCGCGCAGCGCCGGTCGCCGCGAGCCCGGGTAGGTGAAGGAGACACCACGGGCGAAGACGCCCGGGAAGGCGGCCGGCGGCTCCTCGCTCCCGGTGGCCGCGCGCGCCGCGGCCCGCCCGTCGGTGAGGAACGCGTGCACGTCGTCGAGGAACAGCCCCGACTCGAAGATCTGCTGGACGCCGCCGAAGATGCCCTGGATCTGCCCCTGGAGCATCCGGACCGCGACCACGGCGGCCCCCGCCTCGGAGAACGTCACCTCGCCGCGCGTGATGAGCCAGGCCAGCACCAGCAGCACGCCCGCGAGCACGACGGCCGCGGCGAGGTTGCCCGCGCCGTTCGTCAGCGCCCGGCGCCGCACGTGGCGGGCGAGGTCGGCCAGGTACGTGCCGTACAGCTCGCGGTAGCGCGCCTGCAGCCACGGGGCCGACTGGAAGGCGCGGATCTCCTTGGCCTCGTCCCGGCTGCTCTGCACGTAGTTGGTGTAGATGCGCTCGCGCTCGTTGGTCGTCTGCGCCACCTTGAACGCGAACTCCAGCCTGCCCTCGCGTCGGCCCGTGACCAGCAGGGGCAGGCCGCCGAGCGCGAGCAGCGGGAGCAGCACGGGGTGCAGCGCGACCAGCGCGGCGCCCACGCCGACCGTGGCGATCGACGACCCGAGGAGGTCGAACATCCCCTGGGTGACCTGGAAGGGCCTCGAGAGCGCGTTGACGCGGACCCGCTGCAGACGGTCGTAGAAGGCAGGTGACTCGAAGTGCTCGAGCGGGACGCTCGTCGCGACCTCCTGCACGTCCTCGGCCATCAGTCGCGCCACGTGCTCGCCGAGCACCCGGCGTGCCGAGGCCTGGAGCCCGCCGGCGACCGAGGCGAGACCGGTCAGGGCGGCCAGGGCGAGGACCGGTCCGGTGACCGCCGCGACGCCGCTCGTGCCGTCGGCGAGCGCGAGCAGCACCTCGAGGAGTGCGGAGACGACGAGCACCTGGCCTGCCAGCGCTCCCGCGACGAGGACCTGGAGGACCAGCATCGCGACGAACAGGGGCCGGCTCGCGCGCCAGGACACCTGCAAGGAGCCGCCGAGCAGGCGCAGCAGGCGGCGTCCCCTGCGCTCGTCGCTCTCCGGCGTCCCGCCCACCGCGCTGTCTGCCACCGACCGCTCCGTCCTCCGCCGGGGCCTGGCCCGGCCTCACACACGCTAGCCGCGCCGGGGCGGCAGGAGGACGGTCCGGGCGAGAATTCGCCCGCTGCCGACGCCCCACCGTCGCCGAGCGCTCCCTATCCTGCCGGGATGGGGGCACGACCGACGGTGCGCCGCCCGCTGGCGCAGATCCTGCTCGACTCCGTCGCGCCCTCCGATCGTCCGCCGCCACGCGCCACGCCCGTCCCCCTCGACGGCATACGGCTCGAGCTCCTGGCCGACGCCGCCCAGGACCACCGGATCCTGCCCGCGGTGGCGAAGCACGTCGCGGGCCGCCCGGACTGCCCCGAGCCGTGGCGTGCGCCGCTGCGGCGCGCTCGCGACGAGCAGGTGGTGCGCCATCTGGGGGCGCTCGCCGAGCTGGCCGTCCTGGGTGCGGCGCTCGACCGCGCCGGGGTGCCGTGGGTGGTGGCCAAGGGGCCGGCGGCGGCCGCGCTCTGGCCCTCGCCGGACATGCGGGAGTACTACGACCTCGACCTGTACGTGCCGCGGGCAGGCTTCCGGGCGGCGGTCGAGGCGCTGGACGCGGCAGGCTGCACGGGGGTCGACCGCAACTGGCCCCTCATGGCGCGCGAGCGGCGCGCTGAGTACGCGATGCGCGGGCCTCTCGGCGTGCACCTCGACCTGCACTGGGACTTCGCCGTGCCGCACGGGCTGCGTCGCAGCTTCCGCACCGACCCCGAGGCGATGATCGCCCGGCGCCGCACGGTGGCGCTGGGCGGCGGACGGGACGTCCCGACGTTCGACCCGGTCGACTCGGTCCTGGTGCTGGCGTTCCACGCGGCTCAGGCGGGTGCGGGGCGGCTCCTGTGGCTCGTCGACATCGCCGGCGCCGTCGCGGCGTGCGACGGCGCGCGGCAGGAGGTCGGCCCGCGTGCCCGGGCCATGCGGATCGATGCGCCGGTGGCGCTCGTCGTCGACCGCGCCGCGCGGGTGCTCGGTGGCCCGGGCGGTGGGTCGATGGGTGGCACGGGGCTGCGGGCACCGAGCGCGCTGCGGGGCGCCGCCGCCGCGCTCGACCGCCGCCGCGGCGTCCCCGACCTGCCCGGCGACCCGCACCGCGGCGGCCGGCTCTACGCCGCCGCCCGGCCGGGGGCATGGAGGACGGCGACGGCCCTGGTGGGGCACGCCGTCGCGCAACGCCGGATCGAGCGTGCGCTCCGGCGGGGGCTGCCCGACGCCGGGGAGAAGGCGCTGCGCCTCGACGTCCCGGACGCGCGGGCCCGGGAGGACTACCTCCGGTTCGTCGACTCGGGGGACGGCTGACCGTCTCGCGAGCCCGGCCGGCTCGCCAGCACCGCCCACGGCGCGACGACCCCGACCAGCAGCAGGGCTCCCACGACGTCGCTGGGCCGGTGCGCCTGGGTCGCGACGTTGGCCCACGCGGCCAGGAGCACGGAGGTCGCGAGCGTCGCCGTCACCCACCCGCCCGGGCGGCGACCGAGCAGGAGGACCACGGCGACGCACGAGGCCGCGAGCGTCGCCGTGTGGGCGCTCGGGAAGGTGTTGTGGAGGTAGCCGTGGGCACCCAGGAAGGGCCGGGGCAGGACGACGTCCCGCAGGACGGTCGCCAGGCCGAGGACGAGGAGCGGGAGACCGCCCACGACGAGGGCGCGCCCGCCCGCTCGCCGCCGCACCGCCACGACGAGGACCGCGACGAGGACGCCCGCCGCGACGACCGGCAGGAGCGCGCGCACCAGACGCGCTGCGCCGGCGACGATCGGCTCGGGCGCGGTCAGGAGCGCGAGACCCGCGACGTCCGCGCGCTGTCCCGGCTCGGTCAGCACCGCCAGCGCGAAGAGCGCGGCGAGCAGGCCGGCCGACGTGGCGGACACGGCGAGCGCGACCGGGCCGCGGCGTCGCCGGTCGGTCACCCGGCCCGCCGTCCCGGGCGCGTCACCCGATGGCCGCCATGGTGCGGTCCAGCTCCGCCTCGACGTGCCGCGCGATCTCCAGCGACGCGGTGGCGGCGGGCGAGGGCGCGTTGATCACGTGCACCTGCCGGGGCGCGGTGCGCACGAGGAAGTCGTCCACCAGCCGCCCGTCGCGGTGCAGCGCCTGCGCGCGGACGCCGGCGGGGGCGGGGTGCAGGTCGTCGGCGGTGGTGCCGGGCAGCAACCGCGCGACGGAGGCGGCGAACAGCGTGCGCGACACGGAGCGGGCCACCTCGGCTGCGCCGGGCACGAGGTTGCGCCCGGCGAGCCGCCAGAGGCCGGGCCAGGAGGCGGCGTCGACGACGTCGCGCCAGGCGACGTCGCGCCGCCGGTAGCCCTCGCGGGCGAGGGCGAGGACGGCGTTGGGCCCGGCGTGCACGTCGCCGTGCACGCCCCGCGTGAGGTGCACGCCCAGGAACGGGAACCGCGGGTCGGGCACGGGGTAGACCAGGCCGCGCACGCGGTCGGCGGCGCGCGGGGCGAGGTCGAAGTACTCGCCGCGGAACGGCACGATGCGGGCCCCGGGGTCGACGCCGCAGGCCTGCGCCAGCCGGTCGGCGTGCAGGCCGCCGCATACGACGAGGGCGTCGGCGACGAGCTCGAACCCGGCGTGCTCGCCGACCTCCTCGACGTCGACCCGCACCTGCGTGCCCACCGTGCGGGCGCCGCGCAGCGCGCGGCCGAGCAGGACGGCGCCGCCGGCCTCGGCGACCTGCCGTGCGAGGACGGCGCACACGGCGCGGTAGTCGACGACGCCCGTCGTCTCCACCCGCAGCGCCCCGACGCACGCGATCTCGGGCTCGTGCTCGCGCGCCTCGACGGGGTCCAGCTCGCGCACGGGCACCCCGTTGGCGGTGCCGCGCTCGGCGAGGGCGCGCAGCCGGTCGCGCTCGCCGGCGTCGGTCGCCACGACGAGCTTCCCGGTCACGGCGACGGGTACGTCGTGCTCGGCGGCGAACTGCGTCATGGACGCGGCCCCCGCGGTGCCGAGCCGCGCCTTGAGGCTGCCCGGCGCGTAGTACAGGCCGGAGTGGATGACGCCCGAGTTGCGGCCCGTCTGGTGGCACGAGAGCTCGTGCTCCTTCTCGAGGACGGTCACGTCGTCGCCGCGGCGGGCGAGCCGTGCGGCCGTCGCGAGCCCGATGATCCCGCCCCCGACGACGACGACCCGCATGCTGCCTCCTCCGGACGGTGGTGGCGGGCCTGGTCCCTGGCCGGGCCCGCCGCTCTCAGGATGGCAGTCCCGGTGCGCTGCGGGGAGGGGTCCCCAGGGTGAACGGTGAGGTGAACCCGCCTGCGCCCGCGTCCTCCGGCATAGTGGGAGGAGCGGGGGCGGCCGGCCCGGCCGTCGCGCCTCGCCGACGAGGAGGAACCCATGACTCACGACGACGGCACGCAGCCGGGCCCCGACGAGCCGCGGCCGGGCGAACCCGGTGCGGACGCGCGGCCCGACGGGGTGGGACCGCCCGCGCCCCCGGACCCGTACCGGCAGCCCGCGGAGCCCCCGCCGTCGGGAGCCACCCCGTCGCCGGGGGCCGCCCCGCCCCCCGACCCGAACCAGCCCGGGGTGCAGCAGCCGCCGCCGGGGTATCCGCAGCAGCAGCCCCCGGGATATCCGCAGCAGCCGTACCAGCAGCAGCCCCCGGCCCAGCCGTACGCGCAGCCCTCCCCGCAGCAGCCGTACGCGCAGCCGTATGCCCAGCCGTATGCCCAGCCGTATGCCCAGCCGTACGCGCCGTCGGCGGGGACGGACGGGTGGTCGATCGCGGCGCTGGTCACGGGCATCCTCGGCCTGGCGGTGGTGCCGATCGTGCTGGGGATCATCGGCCTGTCGCGGATCAACCGCACGGGTCAGCAGGGCAAGGGCCTGGCGATCGCCGGCATCGTGCTCGGCGCGGTCGGCGTCGTCGTGTGGGTCCTGGTGCTCGTCTTCGCGGTCGCGCTGGTCTCCCAGCTCGACCCGAGCGACTTCGAGTCGTTCGACGTGTCGATGGCGCTGCCCCTCCTGGTCGCGCGGTAGGAAGTTTCGTTCAGCCGTTGCCCTTAATGTCGTCGGCGCCCTACGGTGTGCCCGACGGCGCGCGGACGCGCCGTCGGCCCCGGGCGCCGGCCGAGCCGTCGCCAGGGCCCACCGATCGCGAGGGAGCGACGATGAGGCAGCGGGTGAGACGGGCGGTCGCCGGTACGGCGGCCGCGGCGGTGATGGCGAGCGGCGCGGTGGTGACCGGCGTCGTGGGCGCGAGCATGGCGGCGGGGGACGACTCCGTCGTTCTCGAAAACGATTTCGACACGTCCTACGACCCGTGGGGCCCGCGGGGCGCGGTCACGCTCGAGATCTCGGACGACGCGCGGACGGGCGCCGGGGCGCTGTCCGTCACCGGGCGGACGGCCGAGTGGAACGGCCCGGCCACCGCCGTCGGCGGCCTGTTCGCCGCCGGCGGCGACTACGACGTCGAGGCCTGGGTGAAGCTCCCGGCGGGGACGGCGGGCAGCGCGGCGGTGCACTTCACGGTCCAGGAGACCTCGGCCGGCGGGGACGCCTACACCTGGGTGGGCGGCGCCGTCGACGCGACCGCCGACGGCTGGGTGCGCGTCGGCGGCACCTACACGATGCCGGCCGACCTCACCGCGGCCCAGCTCTACGTCGAGGCGGCGCCGGTCGGCGGCGCGCACCCGTCGTTCCTCGTGGACGACCTCGTCGTCACGGGCGGCGAGCGCACGTCCCCGCCGGTGCAGGACCTCACCGGCGTCAAGGAGACGGTGGACTTCCCCGTCGGGGTGGCGATCGACCAGCGCGAGACCACGGGCGACGCCTCCGAGCTGCTGCTGCGCCACTTCGACCAGATCACGGCCGAGAACCACATGAAGCCCGAGGCCTGGTACGCCGACGACCGCACGTTCCGCCCCGACCCGCAGGCTGTGGCGCTGATGGACTACGCCGCCGAGCACGACCTGCGCGTGTACGGGCACGTGCTCGTGTGGCACTCGCAGACGCCGGAGTGGTTCTTCCAGGCCGAGGACGGCACGCCGCTGACGACGTCCGACGCCGACCGGGCGGTGCTGCGCGAGCGGCTGCGCACCCACGTCTTCTCGGTGGCCGGCTGGCTCGCGGAGCGGTACGGGCAGTTCGGCGGCGACAACCCGCTCACGGCCTTCGACGTCGTCAACGAGGTGGTGAACGACGGCGCGACGAGCGACCCGGACGACGGCCTGCGACGCAGCGAGTGGTACCGGATCCTCGGCGAGGACTTCATCGACCTCGCGTTCGGGTACGCCGACGAGGCGTTCAACCACACCTACGCGGCCGAGGGCGCCGACCGGCCGGTGGCGCTGTTCATCAACGACTACAACACCGAGCAGTCGGGCAAGCAGGACCGCTACCTGGCGCTCGTCGAGCGGCTCCTCGCCCGCGGCGTGCCGGTGGACGGCGTGGGCCACCAGTTCCACGTCTCGCTGTCGATGCCGGTGGGCCAGCTCGAGGCGGCCGTCGAGCGGTTCGCCGACCTGCCCGTCACGCAGGCGGTCACCGAGCTCGACGTCACGACCGGCACCCCCGAGACCCAGGCGAACCTCGTCGAGCAGGGGTACTGGTACCGAGACGCCTTCCGCATGTTCCGCGAGCACGCGCAGGACCTGTACTCCGTCACCGTCTGGGGCCTCACCGACGACCGGTCGTGGCGCGCGGACAGCGGCGCCCCGCTGCTCTTCGACCGCGACCGGCAGGCCAAGCCGGCCTACGTCGGCGCCGTCGACGGCGACGTCCCGCCGCGCCTCAAGGCGGCCCGCGTCTTCGCCGGCGACGTGCCGCTCGACGCCGACGCCGCGTCGTCGGCCGTGTGGGACCGCCTCCCGCGGCACACCGTCACGGCGGACGGCAGCGGCGAGGTCGTGGCCGACTTCCAGCTCCGCTGGGCGCCCGACCACCTCACCGCGCAGGTGCGGGTGACGGACGGGACGGTGGGCACCGGAGGCGACGACGCCGTGACCTTCGACGTCGACGGCGCGACGACCACCGTCGGGCGGGACGGCACGGTGACCGGGCCGGACGACGCGGCGGCCGTGGTCGAGGCGGTCGACGGCGGATACGTCGTCGTCGCGCACCTGCCGCTGGCGGGCGCAGCCCAGGGCGACACCGCGGGCCTCGACGTCCAGGTCGCCGACGGTGCGACGACGTCGGGCTGGAACACCCCGGGCTCGCTCGGCACCCTCACCCTCCTGGAGGAGCTGAGCTACCTCGAGGTGGCCGAGGCGGCGACGCCGCCGCAGGTCGACGGCACGGTGGACGAGGCGTGGGCCGACGCGTCCGCGGTGACCACCGACCGGCAGATCGAGGGCGAGGGCGGCGCCACGGCGACCGTGCGCACGCTCTGGTCCGGCGACACGCTGTACGTGCTCGCGGAGGTCGCCGACCCGACCGTGGACGTCAGCGGCTCCGACCCGTGGGTGCAGGACTCGGTCGAGATCTTCCTCGACGCCGGCAACGCCAAGAACGGCTCCTACCGGGACGTCGACACGCAGATCCGCATCAGCGCCGAGAACGTCACGTCGTTCGGCACCGGCGACGAGGCCGCGCAGGCCGCCCGCCTGACGTCGGCCACCGCGACGGTGGACGGCGGATACGTCGTCGAGGCGGCGGTCGACCTGCTCGGCACCGGGGGCGCGGGCACCTTCCACGGGCTCGACTTCCAGGTCAACGACGGCACGGCCGGCGCGCGCACCGCGGTGCGCGACTGGGCCGACCCCACCGGCACGGGCTACCAGTCCACCGCCCGGTGGGGCGTCGGGAGGCTCGTGGCGGCGGTGCAGCCCGAGCCCGAGGGGCTGGTGAACGTCGTGGCCCCGGCCGTCGTCCCCGACGACCGGAAGGGCACCGCGCCCGGCGCCGTCCTCGTGGCCGACCCGGGGGAGTGGACCGCGCCCGGCGGCGAGCGGGTGCGGTACACGTACCGGTGGCTGCGCGACGGCGAGCCCGTGCGCCGGCCCCTCGGCGCCCTGACCGACCTCGCGCGCCTGCTCGACCTCACCGGTCAGGTGCTGCGCGGGACGGCCGAGCCGGAGGTGCTCCTCTCCGTCGCGGGCTCCACCTACCGCGTCGGCGGGGCGGACGTCGGGCACGAGGTGAGCGTCGAGGTGACGGCGCACGCCCGCGGGCTGGACGACGTCACGGCGGTCTCGGCGCCGGTCACCGCCGTGCGGAGGTAGTCCCGCGCGCCGGCCGGCGGCCCCGCCCGCGCAGGTGGGGCCGCCGGCTGCCGGTCGTGTGGGGGTCCGGCGAAGACGCCGGTCGGGACCCCCGCACGGCCGCCGCGGGTGGGTAGCATCGCGGACCGGACGCAGGGCCCGGACCGTCCACGACGCCGAGGCCGACCGTGACGTCGACCATGACGTCGACCATGACGCCGACCACGACCCAGGAGGACCATGAGCCACCCGCGCGGGTACGACCCCCACGACGCACCGCCCACCCAGGCGATCCCACCGCGCGAGGACGGCACCGGCGTGCTGCCCCCGACCCAGGCGATCGGGTCGCGAGGCGGCGAGGGCACGACGGTGCTGCCGGCCGCGCAGCCGACGGGCGGGTACGACGAGGGCACGACCGTGCTGCCGTCCGCGCACGAGTTCGGCGGGTACGTCGACGGGACGGCGGTGCTGCCGCAGACCCAGGGGTGGGGCGGGTACGACGACGGCACGCAGGTGCTGCCGCCGACGCAGGCGCACGGCGGGTACGACGACGGCACGCAGGTGCTGCCGCCGACGCAGGCACACGGCGGGTACGACGACGGCACGGCGGTGCTGCCGGACGCCGCGCCGCCGCGGCGCACGTCCTCGCGTCCGGTCGGGTCGCTGTCGGCGCCGGGCGCGACGCCCGCCCCGCACGCGCCGCCGGCCCGCCCGGCGCCGCAGCAGCCCGCCGCCCCGGCGCCGCAGCCGGCTCCGCAGCGCGCGGACGCCCCGACGCCGTGGGGCGCGGCTCCCGCGCCCGCGCACGGGGGACCCGCGGGCCCGGGCCGTGCCGCCCCCGAACCCGCGCGGCGCGGCACGGAACCGACGGCAGTGGCGGCGCTGGTCACCGGCATCCTCGGTTTCGTCGTGCCGCTGCTGGGCGTGCTCGCGATCATCCTGGGCGGCATCGGCCTGGACCGGACCCGTCGCCGTCGCTCGGGCGGGCGGGGCATGGCCAAGACCGGCATCGCGTTCGGCTCGATCCAGGTCGTGTTCACGGCGCTCGTGGTCATCGCCGGGCTGTGGCTCTGGAACACCTACGGCGACGACATCCAGCAGGCTCTGGACGAGGCGGAGCAGCTCACGCAGACGGACCTGTCCGTCCCCGACCTGCTGCTCGGCGGGCTCACCGGCGACCTCTCCTTCGGTGACCTGCAGGACCTCGCCGGCACCCTCGGCGACGCGGACCAGCTCCAGGAGCTCGGCGGCCAGTGCCAGGCGGGCGACCCCGTCTCCTGCGAGGACCTCCTGGACCGCCTGCCCGACGGCATCCTCGACCAGCTCCCCGAGGACCTCACCAGCCGCATCCCGGGGAGCTGACTCCGAGACACAGCGCCGAGACCGCGTGGTGGTCCCGCATCTGCCGAGGTAGTACCGGTCTCCGCGAGGTAGTACGGCTCTCCGCGAGGTAGTACGAGATCCCGCGAGGTAGTACTACCTCGGCAGGGTCCGTGCTGCCTCGCGGGGCGACGTCGGAGGGTCGGCGTAGTCTGGTGCGGCACGCCCGGCACCCCGCCGGTCGCACCGTTCCGAGGCCCAGTGACCCCAGAACCCCGTGCGTCCCGGGGAGAGCTGGGCCTGTCGTCGTGCCCGCACACGACTGCCGCGCCGCAGACCCCGCCCGAAGGACCCGCATGAACCTCACCGGCATCGTCCCCGCCCTCCTCGCCGACCCCGGCGCCGCTGCCGCGCTCGAGCACGTCCGGGCGCGCGGCTTCGCGGACGTCGTCGGGCCGATCGGCGTGCGCGCCCCGCTGCTGGCGGCGGCGGCCGAGCGGCGGCCGCTCGTCGTCGTCACCGCGACGGGCCGCGAGGCCGACGAGCTCGCCGCCTCCGTGCGTGCCTACCTGCCTGACGACCGCGCCGACGACGTCGCGGTGCTGCCGTCGTGGGAGACGCTGCCGCACGAGCGGCTGTCGCCCCGCGCGGACACGGTCGCCAAGCGGCTCGCGGTGTTCCGCCGGCTCGCGCACCCGGACCCGGAGCCCGGCCCGACCGGCCCGGTCCGCCTGCTCGTCATGCCCGCCCGCGCGCTGCTGCAGCCGGTGGTCGAGGGGCTGGGCGAGCTGGTGCCGGTCGAGCTGCACACCGGCTCGACGGCGGACCTCACGGACGTCGCCGACCGCCTGGTGGGCGGCGCCTACACGCGCGTGGACATGGTGGAGCGCCGCGGCGAGTTCGCGGTGCGCGGCGGCATCCTCGACGTCTTCCCGCCCACCGAGGACCACCCCCTGCGCATCGAGTTCTGGGGCGACGAGGTGACGGAGATCCGCTGGTTCGCGGTCGCCGACCAGCGTTCCCTCGAGATCGCCGAGCACGGCCTGTGGGCCCCGCCGTGCCGCGAGATCCTGCTCACCGACACGGTGCGCGAGCGCGCGGCGGGCCTCGTGGAGCGCCTGCCCGGCGCGATCGAGATGCTCGACAAGCTCGCCGCGGGCGTCGCCGTCGAGGGCATGGAGTCGCTCGCGCCGGTGCTCGTGGACCGCATGGTGCCGGTGCTGGAGCTGGTGCCCGACGACGCGCTGCTGGTCATCGACGAGCCCGAGCGGGTCCGCCGCCGCGCGCACGACCTCGTCGCCACCACCGAGGAGTTCCTCGCCGCCGCCTGGACGGGCGCCGTCGCGGGTGGGGCCGCGCCGATCGACCTGTCCGCCGCGTCGTTCGAGACGTTCACGGAGGTGCGCGACGTCGCCGCCCGCCGTGGCCTGGGCTGGTGGACGCTGTCGTCGTTCGCGCTCGACGCGGGGGGTGACGAGGGCACCGAGCCCGAGGCCGAGGTGGACGGCGTCACGACCTTCACCGTCGGCGCGCGCGACGTCGAGTCCTACCGCGGCGACCTCCAGCGGGCGCTGGACGACGTGCAGACGCTGCAGCGCGCGGGCTGGCGGCTGCTGCTCACCACGGAGGGCCACGGGCCCGCCAAGCGCATGGTCGAGCAGCTGGCCGCGCAGGACACGGCGGCGCGCATGGTCGCCGAGCTGGGGGAGGAGCCCGAGGGCGGCGTCGTCCTCGTCGCGCCGGCGCTGGTGGGCAAGGGCTTCGTCGCGACCGACCTGAAGCTCGCGGTGTTCAGCGAGTCGGACCTCACGGGGCGGCAGGGCTCCACCACCCGCGACATGCGCAAGATGCCGAGCCGGCGGCGCAACGTCGTCGACCCGCTGCAGCTGCGCGGCGGCGACTACGTGGTGCACGAGCAGCACGGCGTGGGGCGGTTCGTCGAGATGGTGCAGCGCACGCTCGGCGCGGGCGCCAACGCGGCGACCCGCGAGTACCTCGTCATCGAGTACGCGTCGTCCAAGCGCGGGCAGCCGGGCGACCGGTTGTTCGTGCCGATGGACCAGCTCGACCAGGTCACCAAGTACACGGGCGGCGAGGCGCCGTCGCTGTCCAAGATGGGCGGCGCGGACTGGAAGAACACCAAGGCGCGCGCCCGCAAGCACGTCAAGGAGATCGCGGGCGAGCTGATCCGCCTGTACTCGGCGCGCATGGCCACGCAGGGGCACGCCTTCGGCCCGGACACCCCGTGGCAGCGGGAGCTGGAGGACGCGTTCGCGTACGTCGAGACGCCCGACCAGCTCGTGACCATCGACGAGGTCAAGGCCGACATGGAGAAGGCCGTGCCGATGGACCGCCTGGTCTGCGGCGACGTCGGCTACGGCAAGACGGAGATCGCGATCCGCGCCGCGTTCAAGGCGGTGCAGGACGGCAAGCAGGTGGCCGTGCTGGTGCCGACGACGCTGCTGGTGCAGCAGCACTTCGACACGTTCTCCGAGCGGTACGCCGGGTTCCCCGTGACGGTGCGGGCGCTGTCCCGCTTCCAGTCCGACAAGGAGTCGGCCGAGACGGTGGAGGGGCTCGGCAAGGGCACCGTCGACATCGTCATCGGCACGCACCGCCTGCTCACGGGGTCGGTGCGGTTCAAGGACCTCGGCCTCGTGATCGTGGACGAGGAGCAGCGGTTCGGCGTGGAGCACAAGGAGACGCTCAAGCAGCTGCGCACCAACGTCGACGTGCTGGCGATGTCCGCGACGCCGATCCCGCGCACGCTCGAGATGGCGGTCACCGGCATCCGCGAGATGTCGACCCTCGCCACCCCGCCGGAGGAGCGCCACCCCGTGCTCACCTACGTGGGCGCGTACGAGGAGAAGCAGATCGGGGCGGCGGTCCGGCGCGAGCTGCTGCGCGAGGGCCAGGTCTTCTACGTGCACAACAAGGTGGAGACCATCCAGAAGACGGCGTCGCGGCTGGCGGAGCTCGTGCCCGAGGCCCGCATCGGCGTCGCGCACGGCAAGATGAGCGAGCACCAGCTCGACCAGGTGATCCGCGCCTTCTGGGAGAAGGAGCTGGACGTGCTGGTCTGCACGACGATCATCGAGACCGGGCTGGACATCTCCAACGCCAACACGCTGATCCTGGAGCGCGCGGACGTGCTGGGCCTGTCCCAGCTGCACCAGCTGCGTGGGCGCGTGGGCCGTGGCCGCGAGCGCGCGTACGCGTACTTCCTGTACCCGCCGGAGCGGCCGCTCACCGACACCGCGCACGACCGGCTGTCCACGATGGCCGCGCACACGGACCTCGGCGCCGGCATGCAGATCGCCATGAAGGACCTGGAGATCCGGGGCGCGGGCAATCTGCTCGGCGGCGAGCAGTCGGGCCACATCGCGGGGGTCGGCTTCGACCTGTACGTGCGCATGGTCGGCGAGGCCGTGGCCGCGTTCCGCGGCGAGCGCGAGGAGGAGCAGCCCGAGGTCACCATCGAGCTGCCCGTGGACGCCCACCTGCCCGAGTCGTACATCGCGACCGAGCGGCTGCGCCTCGAGGCGTACAAGAAGATCGCCGCGGCACAGGACGCGACCGCGCTCGCGGAGGTGCGGGCCGAGCTGGTGGACCGCTACGGCAAGCTCCCCGAGGTCGCCTCCGCCCTGTTCGACGTCGCCGACTTCCGCAACCACGCCCGCCGTGCGGGCCTCGCGGACGTCACGGCGCAGCGCAAGTTCGTCCGGTTCGCGCCGGTGGACCTCGCGGAGTCGGCGCAGCTGCGCCTCAAGCGGCTGTACCCGGGCACGATCCTCAAGCCCGCGATCCGCGCCTTCCTCGTGCCCTTCCCGACGACGGCGCGCATCGGCGGCCGCCCGCTGCGCGGCGCCGAGGTGCTCGCGTGGGCGCGGCAGCTCATCGACGCGGTGGTGCTCGGGGAGGTCTCGGCCGCGGCGAGCGTCGGCACCGGGTCGCCGAGGTAGTCCCCGGCACGGGGACCACCTCGGCGGGGGCGTCAGACGCCGGGGCGGTTGCCGTCGGGGATGGTGATGGGCGTGGTCTTGCCCGACTCGCCCTTGTTGAGGAACGCCATGCCGAGCGCCTTGACGAACTGGTCGAACAGGCGGAACGACACGGGCGCGACGGGGATGAGGCCCTCGCGGAACTTGATGTACGCCGGCCAGACCGTGCGGATGAGGGCTCGGGAGGCCGGGTCGCGCTTGAGGTTCAGCCACTCGGCGACGTCCTCGCCCAGCTGATAGACCACGAACTCGTTGAGGAACCCGCGCGTGACGCCGAGGTCGACCTGGGCGGTGAGGCCGAGGAGCACCTCGGCGAGGTCCTTGCCCTCGGGCGTGGGCGCCAGCAACGGCGTCAGCACCTGCTCGGACTGGGCGTGCGCGTCGGCCCAGGTCGCGGGGATGTACTCGTCCCTGACGCCCAGGAAGTGCAGCGCCACCTGCCAGTGGTGCAGGAACGCCTCCTCCTCCGCCGCCGACATCCTGATGCCCCACTTCTTCATGGTCTGGTGGGCGAAGGTGCCGGTGCTGTGGAAGGTGACGAGGATGTCCATGTTGCTGATCGGGATCGTCTCGTCCGCGACCGCCTTCCAGTACGGGGACTGGGGCAGGAGGTGGCGCACGGCCGCGTGCACCATGCGGGTCTTGTTCGCCGTGACGATCATCTGGCCGTCGGGCTCGTAGGCGTTGAGGTCGGTGAGGTCGTAGCCGAACGTGAACGTCTTCGCCGCCCGGTCCTGCATGTCGGCCCCGCCCTTGGACCAGTACACGGACTTCGCCTCGCGCGGGATTACGGTGCTCATGATGCCGCCGCCGAGGCCGTAGATGAGGAAGAGGTACAGGTCCTTGCGCCGGTTGAAGTCCGCGGCGAGGCGCAGCTTGTCGCGGTCGGCCCAGTCGGGCAGGCGCGTCGAGCGCTGCAGGAAGCCGGCCAGGTCGGTCGGCAGGCCCGCGGGGACGGGGTGGTCGTTGTCCACCCACGGGCCGATGGCGTCGTTCACCGCGGGAACCTTGCCCGCGTCGAGCACCGACGCCATGATCGCGTCGATCTCGTCGTCCCAGACCCACAGGGGGTCGACGCCGGTGCCGCTGCGCGCCACCGATCGAGACGGGGACCAGGACCAGGCCGCGCCCGGCGCCGCCACGCTCGTCAGGCCGAGCGCCGCGCCCAGGGTCAAGAGGGTGCGTCTGTTCATCTCGTTCACGGGGACCACCTGTTTCCGACGGGGACGGGGCCCCGCGGCGGCATCGTCGTCGACGCCGTCCGGGGGCGGGGCGCCCGTCCGGACCGATGTGCTGGCCGGTTGTTCACGTGTGATTCGCCGTTAACATATGACCGTTGGCGGCGCGGCACAACCCCTGGCCGGGACACGGTAGCCCTCGACGTGCCCGCCCCGTCAGCCGAACGACTGCGCGGCGGCGTGCTCCACGTCGACGAGGAAGGCGACGCGCTCCTCCCCGCGCGGGTAGTCGGCACCGGTGTGCACGCGGGCGATCCTGTCGACGACGGCCCACCCGCGGTCGCCGTCGAGCACCTGAACGACGCGGCCGCGCAGCATGGCCATCTCCCAGGGACGCTCGGTGTGCATCACGGACACGGCGACGCGCGGGTCGCGCCCCACGTTGCGTGCCTTCTGCGAGCGCGGGCCCGTGAGGAACGCGAGGTGGTCGCCCTCCCAGGCCACCCACAGCGGCACGCTGTGCGGCGAGCCGTCGGCCAGCAGCGTCGCCAGGTGCGCCACATGGGGCTCGGCGACGAGACGGCGGGCGGTCTCGGGCAGGTGGGCGGGACCGGGCATCGGGTCGAGGCGGGGCTCGGGTGCGGTCGTCATGACGGGTCGACCCACGCGGGCGCCGGGAATGAGCGCTGGTGCCGCACCCGGGTGGATTTGCCGTCCCGCCAGGTGGAGCGCGGCTTCCGTTCCTAGCATGAGGAGCGGACGGCGCGGCGCGGGCTGGCCGCGCCCTCCGCGAGGGCCCGCGACCCGCGGGCCGGGCACGGGGCGGCGGACGGGGACGCGATGAGCGGCACGATCGACGACGGCGGCACCGGGGTGCCGGGCGACGCGGCGGCTAGGCTCGCCGCGCTCGAGCGCGAGAACGCCGAGCTGCGCGCGCGGCTCGCGGCGGTCGGCGGCCAGTCCGTCGTCGTGGCCGCGGCGCCGGCGGCGCCCCGCGAGCCGCGCCACCGCGGCCGGGCCGCGGCCGCCGTCGTGCTCGTCGTCCTCGGCGCGCTGCTGGCGCCCGTCGCCGTGGTGGCCGCCTGGGCGGAGCGCACGCTCACCGACACGGACCGGTACGTCGCCACGGTGGGGCCGATCGCCTCGGACCCGGCGATCCAGGGCGCCGTCGCCGGCCGGCTCACCGACGTCGTGATGGAGCAGATCGACGTCAACGCCATCGTCGGCACGGTGGTCGACGGCCTGGAGGAGCGGGGGGTCGGGCCGCGGGCGACCGAGGCGCTCACCCAGCTCGAGGGCCCGCTGACCAGCGGCGTCGAGTCCTTCGTGCGTCGCGCGGCCGACGGCGTCGTGACCAGCGACGCGTTCGAGGACGCCTGGGTGCAGGCCAACCGGGTCGCCCACCAGCAGCTCGTCGCGACGATGCGCGGCGAGGGCGGGGAGCTGCTGCAGATCGGGCAGGACGGCCAGCTCACCATCCAGCTCTCCGGCATGATCGACCTGCTCAAGCAGCGGCTCGTCGACCGGGGCCTCGGCATCGCGGCGCGGATCCCGGAGGTGAACGCGACGTTCACGCTCATGCAGACGTCGCAGCTCGTGCAGGTGCAGAACCGGTACGCGCAGGTCGTGGCGCT
This sequence comes from Isoptericola sp. NPDC058082, assembly GCF_042885055.1. NCBI lineage: Bacteria > Bacillati > Actinomycetota > Actinomycetes > Micrococcales > Promicromonosporaceae > Isoptericola > Isoptericola sp. NPDC058082. Next base: position 246,452 of record NZ_JBHVSQ010000002.1, on the reverse strand, counting down.
CGGGACGTGGCTGCCCTGGATCTCGCTCGGCCTGCTGGCCGCGGGCGTGCTCGTCGCGCGGCACAAGGCGCGCACCCTGGTCGTGGCCGGGCTTGCCCTCGCGGCCGGGATGGTGGTGCTCGCCGTCGGCCTCGCGATCGCGCGGGGGATCTACCTCGACGCCCTGAAGGACGTGGTGCTGCGGCTGGACGCGGCCGAGGTGCTGTTCGACCAGGTGGTGTCGTTCCTGCGGGTCACGCTGCGCACGGTCGGCGTGCTCGGCCTCGTGGTCGCGATCGTCGCGTACCTGGGCGGGAGCAGCGCATCGGCGCGGTCGCTGCGCGCGGGCGCGGGCCGCGGGTTCGCGCGGCTGCGGGACTACGGCGAGGGGCGCGGGGTCTCGACCGGGCCGGTGGGCGACTGGCTGGGCCGGTACCGCACCGTGGTCCGCGTGGCGATCATCGTCCTCGCCGCTCTGGTGCTGCTGCTCGCGGGCAGCCCCACCCCGGGGCTCATCATCGGCACCGCGCTGGTGGCCGGCGTCCTCATCGCCCTGCTGGAGCTGGTGGCGCGGCCGCCCCGGCCCGACGTCGAGGCCGCGACCGGCGCGCCCGACGTCCCCGATGTGGCGCAGCCCAGCCGCTGACGGTCGGCGCCGCGCCGACGCCGGCCGCCTGAACCGCGCGCGCCGGGCGGGTGCCGGCCCGGGTCCCTACCGTGGTCCCGTGGACCTCACCGCCGACGCCGTCGTCGCCGACCTGCACGCCGTCGCGGACCCGGCGGCGCACCCGAACCGGCACTACGCCGGGAGCGGCGAGGTGCTCGGCGTCCGGATGGGCACGCTGTTCGACGTGGCGAAGCGGTACGCCGCGATGCCGCTGGACCAGGTGCACCGCCTGCTCGACGAGCCCGCTTACGAGCCGCGGCTCGCCGCGTTCTGCGTGCTGGACTTCGCCGTCCGGCGCCCGCGCGTCACCGACGCCGAGCGGGAGGCGCGGTACCGCACCTACCTCGACCGGCACGACCGCATCGACACGTGGGACATGGTCGACCGGGCGGCGCCGCGCGTCGTCGGGCTCTACCTGCGCGACCGTTCCCGCGAGCCGTTGTTCGACCTCGCCCGCTCGGACGACCCGCTGCGCCGCCGCACGGCGCTGACCGCGCCGCTGGCGTACACGCGGCCGCCGCACCCCGCCGGGATCGCCGACCTGCTGCGCCTCGTCGAGCTGCTGCACACCGATCCCGACCCGGTGGTCCGCAAGCCGGTGGGCATCGCCCTCAAGCACGCCGGCGGTGCCGATCCCGCGGCCGTCCGCGCCTTCCTGGACCGGATGGGCGACGCGCTCGCGCCGCCCCTGCGGCGCGAGGCCCGGCAGAAGCTGCCCGACGAGCGCTGACCGGTGCCGGCCCGGGCGGGTCAGTCGCCCGCGGCCCGCCCCAGCTCGCCCGCGATGCGCTGCTCGAGCGCGTCGGTGGCGGCGTCGGGCAGCACGACGATCCCCTCGAGCTCCTTCATGGCCCGCCGGTACGCGGACTGCCGCTCGGCCTGCGACGAGCCCTCGTCGTCGGCCATCGCCAGGAGCTTCTTCGCCCGGTCGAGGGCCTGCCGCTCGGCGGGGGAGAAGTCGGACGCGCGGCGCCGCTTCGCCTCCCGCTCCGCGACGTCGAACCGGACCTGCATCTCGCGGACCGCGTCGCGGTAGCGGTCGAGGCGGCGGCGGTCGCGCAGCCCGTCCAGGTCGTCGGGTCGGAGGTCCTCGGCCGCCCGGCGGGCGCGGTGGAAGTCGACGGTGACCTGCTCCCGCATGTCGGACATCAGGGGGTACTCGAGCGACTTCACGGCGTCGAGCTCGTACGCCAGCCAGCGCTGCTGCGTCGCGTCGTGCGCGGCCACGGTGCGCTCGATCTCGCTGGTCAGGGCCTCCTCGTCGGCCTGCGCGGCCGGGGCGGCGGGCGGCGGGGCGCCGTGCTTGATGCGGTACATCTCGAGCTTGTCCTGGCGGCGCTGCCGGTCCCAGCTCGAGATGCCCCGCGCGGCACCGCCGACGGCCGGGCCGACGAAGAAGATCAGCCACCAGTACGAGCCGAGGAAGTCCCAGACGCTGTCCACGGGGTCCACGCTATCGGCGCGACCGTGACCGCTGGGTGGTCGAGGGAGCCACCGGGTGGACGCCGGTCTAGGCTGGGCGGGTCAACCCAGCACCGTCGCGGGCGTCAGCGGCCCCGGGCACCTTCGCCTGGGCCTTGCCGCGCGGTCGCCCGCGAGCCCCGTCTGAAGGAGCAGCCCGTGGCAAGCATCGAAGCCGTTGGAGCACGCGAGATCCTCGACTCGCGCGGCAACCCCACCGTCGAGGTGGAGATCGCGCTGGACGACGGCACGTTCGCCCGTGCGGCGGTCCCGTCGGGCGCCTCGACCGGCGCCTTCGAGGCCGTCGAGCGTCGTGACGGCGACAAGGGGCGCTACCTGGGCAAGGGCGTCGAGGGCGCGGTCAACGCGGTCATCGACGACATCGCCCCCGAGCTCATCGGCTACGACGCCGAGGAGCAGCGCATCATCGACCAGACGCTGATCGAGCTGGACGGCACCCCGAACAAGGGCAAGCTGGGCGCCAACGCGATCCTGGGCGTCTCGCTCGCCGTCGCGAAGGCCGCCGCGAAGTCGGCCGGCCTGGACCTGTTCCGCTACGTGGGCGGCCCGAACGCGCACGTGCTGCCCGTGCCGATGATGAACATCATCAACGGCGGGTCGCACGCCGACTCGACGGTGGACTTCCAGGAGTTCATGATCGCGCCGATCGGCGCGCCGACCTTCAAGGAGGCCCTGCGCACGGGCACCGAGGTCTACCACGCGCTCAAGAGCGTGCTGAAGGGCAAGGGCTTCTCCACGGGCCTCGGCGACGAGGGCGGCTTCGCCCCCGACCTGCCGTCGAACTCCGCCGCCCTGGACCTCATCGTCGAGGCGATCGAGAAGGCGGGCTTCACGCCGGGCTCCGACGTCGCCATCGCGATGGACGTCGCCGCGACCGAGTTCTTCAAGGACGGGGCGTACCACTTCAAGAACGGCGAGGTGCACTCCACCGCGGACATGATCAAGCTCTACGAGGGCCTGGTCGCGAACTACCCGATCGTCTCCATCGAGGACCCGCTGTCCGAGGACGAGTGGGCCGCCTGGACGCAGTTCGTCTCCGAGGTCGGCGACAAGGTGCAGGTCGTCGGCGACGACCTGTTCGTCACCAACCCCGAGCGCCTCGCCCGCGGCATCGAGGAGAAGGCCGCCAACTCGCTGCTGGTCAAGCTCAACCAGATCGGCACGCTCACCGAGACGCTCGACGCCGTCACGCTCGCGCAGCGCAACGGCTTCACGACGATGACCTCGCACCGCTCCGGCGAGACCGAGGACACCACCATCGCCGACCTGTCCGTCGCGACCAACGCCGGCCAGATCAAGACCGGCGCCACCGCCCGCGGCGAGCGCATCAACAAGTACAACCAGCTCCTGCGCATCGAGGAGGCGCTGGACGACGCCGGTCGGTACGCCGGCCGTTCGGCCTTCCCGCGCTTCCAGGGCTGACGCCCCCGGACGCCGCACGACGACGGCCGGTCGCTCCCGCGGGGGCGACCGGCCGTCGTCGTCCCGTGAGGTAGTACGAGCCGTGCCGAGGTAGTGGTCCCACCTACTGCCTCGGCACGATCCGAACTACCTCGGCGCGATCCGGACTACCTCGGCGCGATCCGGACTACCTCGGCGCGATCTGAACTACCTCGGCGGGTCTGCTCGCGGGCGCGCCGACGACGGTCCCCGGCCCGGGCGGTGCGGCTCGGCAGAATCGGGGCGTGCCTGCCCGTCGCCCGACCTCGCCCGCCGCCCGCCGCCCGGCGTCGCGGCCCTCGGGGGCGCGCGGCGGCTCCGCACGGCCCACGACGACGTCGAACGCGTCGGTGGGCACCAAGCCCAAGGCGCCGGCGAAGGGCACGAGCAAGGCCGCGAGCAACGGCACGAGCAAGGGCGCCGGCAGCGCGAAGGGCGCCGCCCCAGCCTCCGGCAAGGGCTCCGGAAAGGGCTCCGGCGCGAGCACCGGCAAGGGCACGGCGAGCGGGCGACGCGGGTCGCGTCGGCCGGCGGGGCCGGCGCGCGAGGACCGGCGCCGCAGCCGTTACGGGCTGGTGCTGCCGGAGGTGCTCACCGTCCGGCTCATCGTGCTGTCGGTGGTGGTGCTGCTCGCGGTGGTGCTCCTGCTGCCCACGGTGCGCGGCGCGGTGACCCAGGCGCACGAGCTGGACCGGCTGCGCACGGAACTGGCGCAGAACCGGGCCGAGCGCGACCGCCTGGAGGTGGAGCTCGGCCGCTGGGAGGACCGGTCGTACGTCGAGGAGCAGGCGCGGTCGCGGCTCAGCTTCGTCATGCCCGCCGACAAGGTGTGGCGCGTGGTCGACCCGGACGCCGCGGGGGACGACGACGTCGACCCGGTGACGGGCGAGGCCGTCGGCTCCGGGCCGGTGGGGACGTCCACCGGGCCGAGCGTGCCCTGGTACCAGTCGGTCTGGGAGTCGGTGCGGGTCGCCGACGGCCCCGCGGCCACGGACGACGCCGCGGACGATGCCACGGAGGACGACACCGCGGGCGACGGTCCCGAGCCCGGCGGCTCGGGGACCCCGTCGTCCGGGGCCGGCTGAGCAGCACGATGCGCCGGGCGTGATCCGCTGGGCCGGGCCGCGGACGGCGCCGCGCTCAGCGGCCGCCGGGGCGGTAGCCGAGCCCGGCCGCGACGGCGGCGGCGGCGCCGAGCACGACGGGCACGAGCGACTCGACCCGGGCCGGCGGCATGTACGGGCGGGTGGCGGAGACGCTCACGGCCGCGGCGACGGCGCCGGAGGCGTCGCGCACGGGCGCGGCGACGCAGAGGATGCCGGGTTCGTTCTCCTCCAGGTCGAACGCGACGCCCCGGCGGGCGGACGCCTCCATGACGGCGACGAACTCGTCGGGCGTGAGCACGTCCGCCGCGGGGCCGTCCGAGGCGTCCCCGCCGACGCGCCGATCGGCGACGAACTGCTCGCGCCACCGCTCGGGCTGGTCGAGCAGCAGGGCCTTGCCCACCCCGGTACGCGTGAGCGGCATCCGGTGCCCGACCCGCGAACGCATCTCCGCGCCGCGGGTGCCGGGGATCTTGTCGAGGTAGAGCACCTGGCCGCGGTCCTCGATGGCGAGGTGCACGGTGTCCGAGACCCGGGCGGCGAGCGCCCGGAGCGGCCCGGCCGCGACGTCGGCGACCGGGTTCTCCTGCAGCGCCTGGTAGCCGAGCTCGATGAGCGCGGGGCCGAGCGCGTACCGCCCGTCGTCGAGGTGGCGCACGTAGCCGGTCGCGAGCAGCAGCTGCAGGAGGCGGTGGGTGGTGCTGCGGCCGACGCCGGTCTCGGCGGCGATGTCGCGCAGGCGTCCGTGCCCGCGCGCGACGGCGTCGACGACGGCGATGCCGCGGGCCAGCGTCTGCGTGCCGGGGGGCGGGGGCGCCGCCGGGGCGCGGGTGCCGGCCCGGGCCCCGGGAGGGGGCGCGGGGGCGTCCGGGGAGGCGGAGGGGCTCACGGCGAGGAGCATATCCCGATAATAGGGACGCGGTTCTCATAGTCGGGATCGGCTGCCTACCGTTCCCGATCATGGCCGATGACGCACCCCGGCGCGACGCAGCGCTCGTCGCCCTCGACTGGGGCACCTCCAGCTTCCGCGGTTGGCTCCTGGACGCCGCGGGCGGTGTCCTCGACGAGGTCCGCACGGACGACGGCACCCTCCGCTGCTCCGCGGGAACCGGCTCCGCGCCCGAGCGCGCCGCCGCGTTCGAGCGGACGTTCGCGCGCCTGTGCGGGCCCTGGCTCGAGCGCCACCCGGACCTGCCCGTGCTGGGCGCGGGCATGGTGGGCTCCAACCACGGCTGGGCCGACGCGGGGTACCTCGACGTGCCCGCCCGGCTCTCGCGGCTCGCCGACCACCTCACGCCGGTGCCGGCCGCCGGTTCCGTCGTGCACCTGGTGCCCGGCCTGCGGGTCGTCGGACCGGACCCCGACGTGCTGCGCGGGGAGGAGGTGCAGCTGCTCGGCGCGCTGGAGGAGACCCGCGAGGAGGGCGGGGCGCCGCTCGCCACGGCGGTGCTGCCCGGCACGCACTCCAAGTGGGTGCGCCTCCACGGCGACCGCGTCACGGGCTTCGCCACCGTCATGACCGGCGAGCTCTACGGCCTCCTGCTGCGCGACAGCATCCTGGCCCGCCTCGCCGAGGACGGCCCCCACGGTGACCCGGCGGCCGGGCGGGACGCCGTCGACCGGGAGGCCTTCGACCGGGGCCTCGACACCGACGCGCGGCGGGGGGACGAGCGCGGGCTGGCGGCCCTGCTGTTCACGGCCCGCACCCTGGTCATGGCCGGCGCGCTCCGGCCCGCCCAGGTGGCGGACTACGTGTCGGGCCTCCTCGTCGGCTCGGAGGTGCGGCACGCGCTGCGCGCGGACCCGGCCGCCCTCGTCACGGTGTGCGCGTCACCCGCGACCGCGCGGCGCTACCGCCGGGCGCTCGAGCGACACGGCGCCGCGGTGCGGACGGCCGGGGAGGACGTCGCGGTGCGCGGCCTGTGGCGCGTCGCCCGCGACGCCGGGCTCGTGACGGCCGCGCCGCTCCCCGGGGCCCGGACTTCCGAGCGCACCACGACCCTGTCCAGCACCGAGGAAGGAACCTCATGACGCACCGACCCACCGGCCTCGTCGCCATCCTGCGAGGCGTCACGCCGCCGGAGTCCGTCGACGTCGCGGCCGCCGTCCTCGAGGCGGGGTTCGACGCCGTCGAGGTGCCCCTCAACTCTCCCGACCCGCTCGGGTCGGTCCGCCGCATCCGCGACGCGGCCGGCCCGGACGCCCGCGTCGGCGCGGGCACCGTGCTCACGCCCGAGGACGTGCGCCGCGCCGCCGACGCCGGAGCCTCGCTCGTCGTGTCGCCGAACACGCGGCCCGACGTCGTCGCGGAGACGGTGCGCCTCGGGCTGGAGAGCTACCCGGGGGCGGCGACGCCCACCGAGGCGTTCGCCGCGCTCGACGCCGGGGCCACGGCCGTCAAGCTCTTCCCGGCCTCCGCGGTCGGGGTGTCGGGCCTGCGCGCCTGGGCGAGCGTGCTGCCGACCGGCACGGCGCTCGTCCCGGTGGGCGGGGTCGACGCCACGAACCTGGGCGAGTGGGCGCGCGCCGGCGCGGCGGGCGCGGGCCTGGGCACCTCGCTGTACCGGCCGGGCGACGCCGCCGAGACCGTCGCCGCGCGCGCCGCCGAGCTCGTCCGCGTCTGGGCCGACCACACCGACCACTGACCACGCGTCACACGCTGAAAGGCAAGCCGTGAAGATCACGTCGTTGACGACGTTCGTCGTCCCGCCCCGCTGGCTCTTCCTGAAGATCGAGACCGACCAGGGGATCGTCGGCTGGGGAGAACCCGTCCTGGAGGGCCGTGCCGCGAGCGTCGCGGCCGCCGTCGAGGAGCTGTCCGACTACCTGGTGGGCAAGGACCCCCGGCAGATCGAGGACCACTGGACCGTGCTGTACCGCTCCGGGTTCTACCGGGGCGGCGGCGTCCACATGAGCGCGCTGGCCGGCATCGACCAGGCGCTGTGGGACATCAAGGGCAAGGCGCTCGGCGTCCCCGTGCACGAGCTGCTGGGCGGGCGGGTGCGCGACCGCATCAAGGTGTACTCGTGGATCGGCGGCGACCGGCCGGCCGAGACCGCCGCGGCCGCGCGGGAGGCCGTCGCGCGCGGCTTCTCCGCCGTGAAGATGAACGGCCCGGAGGAGCTCCAGTACCTCGACACCCGGGACAAGGTCGAGAAGGTCGTCGCCAACGTCGCCGCCGTCCGCGAGGCCGTGGGGCCCGACGTCGGCATCGGCGTCGACTTCCACGGGCGCGTGCACCGCCCGATGGCGCGCGTCCTCCTCGAGGCGCTGGAGCCGTACCACCTGATGTTCGTCGAGGAGCCGGTGCTGTCCGAGCACGTCGACGGCATCGCGGACGTGCTCCGCGCGTCGAGCACGCCGATCGCGCTGGGGGAGCGGCTGTACTCGCGGTGGGACTTCAAGGACGTCATCACGTCCGGCGTCGTCGACGTGATCCAGCCCGACCTCTCGCACGCCGGCGGCATCACCGAGGTGCGCAAGATCGCGGCGATGGCGGAGGCCTACGACATCGCCGTCGCCCCGCACTGCCCGCTCGGGCCGATCGCGCTCGCCGCCTGCCTCCAGCTCGACGCCGTCGCGTACAACGCGGTGATCCAGGAGCAGAGCCTGGGCATCCACTACAACACCTCCAACGACCTGCTCGACTACGTCGTCGACCCGACCGTCTTCGCCTACTCCGACGGGTCCGTCGAGATCCCGCGCGGCCCCGGCCTCGGCATCGAGGTGGACGAGGACTACGTGCGCCAGCGGGCCGCCGTCGGGCACCGGTGGCGCAACCCCGTGTGGCGGCACGCCGACGGCTCGTTCGCGGAGTGGTGAGCGGGCGCACCCCGGCAGCGGCGCGACCGGGGCCGGGCCCGGGGGAGAATGGGGGCTGCCCCGCCCGCGAACGCCCCGAGGACCGCCCCTATGACCGACCACTCCGCCCCCGTCGGTGACGCCGACCCGACCGTGGTCACCGAGCGCGACCTCGAGGTGCTCGCCGAGCAGCTCGGGCGCGAGCCGCGCGGCGTCGTCGGCATCGCCGCGCGCTGCGTGTGCGGTCGCCCGCTCGTCGTGCGCACCGCGCCGCGGCTGCCCGACGGCACGCCGTTCCCGACCACGTTCTACCTCACGCACCCGGGGGCGGTCGCGGCCGCCTCGCGGCTGGAGGCGGACGGCGTGATGAAGGAGATGACGACGCGCCTCGCCGAGGACGAGGAGCTCGCGGCCGCCTACCGCCGGGCGCACGAGCACTATCTGGCGCGGCGCGCCGAGCTCGGGCAGGTCGACGAGATCGAGGGCATCTCCGCCGGTGGCATGCCCACGCGCGTCAAGTGCATCCACGTGCTCATGGGGCACGCGCTGGCCGCCGGTCCGGGCGTGAACCCGCTCGGCGACGAGGCGCTCGCGCTGGTGCGCGACCAGTGGCGGCCCGACCGCTGCAGCTGCTGAACGACGTCCGTCACACGTCCCGGTCCCGAGAGGCGTGGCGTCGGTGTCGGATGAGATCGTGTCGCCCGTGACCGAACGCCCCGCGCCCTCCGCACCGTCCACGTCGACCCGGGTCGCCGCGATCGACTGCGGCACCAACTCCATCCGCCTCCTGGTCGCCGACGTCGCGCCCGGCGGCACCCTCACGGAGGTCGACCGGCGGCTGCGCATCGTGCGCCTCGGCCAGGGTGTGGACCGCACGGGCGAGCTCGCCCCGGAGGCGCTGGCGCGGACGCTGGAGGCATCGCGCGAGTACGCCGCGGTGATCGCCGAGGCAGGGGCCACGCGGGTCCGCTTCGTGGCGACGTCGGCCACGCGCGACGCGCGCAACCGGCGGGAGTTCTTCGACGGCGTCCGCGCGGCCGTGGGCGTCGACCCCGAGGTGGTCTCCGGGCGTGAGGAGGCGGAGCTCTCCTTCCGCGGCGCCACCGCGGGCGTGGCCTCGCAGCACCCCGGGCCGTACCTGGTCGTGGACCTCGGCGGCGGCTCGACCGAGCTGGTGCTCGGCACGACGACGCCGGAGGCCGCCCTCTCGCTCGACGTCGGCTCGGTGCGGATGACGGAGCGCCACCTGCACTCCGACCCGCCGGCGCCGGCCGAGGTGGAGGCCGCCCGCGCCGACGTGCGCGGCGCGCTCGACACCGCCGCCCGGACCGTCCCGTTCGGCCGGACCACGACGCTCGTCGGCCTCGCCGGCTCGGTGACGTCCGTGACCGCGCACGCCCTGGGGCTGGCCGAGTACCGGCGCGACGCCGTGCACGGCGCCGTCCTGGGCGTCGACCGGGTGCTCGCCGCGTGCGACGACCTGCTGCACCGCAGCCGCGAGCAGCGCCTCGCCCTCGGGTTCATGCACCCCGGTCGCGCGGACGTCATCGGCGCGGGCGCGCTGGTCTGGGCGGAGGTCGTGCGGCGGGTGCGCGACGACGTCGCCGCCGCGGCCGGCGAGCTCGCGGACGTCGTCACCAGCGAGAGCGACATCCTGGACGGCATCGCGCTCTCCCTCGCCTGAGCGCACGCCGGCCGAGACGCGCCGACGGCTCGTCGGCGCGTCGCCTGTACTACTGCGCATCGCGCACTAGTGTCTGTCGCGAAGCAGTCGGGAGGAGAGGTCGATGGACACGACGCAGCTGCTCAAGGGGGTGCTCGACGCGGCGGTCCTCGCCGTCGTCGAGGACGAGGACGGGTACGGGTACGACGTGGTGCGGCGCCTGCGCGCCCGAGGGCTCGACGACGTGGGCGACGCCTCCGTCTACGGGACGCTCCGGCGGCTCTACGCCGCAGGGTCTCTCACCAGCTACGTGGTGCCGTCGGGGGCGGGCCCGCACCGCAAGTACTACGGCATCACCGCGCACGGGCGGCAGACGCTCGCGATCCAGCGCAAGGAGTGGCAGGAGTTCGCCGGCACCGTCGGCGGCCTCCTCGGGAAGAGGGACGAGGCAGCCTGATGACCAGCATCGCGCCCGGCGAGGACGCCGGCACCGCCACGACCGCGACGTCGCTCGCCGACGTCCTCGCCACGCACGCCCGGGGCTACGCCCAGGCGGTCCGCCTCAACCTGGCAGACCTCGGGCCGGAGGTCGTGGACGAGCTGACCGACGGGATGGAGGCCGACCTCGCCGAGGCGTTCACGGAGGCGACGGCGCCGCTGAGGGCGGGGCGGGCCCGGTCCGACGACGACGTCGCGCTCGACCTCGTCGCGCACTTCGGCCCGGCCGCGGACTACGCCGCCGAGCTGCGGGCAGCCGCCGGCCTGCCCGCAGAGCTGCCGGGCGCACGGAGGCGTGCGGGTGCGCGGCCCACGCTCGCGGCCCGGCGCGTCCTGCTGGGCGAACGGTGGCGCCGGGCCTGGCAGCCGGTGACCAGCACTCCCGCATGGGCGCGGCTGCGCGGGCTGGGCCGGGACGTGCGGCCGGCGTGGTGGGTGGCGCGCGGCTGGATCGTCGGCGCGCTGCTCGTCGCCTTGTTCACGCGGTCGACGGACGGTCAGCCGTCGCTCGTCCCGGAGGGAGCGGGAGACCTGTTGGTCATGGGCGGGTCCGCCCTGGTGAGCGTGCAGTGGGCGCGCGGTCGATGGCTCCCGCGCCGGTGGCAGCCGCGGCTCACGGTCGCGGCGTCGCTCGCCGCGGTGCTGCTGGTGCCCGCCGTGGCGGTCGCGACGCACGACGAGTCCGTGCGGGGCTCGGCCTCGGGCGGCAGCTCGTACGACGCCGGCTACAGCGCCGGGCACTCCGACGCGCTGAACGTCGGCTACGGCGACGGTGCCGAGGGCGACGGCGTCTGGGTGGACGGCGAGCCCGTGGCCAACCTCTTCGCCTTCGACGCGAACGGCGACCCCATCAAGAACGTCCAGCTCTTCGACGACCGCGGCCGGCCCGTGCGCACCGTGACGACGGAGGGAGACGAGCAGGCATGGTCGGTGCCCGACCTCGACGGCATCTGGTACTTCCGGCCGGCGACGGCGGACGACGGCCGCAAGCGGTGGAACGTCTACCCGATGCGCGCCGTGCCGGAAGAGGGCATGGAGTGGTCGGAGGACGGCGGATCGTGGCAGCCGCAGGTCGGCGTGCAGCCCGAGGACATGCCCTGGCCCTTCCTCAAGGCACCGACCGCGATCGGCGAGCGGACGGGCGACGCGACGGAGGAGGACCCGGCGCCGGAGCCCTCCGCGGAGAGCACCGCCGGTCGCTCGGGCGGCGCCGTGGCCAGGACGACGGCCGCCGTGGCGACGGGCCGCTGACCTGCGGCTCCGTGGCGCGTCGGCACCCGCGCCGGCGCACCACGGAGCGGGGGAGGGTCACGGGCTGGACGGCCCGACTGCATGCCCCCGGCACGGTCGTAGAATGGTGTTCATGCCTCAGAACGTTCTGTCGTCGGACACCTCTGTCCAGGACGCGCCCGCCGCGGCCCCGCGGCCCCGCAAGGTGCCCCGCATCGTCGTCCTCGGCGGTGGTTCCGTCGGCCTCTACGCGGCGCGTCGCCTGCGCCGCAAGCTCGGCAAGCAGGACGCGGCGATCGTGGTCGTCGACCCGCGGCCGTACATGACCTACGCGCCGTTCCTGCCGGAGGCGGGCGCGGGCTCGATCGACGCCCGCGACGTCGTCGCCCCGCACCGCAAGGCGCTCAAGGGCATCGACGTGCTGCAGGGCCTGGTCAACCACATCGACCACGCCGGCCACAAGGTCACGATCCACCCCGAGGAGGGGCCGGACTACGAGGTCTCGTACGACCAGCTCGTCATCGGCCTCGGCTCGGTGTCCCGCACGCTGCCCATCCCGGGCCTCGCGGAGAACGCGATCGGCTTCAAGAACGTGGAGGAGGCCATCGCGGTCCGCAACCACGTGCTCAACCGCATGGACGTCGCCTCGTCCACCTGGGACGCAGACGCGCGCAAGCGCATGCTGACGTTCACCTTCGTCGGCGGCGGGTTCGCCGGTATCGAGGCCCTGGCCGAGATCGAGGACATGGCGCGCTACGCCACGCGCAACTACCCGACGATCGACGCCGAGGACCTGCGCTTCGTCATGATCGAGGGCTCGGGCCGCATCCTGCCCGAGGTCTCCGAGCCCATGGGCCTGTGGGCGCTCGACGAGATGAAGAAGCGCGGCATCGAGTTCCACCTCAACACGTTCCTGTCGTCCTGCGTCGACGGGCACGTCGTCACCTCGACGGGCGTCGAGTTCGACACCGAGACGATCGTGTGGACCGCGGGCGTCAAGGCGAACCCGGTCATCAAGGAGGAGTCGGACCTCCCGTTCGACCGGATGGGCCGCGTCATCGTCAAGCCCACGCTCCAGGTCGCGACGGAGGACGGCGAGATCGTCCCCGACGCCTGGGCCGCGGGCGACTGCGCCGCCGTGCCGGACGTGCTCAACCCGGGCCAGTTCTGCCCGCCGAACGCGCAGCACGCGATCCGCGAGGCCACCAAGCTCGCCGACAACCTGGTCGCCGTCCTCAAGGGCCAGCAGCCCGAGGACTACGCCCACAAGAGCGTCGGCGTCGTCGCGTCCCTCGGCCTGTACAAGGGCGTCGCGGAGCTGTTCGGCTTCCTCAAGCTGCGCGGCCCGCTCGCGTGGCTCGCGCACCGCGGCTACCACGTCATGGCGATGCCGACCGGCAACCGCAAGGTGCGCATCCTCATCGGCTGGATCGGCCAGTTCCTCATGGGCCGCGAGATCGTGTCGCTCGGCTCCCTGCACGACCCGCGCGACGAGTTCCGCAAGGCGTCCGTGCCGCCGAAGCAGCCGGGCGAGAAGGTGGAGCAGAAGGCCGAGTCGTCGGCCGCGCGCGCCGAGAAGGGCTGACCTTCCCTAGTACCGTGAGCGGGCGTCGGCGATCTCCCTCGAGAGGTCGCCGGCGCCCGCTCCGTCGTCCCGCCCCCGTAGCCCAACTGGCAGAGGCAGCCGGCTTAAACCCGGCCCAGTCCCGGTTCGAACCCGGGCGGGGGCACCCTCTCTGGCCCTCGTCGCCCTGTCCGTGGCGCGTCGCGCCGGCGTTCCGTGCACCGGACGTCGGCGGGCGTGTGCGCGGGGCAAGTGTCACGATCCGAGATATCGACTCGCTCGGAGGGGGCAGTGATGATTTCTCGACGCACGCAGTCGCTCAGGGTGGCTGTCGCGATCGCGGCGGCCGGATTTCTTGTCGGGTGCGGATCTGCGGACGACGGTGACTCGCCGGAACCCGCGGAGTCCGTGGCCTCGGAACCGGCGGCGGAGTCGCCCGAAGCCGGTGACGAGAAGGACGACGCGACGGTCGCGCAGGAGAACGCCGTGGCGAGCGCCCAGAGCTATCTCGAGATGGGTGGCTTCTCGAAGCAGGGCCTCACGGACCAGCTGAAGTTCGAGGGCTACTCGAACGCTGACGCGAAGTACGCCGTGGCGCACGTCGACGTCGACTGGAACGTGCAGGCGGAGATCGCTGCCAAGAACTACATGGACACGCAGTCGTTCTCGCGTTCGGGTCTCATCGAGCAGCTCGAGTTCGACGGTTTCACCGCGAAGCAGGCTGAGCATGGAGCCGATTCCGTGGGGCTTTGACGTCACGTCATCTCGCGGTCATCCCGCACCACCGGCCGTCTCCGCTTCGACGTCGGCGCCGGCACGGCGGAAGGCGTCGACGACGCGGCGCACCGCGAGCCGCTCGGCGCGGTCGGGGCGGAGGACGGCGGAGACGTGCCGCGCGGACGCGATGTCGGCGAGCTCGCGCAGCACGAGTCGGTCGCCGGTGGGCGTGGTGAAGCGGGGCAGGACGGCGACCTGGTCGCCGGCGGCGACGAGCGCCTCGATGAGGCGGTTGTCGCGCAGCCGCTGGACGACGCGCAGCTCGGCCCCGGTCGCCTGCTCGACGGCGAGGCGCACGGTGTCGAACGGGTAGCCCAGGGGCACGCCGATCCAGTCCTGGTCGACCAGGTCCGCCGGCCGTACGCGCGGCAGGCGGGCCAGCGGGTGCCCCGCGGCCATCGCGATGTCGAGCGGCTCGCGGGCCAGCGGCACGACGGTGAGCCCCTCGGCCCCGGCGGGCCGCACGCTGGTGAGCGAGTGCGCGACGACGACGTCGTGGTCCGCGGTGAGCGGACCGTACTCGGCCTCGGCGATGTCGACGTCGACGCACCGCAGGGTGATGGCGGTGCCCTCGAGGTCGGCCATGGCGCGGGGGAGCAGGAACGTGGCGGCGCTGGCCAGGGCCGCCACGGTGACCGTGCCGGACGGCTCGCCCTGGAACTCGTCCCAGCGGGCTTGCACCTGCGCGAGCGCGGCGGCGACGCTGGCCCCGCCCTCGGCCAGCAGCCGGCCGGCGTCCGTGAGGCGCAGCCCGCGGCCGGACGGCTCGACGAGCGGGGTGCGCAGCTCGCGCTGGGCGGTGCGCAGCTGCTGGGAGACGGCCGACGGCGTGCGGTGGGTGGCGCGTGCGACGGCCGTGACGCTGCCCCGGTCGGCGAGCTCGCGGAGCAGCTCGAGGTGCCGGACATCCATGAAGCCAGCCTACAGACACGATGAAGCAACTTTCGCTTGTCCTTCACCGTGCCGCCGGGTGAGGCTGGGCGCATGCCCGCCCGCCACCGGCTGCTCGCCGTCCTCGTCGCCCTCCTGTGGGGGTTGAACTTCATCGCCATCGACGCGTCGCTGCAGCACTTCCCGCCGATGTTCCTCGTCGCGCTGCGGTTCGCGCTCATCGCGCTGCCGACCGTGTTCCTGGTGCCGTGGCCGGACGTCCCGGTGCGCTGGGTGGTCGGCTACGGGCTCGGGTTCGGCGCGCTGCAGTTCCTCTTCCTGTACTGGGGCATGGCGGCCGGGATGCCCGCCGGGCTCGCGTCGCTCGTGCTGCAGATGTCCGGCCCGTTCACCGTGCTGCTCGGCGCCACGTTCCTGCGCGAGCGCGTGAGCGGCCGGCAGGTGCTCGGCATCCTCGTGGCCGTCGGCGGGCTCACCCTGGTGGCGTGGCAGCAGGCCGCGACCGCCACCGTCGTGCCCTTCCTGCTCACCCTGGCCGGCGCGTTCGGCTGGGCGATCGGCAACATCTGCAACCGGCAGGCGAAGCCGCAGAGCCCGCTGCGCCTCACCCTGTGGATGTCCGTGGTGCCTCCGCTGCCGATGCTCGCGCTGTCGCTGCTGGTCGAGGGGCCGGGAGAGATCGCGCACTCCCTCACGTCGTGGGACGACCCGGGGGCCGTGGGCGCCGTCGTCGGCCTGCTGTACACGGTGCTCGTCGCGACGGTGCTCGGCTCCGGCGTCTGGACCTGGCTCATGGCCCGGCACCCGGCGGGCGTGGTCGCCCCGTTCTCGATGCTCGTGCCCGTGGTCGGGATGTCGGCGGCCTGGGTGCTGCTCGGCGAGCGCGTGACCCCGCTCGAGGGCCTCGGCGCCGTGCTCGTCGTCGGCGGGGTCCTGTTCGGCAGCACCCGGGCCGCCCGCCGCCTTCTGCCGTCAGCAGAACGGCCGACCGCGGAGCCGCTGGCGGAGCCGTCGGCCGCCGGTCGCGGGTAGCGTCGTCGGCATGACGGCGGACACGGGGTTCGGCACGACGACGACGGAGCACGTGCGCGAGCCGCTGCTGCGGCACCTGGTCGGGGCGATCCTGCGCCGGGCGCGCCTGGCGCAGGGCCGCACGCTGCAGGAGGTCTCCGGCACGGCGCGCATGTCCACCGCGTACCTGTCCGAGGTGGAGCGCGGGCGCAAGGAGGCGTCGTCCGAGGTGCTCGCCGCGGTGTGCGCGGCGCTCGGCATCCGGCTCGTCGACCTCGTCGCCGAGGCGCACGACGCGCTCGCCGCGAGCGCCGAGCACCAGGAGCGCGTCCGCGTGCTCACGTCCCTGCGCGACCGGTCGCCGTCGTCGTCCCGGCACGTGCGCTCGGCGACGGCCGTGCGCACGACGACGTCGGACGTCGTCGCCCTCGCCGCGTAGCGCCGGCGCCGAGCATGGAGTTCTTCGTCTACCACCGTGACCGTGCCGGGTCGATCGCCCTGCGCGAGGCGCTCAACGACGAGCACCTGGCCTACATGGACCGGTTCGCGGACGGGATGATCGCGCGTGGTCCGACGACGACGGACGGCGGCGAGACGCTCACCGGGAGCGTGCACGTCCTCGACCTGCCCGGGCCCGAGGCCGCCCGGGCGTTCGCGTTCGACGAGCCCAACTACCAGGCCGGCGCGTACCGCGACGTGCTGCTGCGCCGGTGGCGCAACACGCTCGGGCGCACGATGTGGGACTACCCCGGCGGGCCGGAGGGGGATCCCCGGTACCTGGTCCTCGGGCTCGGGTGGCGGGGGACCGGCGAGCCCTTGGTCGCGCCGGGAGCGGGGGTCGGCCTGGTCGCGGCGGGACCGCTCCTGTCGGACGACGGCGCCGCGGTCCTCGGCGCCGCCGTGCTGGTCGAGGCCGCCGGGCCCGACGACGCCCGCCGGGTGCTGGTCGCGGACGACTACGCGGACGTCGAGGTTCACGACTGGCACGTCGGCGGCCGCCCGGTGCCGCGGGACGGCTAGGCCGCGGCGCGGTCCGACAGCTTGCGCGAGGTGACGACCGCGTCCGCCACCCCGTAGTCGACGGCGTCCTGGGCCGACAGGATGAGGTCGCGGTCGGTGTCGGCGCGCAGCCTTTCGGCGGTCTGCCCGGTGTGCCGGGCCAGGAGCTGCTCGGTCTCGGCGCGCAGGCGCAGCACCTCGCGCGCCTGGATGGCGAGATCGGACACGGTGCCCTGCCCCTGGGTGGACGGCTGGTGCAGCAGCACGCGGGAGTGCTCCAGCACCGTGCGCTTGCCGGGCGTGCCGGCGGCCAGCAGCACCGCGGCGGCGGACGCCGCCTGCCCCATGCAGGTGGTGGCGACGTCGCTGCGCACGTACTGCATGGTGTCGTAGATCGCGGTCATCGCGGTCGCGGAGCCGCCGGGGGAGTTGATGTACAGCCCGATCTCCTGCTCGGGCGCCTCGGACTCCAGGTGCAGCAGCTGCGCCATGACGACGTTCGCCACGCCGTCGTCGATCTCGGTGCCGAGGAAGATGATCCGGTCGCGCAGCAGGCGGGAGAAGACGTCGGAGTAGCGCTCGCCCAGCGGGGTGCGCTCGACGACGTTCGGGATCGTGTAGCTCATCCGCTCGTCCATCACAGCCCCGCCTTCCGGCCGCCGGCCGACGGCCGCACGTCCTCGACGCTCTCGACGATCCGGTCGACCATGCCGTACTCGACCGCCTCGGTGGCCGTGAACCAGCGGTCGCGGTCGCTGTCGGTGGCGATCTGCTCCACCGTGCGGCCGGTGTGCTGCGCGATGAGCTCGTGCATCACGCGCTTGGTGTGCTCCAGGTTCTCCGCCTGGATCGCGATGTCGACGGCGGTGCCCCCGATGCCGGCCGACGGCTGGTGCATCATCACCCGCGTGTGCGGCAGCACGTAGCGCTTGCCCTTGGTGCCGGTGGTGAGGAGGAACTGGCCCATGCTGGCGGCGAAGCCGAACCCGACCGTCACGACGTCGTTCGGCAGCAGCCGCATGGTGTCGTAGATGCCGAGCCCCGCGGTGACGGAGCCGCCGGGGGAGTTGACGTACAGCGCGACGTCGGACCGCGGGTCCTCCGCCGACAGCAGCAGGAGCTGCGCGACGACGCGGTTGGCGACGGCGTCGTCGATCTCGGTGCCGATCACCACGATGCGCTGGTGCAGCAGCCGCGCGGTGAGCTGGTCGTCGAAGGCGGGCGCGGTGGGCGGTGCCGGGGTGCTCAGGGTCGGTGTGCTCTGGGTCGGTGTGCTCATGTCCCCACCGTCCGACGACGACGGCCGCAGCGGGAGGGTTCTCTGCCGGGAGCGCATCTGCTCAGGGCAGATCCGGTGGGAACCCTCTCGCGGGGCGGGCGGTCAGAGTCGCGGGAACCAGCGTCGTCGGACACCGACGAGGACGAGCCCCACGAGCACCAGGACGATCGCCGCCACCATCAGCCCGACGTCACCGAAGCCGGTGGATGCCAACGCGCCCGGCAGCGGGGCCTGGGACGACGGCGGTGCGTCGGCGTGCGGTGCCCCGGGCCGTTCGTCACCTCGACCGGCGGGCCCGTCGGAGGCGTCCGGGGGCACCGCGTCGTCGCTGCCGTCGCCACTGTCGCCACCACCGCCACCGCCATTGCCGCCACCGCCACCGCCGTTGCCACCGTCGCTACCGCCATCGCCCGGCGGGTCGGTCGGGTCTGGCTCGTCCGGCGGGTCGGTGGGGTCGGGCTCCTCGGGTTCGGCGAGCGTCCCGCCGCCGAGCCATGCCGTCGTGGTCGCGTCGTCGAGCGTGCCGACCTCGTCTCCCTGCGGCACCTGGACGCCCACGGGAAGGCTCGTCGCCTCGAACCGAGCGGTGCGGACGGTACGTGGCAGCTTCGGGTGGTCGCGCTCGAACTCCGCCTTCGGCGTCTGGTCCCGCGGCGCGTCGGGGAGCACGATGCCGCCGAAGATCTCGATGTAGAACTCCTGCTCGCCGTGCTCGTACTCGTAGCGGTATTGCACGGTCTTCAGCAGCTCGCGGTACTCGTCGTACACGTCCTTCGGGTCGTACTCGGTGCGCGCCGGCCAGGCGCTGACGTCGCCCGAGCCGACGACGTCGTGGAAGGCGCCGGGGCGCTCCGCGTCGCGGTCCTTGATCCACTCGGCGGCGACCCGGGCCGTGTAGACGCGGCGCAGGTCCGCGTACTCGGGGGCGGAGTTGACGTAGTCCTCGAGCGGTTGCTCGAAGTCGTCGACGATGCGCTGCGTGTTCCGCTCGACCATCTTCGGGGGCGCGTCCTGGCAGACCTCGTTGCCGGGTACCTCCCAGTCCACGTCGAACGGCTCGATCTGGACCTGCAGCGGGGCGTCCAGGATGTAGAGCTGGTCGTCCTCGACGCGCACCTTGGCCGGCTGCGGCTCGATCCACAGCCGGGTCCAGTCGGAGCAGATCAGGCCGTCGTCGGTGCGCTCCAGCGACTCCCAGTGCTTCTTGCCCTGCTCCGTCTCGGGGCGCATGAGGTCGTTGAGGCTCTGCTTCATCTCCAGGTCCGCCTCGAGCAGCACGCGACCGGCGTCGGTGGAGCCGAACTCCTCGTCGACGATGGTGTCGGGCGTGTCCGGGTTGAGGTTCACCCAGAACTGCTCGGGGTCGAGCGCGAGCCACGTCATGAGGGCGTCGGAGGACAGGTCCAGCGCGGCCTCGCCCCCGTACCCGGGTTCCGCCACGCCGTCGTCGGGGAGCTCGTCCGCCGAGAAGGCGTACCCGTAGTCGCCCGCCTTCGGGTCATCGGTGACGTAGCGCAGCTCGAGGGAGCGCCAGTCGATCCCGCCGGGGCTGCGCGGCATGAACCCCTGCCGGCGGCCGTCGGCGCCGAACGAGGCCTGCATCCGCTGGCCCTCGCGGGCGAGCGCCGGGGTGCGTCCCGATCGCTGGGCGAGATCCTTCGCCGGCCCCGCCGTCGAGCGGCGCGGGCACGTCGCCGAGAGCGTGGACGGGCCCGCGGACTTCGGGGCGGGCCCGCACGTCGGGTTCATCGCGGTGCTCGACGACGGTGACGGGTTCTTCTGGACCGCGGTGGAGCGCAAGGTCGTGTGCTCGACCTTGTGCGTGCGCATCTGCTCGAGCTGCTTCGGTGTCGGCTCCTTGCTGAAGATGTAGACGACGCGCCAGCCCTTCGCGCGCAGCGCGGCGTCGGCCTTGAGCTGGCTGGCGCGCAGCGAGGAGTTCCCGGACTTGACCTCGTACGCGATCTTGAGGGTCCGGTTGACCGAGTCGTAGCGGCGGTTGGAACCGAGCTTCTGCTCCTTCGCCAGCTTGGTGTCCTCGCACATCCAGCTCGGGCCGCCGAGCTTGAGCCGCCGACCCACGTTCCCGTGGAACGCGTCGCCGCGGGCGTCGTTGGCCTGGTTCGGGATGTAGGAGTTGCGCCACTGGTCCCACCCCCACGTGCCCTTGTAGACGTTCCATCGCCGGATCATGCGGTCGCGGGAGCCGACCGGGAACGTCTTGTAGCTCCCCTTGAGCTTCTTCAGCTCGGCCTTCGTCGGCTCCTTCTCGCCGCTGAGGTGCTCGGCCGGGTTCTCGTACTCGTAGTCGGCGATCGTCTCGGCGTGGCCGCTGGGCAGGCCGCCGCCGGGCAGGTCGACGGGATCTGCTGCTTCCGCGATGCCGTCGATGAGCTCGTCGCACTGGACGTTGAACTTGGGCGCGCCCTCGCTGGCGAGTCCGGGCACCAGTACGAGGGAGACGGCGAGCACGAGGGCTGTGGCCACGGCGGACGCGACGGCGCGTCGCAGGCGGTCGCGTCGCAGCACGGCGGCGGTGGACTCGTCGACCTCGTTGGCGTGCCTGCTCACGACGCTCTCCTTCGACGCGGGGTGGGTCTGCCGCCGGGGCGGTCACACGTCTGTGACGCAGGCAACCCTCCCGACGGTAGCCAGGAGCGACCGGTTCCGCGCTCGTGACAAATATTGCGTGAGGCAACCGAGTGTCGCGACGGTCAGGCCGGGGGCGTGTCCCGCTTGTAGGCGTCGAGGTCGGCGTTGAGGCGCTCGACGAGCTCGGCGAGCAGGGTGCGGTCGGCGGGGCTCCAGTCGGCGAGCACGGTGGAGTAGGTGGCGCCGCGCCGGCGTCGCTGCGCGCGCAGGGCGTCCCGGCCGCCGGCGGTCGCGGAGACGAGGACGGCGCGCCCGTCGTGGGGGTCGCGGGAGCGCTGCACGTGGCCCGCCCGTTCGAGGGCGACGACCTGGCGCGTCACGGTGGAGGCGTCGATCCCGAGGCGGTCCGCGAGCGCCTGGACGCGCTGGGGGCCGCCGTCGCGCAGGGCGTGCAGCAGGAGGTAGCCGGAGCGGTCGAGGTCGTGGCCGCCGGTCCGGACGGTGGTCGCCGCGGTGGTGCGCTCGGCGCGGCGCAGCAGCTGGGCGAGGCCGAGCTCGACGCGGGCGACGACCTCCGCCGTCGCGGCGTCGTCGCCCTGGTCGGGGCGCTTCTTCTCGACATTGTTTCCCCGGGAAGCGGTCATAGGTGTATCCTACAGGTAATTACCTGCACCATGCAGGTATCTCGGCGCCCGAACGGCCCGTGGCCGGCGACGACGACGGCGCAGCAACCAGCAGACGACGCCCGCGACCGACCGTGGGGCAGGAGTGAGGAGTCCGTGGCAGGCACACGCAACGAACCGAACAAGACCGCGATCTACGCGACCGCGCTGACCGCGTTCTTCGCGATCGCCGGCATCGCCGTCGTCGACCCGATCCTCCCGGTGATCGGGGAGGCGATCGGTGCCACCACGTGGCAGATCGAGCTCCTGTTCACCGCGTACATCGCGGTCATGGCCGTCGGCATGATCCCGGCCGTGCTCGCCACGGGGAAGTTCGGCTACAAGAAGATCCTGGGCGCCGGCGTCACCATCGTCGCGATCGCGGCGATCCTCGCCGCGCTGAGCACGTCGATCGGCCAGCTCGCCGCGCTGCGCGGTCTGTGGGGCCTCGGCAACGCCATGTTCTTCGCCACCGCGATGGTGCTGCTCGTCTCGCTCGCCAACGACCGCGAGTGGGTGGTCGGCATCTTCGAGACCTGCGTCGGCCTCGGCTTCGCCGTCGGCCCCCTCATCGGCGGCCTGCTCGGCAGCATCAGCTGGCGCGTGCCGTTCCTCGCCTGCGGCCTGTTCATGATCGTGGCCCTCGCGATGTCGATCACGAAGCTCAAGGACCCGGCCGAGAAGCCGGCGCCGCTGCACGTGGGCCAGGTCTTCGGGCTCTTCCGCAAGCCCGCGTTCCTCGCGCTCGCGGTGGTCACCGCCACCTACAACTTCGTGTTCTTCGTCATCCTCGGCTACACGCCGATCTTCCTCGGGCTCGACGTCATCCCCCTCGGCCTGGTCTTCACCGCCTGGGGCCTCGGTCTCGCGTTCGGCATCCTCGTCGTCGGCCACAAGCTCGCGCACACGATCGGCGCCGTGCAGACCCTGGGCGTCGCCGTCGCCGGCGTGCTCGTGATGACCCTGCTGCTCGCCCTCGGGCTCCCGACGGCGGCCTCCATCGTCGTGCTCGTCGTCGCGGGCGTGTTCATGGGTATCGCCAACGCCATCCTCACCGACCTGTCGCTCGCCCTCGGCGACCCCGACCGCCGCGTCACGACCGGCGCCTTCAACCTCGTGCGCTGGGGCTTCGCCGCCCCCGCCCCGGTGATCGCCGGCCTGCTGCACCCGGTCGGCGCGTCCGCCCCGTACTGGGTCGGCGTCGGCGTGCTGGCCGTGGGCGTGATCGTCTTCCTGCTCACCGCGCACAAGATGGCCGGCCAGCTCGGCGAGAAGGTGCTGTGGGCGCGGTGGAACCGCGCCGCCCGCGCCGCCGAGGGCACGCCCGAGGAGGCCATGTCCGAGCTGTGACACCCCCGTCGCGCACCGGCGCGACGCGGACACCGGCGGGCGTCGGGCGGGGGACCGCCCGGCGCCCGCCGCCGTCCGCGCGACGCACCCGTCCGACCTTCGGCCACGGCCGTCAGCCCTTCGGACGATGTCCCGGGGAACTCGGGCGGCGTATCGTCCGTTCAGCCCAAGCGTCACGACAGCGGAGTCGTGCCCCCCTGCCGACCGCCCGTCTGGAGTGAGCGTGTTCCGACTTGCCCGCCTGTCCCTGGCGAACCGCGCCGTCGTCGCCCTGGCGACGATCGCGATCTTCGTCTTCGGGGCGATGAGCCTGGGCTCCCTCAAGCAGGAGCTCATCCCGTCCCTGGAGCTCCCGGCGGGCGCGGTCGTCGCGACCTACCCGGGCGCCTCGCCGGAGGTGGTCGAGCAGCGCGTCACCGAGCCGCTCGAGGCCGCCGCGCAGTCCGTCGAGGGCATCGAGTCCATCGGCTCGACGGCGTCCACCGGCAGCTCGGTCACCACCGTGCAGTTCGAGTACGGCACCGACATGGACGCGGCGACCCAGCGGCTCCAGACCGCCGTTACCCGCATCCAGTCCCAGCTCCCCGAGGACGTCGAGCCGCAGGTCGTCACCGGCTCGCTCGACGACCTGCCCGTCATCCAGCTGGCGGCCGCCGGCAGCCAGGACTCGGGCGAGGACGTGGACGCCGCGGCGCTCGCGGACACCGTCGACTCCGTCGTCGTGCCCGCGCTGGAGGACCTGGACGGCGTCCGCTCGGTCGCCGTCACCGGCGGCGAGACCGACCAGGTGCTGGTCGACGTCAAGACGAAGAAGCTCGCGGCGGCCGGCCTGACGACGCAGGACGTCGCCGACGTGCTCAAGGACAACGGCGTCGTGCTGCCCGCCGGCACCATCACCGACGACGACGTCACCTACTCCGTCCAGGCCGGCTCCAGCATCGACAGCGTCAAGGAGCTCAAGGCGCTCCCGCTCGTGCCGGACCCGGCGGCGGCGGGCGCGACGACGGGCGCGGGCGACGCGACCGGCGGCACCACGGGCGAGGTCGGCGACGGCACGGGCGCCCCGCCCGCGGCCGACGGCTCTGCGCAGGACCCCGCGCAGGACCCCGCGCAGGGCGCCGAGGGCGCCACCACCCCGCAGACCCCGGCCGCCCCCGAGCCCGTCACGCTCGCCGACGTGGCCACCGTGCAGGTCGTGCCGGTCGAGGCGACGTCGCACTCCCGGCTCGACGGCGAGTCCTCGCTGGGCGTCGCCATCACCAAGACCCCCGACGGCAACACCGTCGACGTCTCCCACGCCGTCCAGGACGCGATGGACGACCTGCGGCCCGAGCTCGAGGCCGCCGGGGTCACCACCGCCGTCGTGTTCGACCAGGCGCCGTTCATCGAGGAGTCGATCGAGGGCCTCGCCACCGAGGGCGGCCTCGGCCTGCTGTTCGCCGTGATCGTCATCCTCGTGTTCCTGGTCTCCCTGCGCTCCACGCTCGTGTCCGCGGTGTCGATCCCGCTGTCGCTGGCCGTGACCTTCGTGGTCATGAACGCCACCGGGTACACCCTGAACATCCTCACGCTCGGCGCCCTGACCATCTCGATCGGCCGCGTCGTCGACGACGCCATCGTGGTCATCGAGAACATCAAGAGACACCTGTCGTACGGCGAGGACAAGAAGGCGGCGATCCTCACCGCCGTGCGCGAGGTGGGCGGCGCCATCACCGCGTCGACCATCAGCACGGTCGCCGTCTTCCTGCCGATCGCGCTGGTCGGCGGCATGGTGGGCGAGCTGTTCCGGCCGTTCGCGATGACCGTCGCGATCGCGATGCTCGCGTCGCTGGTCGTGGCCCTGACGATCGTGCCCGTGCTGGCGTACTGGTTCGTCAAGGCGCCTGCCGTCGCCACGGACCCGGCCGAGGCGGAGCGTGTCCGCGAGGCCGCCGAGGCCAAGGAGCGCCGCGGCCTGTGGCAGCGCGCGTACGTGCCGAGCCTCGGCGCCGCGCTGCGCCACCCGTGGGTCACGCTCGTGGTCGCGGTCGCCGTCCTCGGCGGCACGCTCGCGCTGGTGCCGCGCCTGGAGACCAACTTCATCGGCGACTCCGGCCAGGACACCGTCACGGTGACGCAGTCGTTCGAGACGGGGGCGTCGCTCGAGGCGCAGGACGCCGCGGCCACCGAGGTCGAGGACGCCCTGGCCGACGTCGACGCGGTCGAGAGCGTGCAGACCACCGTCGGGTCGGGCGACGCCGCGATGGCCGCGTTCATGGGCGGCGGCTCCGCGCCGCAGGCCACGTTCGCGATTACGCTCGACCCCGACGCCGACGGCGTCGAGGCGCAGACCGAGATCCGCGACGCCGTCGAGCCGCTGGCCGAGACCGGCGTCACCACCGGGGTCAGCGTCTCCGGCGGGGACTCCGGCTTCGGCTCCAGCACCGTGGACCTCGTCGTGCAGGCGAACGACAGCGACGACCTGGACGCCGCGGCGCAGCAGGTCACCGACGCGGTGTCGGGCCTGGACGGCGTGGCCGAGGTGACCAACGACCTCGCCGCCGCGCAGCAGGTCGTGCAGGTGTCCGTCGACCGTGAGAAGGCGGCCGAGGCGGGGCTGACCGAGACCCAGGTCTCCGGGATCGTCTCGGCGGCCATGGGGCCCGAGCAGACCGTGGGCGAGGTCGACCTGGGCGACGGGCCCACCGACGTGGTCGTGAAGACCGGCGACGCCCCGGCCACGCAGGGCGAGATCGAGGACCTCGAGGTCCCCACCGCCGCAGGCATGGTGCCGCTCACCGACGTCGCGACCGTCGAGAAGGTGGACGTGCCCACGTCGATCTCCCGCACCGACGGCGCGCGGTCCGCGACCGTGTCGGTGACGCCCGAGACGCAGGACGTCGGCACGCTCACCGCGGACATCACGGCCGCGACCGACGACCTCGACCTCCCCGCGGGGGCGACCGTCGAGATTGGCGGCGTCGCCTCCGACCAGGCGGACGCGTTCGCCGACCTCGGGCTGGCGCTGGTCGCCGCGATCGCCATCGTCTACCTGGTGATGGTCGCGACCTTCGGGTCGCTGGTGCAGCCGCTGATCCTGCTGGTGTCGGTGCCGTTCTCCGCCACCGGCGCGCTGCTGGCGCTGCTCGCCACCGACACCCCGCTGGGCGTCCCGGCGCTCATCGGCGTGCTGATGCTCGTCGGCATCGTGGTGTCGAACGCCATCGTGCTCATCGACCTCATCAACCAGTACCGGGACCCGGCGCACGGGCACCCCCGGTCGCTGGAGGAGGCCGTGCGCGAGGGCGCCCGCAAGCGTCTGCGCCCCATCGTCATGACGGCGCTGGCGACGATCTTCGCGCTGACGCCGATGGCGATCGGCCTCACCGGCGGCGGGTCGTTCATCAGCCAGCCGCTGGCGCTGGTGGTCATCGGCGGGCTCATCTCCTCGACGCTGCTCACGCTGTTCGTGGTGCCCGTGCTCTACGAGCTCATCGAGCGCCGCAAGGAGCGCCGGCACACGAAGCGCGACTCGCGCGTCGTGCGCCGGGCGGAGAAGGCCGAGCGGGCCGCGGCGCGCGCCGCGGAGAAGGCGGAGGCGGCCGAGGAGGCCGCCGCCGTCGCCCGCCGTCAGGCGGGTACCGACCCCGCCTGACCGCGCTCCGTGGGGGTGAGCGTGATCGTGGCCCTGTTCCGGTCGTGACCCAGGGCCACGATCACGCTCACCACGAGCGCGGGTCAGGCGTCGCGGCGCTTGAGCGTGATCGCCGCGGCGACGAGCAGCACCACGGTGTACCCGACGAGGACGGCGTAGCCGACCCACGGGTCGAGCAGGGCGTCCGTCTCGGCGCCGCGGGAGATGATCCGCTCGCCGGCCACGCTGGGCAGCAGCTTGTTCACCCAGTCCGTCCACGCGGCGTCGGACGCCTGCACGACGATGCTGAAGATGAGCGGCACCACGAAGAAGATCGCGACGATCGTGAAGATCGCGCCCGCGCTGTGGCGCATCAGCGTGCCCACGGCCAGCGAGAACGCGGCCACGGTGGCGAGGTAGAGCACGCAGCCGGCCAACGCCCGCACCTGCTCGGAGTCGGACAGGTCCACGCTCATCCCGGCGTCCTCGAGCAGGGGCGCGGTGGCGACGTACGCGATCACCAGGGCGAGGGCCACCACGACGGCGGTGGCGAGCACGATGACGACCAGCTTGGCCCACAGCACGGGCAGGCGGCGGGGCACGGCGGCGAACGTGGACCGCACGGTGCCCGTGGAGTACTCGCTGGTGACGATGAGCGTGGCCAGCACGCCCACGGCGAGCGCGCCGAACGAGTAGCCGAACGACACGATCGTCGTGCCGGTGAGGCCGATCGCCTGGAGCCCCGGGTCCTGCGACATGCCCTCGGCCATCTCGGGGGTGTCGACCATCGTGCGCACGATCGCGGCCATCATGAGCGCCAGCCCCACCATGACGACGGCCGTGATCACCACGGTCCACACCGTGGAGCGCAGGGTGCGGAACTTGATCCACTCGCCGCGCAGCACGCGGCCGAACGTCACCCGCTGCACGACGACGGCCGGCGCGGCCTCGCGGGTGGGTGCGGTGGCGGTCATCGGGGCGCTCCGTCCGTCGTCGCGCCGGTCTCGGCGCCCGGCGCCGGGGCGGCGCCGTCCAGGGCCTCGGCCTGGTACTCGACCGAGTCGGCGGTGAGCTCCAGGTAGGCCTCCTCGAGGGTGGAGGACACGGGGGTCAGCTCGTGCAGGACGACGCCGCCCGCGGCGGCGAGCTCGCCCACGCGGGCCGCCTCGACGCCCGTGACCTCGAGGACGCCGTCCTCGGCCGGGGCGACGTCGCCGCCCTCGCGCCGCAGGACGTCGGCGAGGTCGGCGGCCTGCGGCGAGCGCACCCGCACGAGCCGGCGGGAGGCGCCGTCGACCAGCTGCTGCACCGGCATGTCCGCGAGGATCCGCCCCCGCCCGATCACGATGACGTGGTCGGCGGTGAGCGCCACCTCGCTCATGAGGTGGCTGGACAGGAAGACCGTGCGGCCCTCGCCCGCCAGGAAGCGCGCGAGGTTGCGCACCCACAGCACGCCCTCGGGGTCGAGGCCGTTGACGGGCTCGTCGAGGATGAGGGTGCGCGGGTCGCCCAGCAGCGCGACCGCGATGCCGAGCCGCTGCCCCATGCCGAGGGAGAAGCCGCCCACGCGCTTGCGCGCGACCGCCGTCAGGCCGGTGAGCTCGACCACCTCGTCCACCCGCGCCGGCGCGATCGCGTGCGTGGCGGCCAGCGCCTGCAGGTGCTGGCGCGCCGTGCGGCCGGGGTGCACCGCCTTGGCCTCCAGCAGCGCGCCCACCTCGGCCAGCGGCCGGGCGTGCTGCGCGTACGGGCTGCCGTTCACCGTGACCCGTCCGGCCGTCGGGCGGTCCAGGCCCATGATCATCCGCATCGTGGTGGACTTGCCGGCCCCGTTCGGGCCGAGGAAGCCCGTGACCGTTCCGGGCCGCACGGTGAACGTCACGTCGTCCACCGCGAGCTTGGGTCCGTATCTCTTGGTCAGGCCGTGTGCTTCGATCATGTCGCCCCTGGAGGTCATCTCGGGTGCCGTCGTCGCGGGATCACGGGTCCTTCCCGAGCCTACGTGCTGGTCATCGCCGCGTCACGGGCAGGGAGCGGGTGATCCGGGCGGACAGGGCATGATGCGGCCATCCCGTCCGAGCTGCCGTCCGAGCTGCCGCCCGAGTGACCGAGGCCGACCTCGCGGTCGAGGAGCGGGTGCGCGCCGTGTTGGTCGCCGCGCGGCCCGACGACGCGTTCCTCGGCGAGGAGACGGGGGAGCGCGCGCGGCGTCCTCGGAAAAGCTCGCCGACCTGGGAACGTCTGAGGAACGCCGCGCGTTCACTACGATGGATTGCACGGCCAGCGACCCGGCACTGCGCGCGCGACGACCCGTCGTCGGGCACCCGGCAGCCGCGACCAGGAGGAGTACATGACCAACCCCGTCTTCTCGAGCAGCAACGTCTTCGGCGAGCCGCGCCGTACCGGGGCTCGCCGGGGCGGCACCGCCACGGCCCAGCCGCAGTACGGGCAGGTCGCCTACGGTGCGGGCACCGCCGGTGCGCAGACCGCCGACGCCGCGAGCCTCGACGCCATGTACCAGGCGCCGTCCGCCACCACGGCCGACACCAAGCGCCTCACCTACGACGACGTCATCATCAAGACCGGCGGCCTCCTCGCGCTGCTGATCGTGGTGGCGGCCGCGACGTGGAACTTCGCCCCGAACCTGTGGCCGATCGGCATGATCGCCGGCCTCGTGCTGGGCCTGGTGAACGCCTTCAAGAAGAAGCCCAGCCCCGCGCTGATCGTGGCCTACACGGTCGCCGAGGGCGTCTTCCTGGGCGGCATCTCGATCGCCTTCGCGTCGATCGCGGTCGGCAGCTCCGGCGCCCCGCTCTCCGGCATCGTGCTGCAGGCCGTCGTGGCGACCCTGGCCACGTTCGCCGCCGCGCTGTTCCTGTTCAAGTCCGGCAAGGTGCGGGTCACCCCGAAGTTCACCCGCTGGCTGCTCATCGCCATGGTGGGCTACCTCGTCTTCTCGCTCGTCAACGTCGTCCTGACCTGGACCGGGGTCCTCGACGGCTGGGGCATGCGGGGCGGCGCGCTCGGCATCATCGTCGGCCTCGTCGCGGTCGGCCTGGCCGCCGCGTCGCTCATCGTCGACTTCGACTCGATCAAGCGCGGTGTCGAGCAGGGTGTCCCGGCGCAGTTCGCCTGGACCGCGGCCTTCGGGCTGATCGTCACCCTGGTGTGGCTGTACCTGGAGTTCCTGCGCCTGCTGGCGATCTTCCAGAGCGGCGACTGACGCTCCGGCTCGCCTCCGGCAGGCCTCTGACGGTCGAGGCCCGACGGCCGGTCACCCCTCGGGGTGGCCGGCCGTCGTCGTGCCCGGCGCCGTGCTGCGCCGCACCGCCCACGCGACCAGCAGCAGCCCGGCGGCGACGAGGACGCCGTGCCCGACGCGCGCCGCCGGGGTGCCGAAGAACTGCGGCAGGTAGAGCAGCAGCCCGGCGGCCAGCGGGACGCCGACCCAGCGCGGCCGACCGCCGCCGCGCCACAGCGCGACGGCCGCGAGCACGCCGGCCGCTGCGACGAGGGCCAGGCCGACGCCGAAGAGCGTCATCGCCGCGGGCTGGAGCCGCAGCACCTCGACGTCGGCGAGCAGCGCCGGGTCGTCCGTGCGCAGCGCGGCCTGCGCGATCGTGCGGATGCCGAAGATCTCGGCACCGAAGTAGAGGGAGCTCAACGCGGCCCCGGCCCAGGCGGTCGCGACGGCGGCGGTGGCGGCACGGGCTCCCGGGGCGGACCCCGGGGCCGACCCCGCGCGCAGCAGCGCCCGGAGGCCGAGGAACGTCGGCGCGAGCAGGCCGAGCCCTGCGATCCCGCACAGGTGCGCCAGCACCCACCGGTCGGAGGCGAACGCCTGGGCGAGCGCGAGGGTTGGCACGGACTCGTCGGGCCACGGTCGGAGCACGGGGAAGAGCAGCAGGAGCACGCCCGCCGCGACGGCGCCGGTCGCCGTCCAGGCCACGACCCGAGCGGTGCGCGCCGGGGCGAGAGCCGGGTCGGATGTCGTCGTGCGGACGGCGGGGGAGGACGTCGTGCGGGTCATGGCTGCTCCTTCGGTGCGGGTGACGACGGTGCGTCGGCGAGGGCGGCGAGCCCGACGACGAGCATGTCGACCAGGGCGTCAAAGCTGCGGTCGAGGTCCTCGGGCAGGCGGAAACCGCCGCCGAGCTCGAGGACCACGAAGCCGTGCACCCCGGCGCGCACCACGCGGACGGCGTCGATCGTGCGGTCGTCGGGGAGGCCGAAGCCGTGCAGCACCGCCCCGACCAGCGCGACGACGCGCGCCGCCGCGGTCCGGTGCCCGGCGTCCTCGGGGGCGTCGGGGTCCGGCGCGAGCTGGACGGCGGCGTACCGGCCGGGGTGCGCGAGGGCGTAGTCCCGCCACGCGCGGGCGAGGGCGCGCAGGGCGTCGGGGCCGGCCCGGCCGACCGTCGCTGCCGCGCTCGTCGTCGTCAGCTCCTCGAGGGCGACCAGCGCGACCTCCCGGCGCAGCGCCGCGAGCGACCCCACGTGCTTGTAGAGGCTCGGGGTGGCGACCCCGGCGGAGGCGGCGACCTTCGCGAGCGTGAGGTCGGCGAGCCCGGTGGGCCCGCCGGCGTCCACCTGCTCGAGCGCGATGCGGACCACGGCGTCCCGCGACAGCCCGGCCCTAGGCACGGGCGCCCCGCTCGTCGGCGCCGTGGCGCTCGTCGTCGTGCCGGGTGACGGGCAGGCCGGCGACGAACTCCAGGACGGCCGGGGTGACGACCTCGGGTGCCTGGTGCTGCGGGTAGTGGCCCACGCCGGGCACCAGGAGCTCCTGGCCGCCGAGCGCGTCGCGCATGCGGGCGAGCTCGGCTCCGGCGTCCTTGTAGTCGGGGTCGAGCTCGCCGACGACGATGAGCGACGGCGCCTCGACCGAGGGGACCAGCGGCTCGATGACGGAGTGGTCGAGCGCGACGGCCAGGTCGCGGAACGACCGGAGGTGCGCCGGGTCGGCCATGCTGCGCCGGATCTCCGCGACGTGCTGCGCGTGCCCGGGCGAGCGGCGCCCCTTGGCGAACATCGAGGTGTAGAGCCACGCCCACGCCGCGGCGCCCCACGGGCGACGGAACAGCACGCGGTAGAGCAGGCGGTAGGTCCGGGCCTGGGCGGGCGAGGCGGTCTCGCGCAGGTGCGGGGCCACCAGCACCAGGGCCCGCACGAGCTCGGGCCGCTCGGCGGCGGCCCACACGGCGGCGGACCCGCCCATGGAGCTGCCGACCAGCACCGCCGGCCCGGCGTCCAGGTGCTCGACGAGCGCGACGAGGTCGGTCCCGGTGGCGATGTCGCCGTGCGTGGTGAAGGTGGTGTCGGAGTCGCCGTGGCCGCGCAGGTCCGCGACGACCACCCGGTGGCCGGCGGCGACGAGAGCGGGGACGAGGTCGTCGTAGGTGGAGCGGAGGTCGCCCATCCCGGGGACGGCGACGACGAGCGGGCCGCTGCCCGCGTCGGTGTAGGCGATCCGCCCCTCGGGGCGGGTGAGGTACCGGACGTCCGGTGTTGTGGTCATGTCCATAGCCACAAAGCTAATACCGTTAGCCAGCGATCGCAAGAGGCTCCTCGAAGAACCTTCTGGGGCGATGTCGATCCCGCGGTTCCCCGTTCGACCTGGGGATGAGAAGGTCGCCACGAGGGTGACCGCGATCACGACAGGGAGCAGGACGATGGCCAAGTACATGCTGATCATGCGGGGGACCGACGAGGGCCAGGCTCAGTTCGAGCAGATGGACTTCACCGAGGTCATCGCGGCGATGGGCCGCTACAACGAGTCGATGATGAACGCCGGCGTGCTCGCCGCGGGCGAGGGGCTGTCCGACGCGTCCGAGGGCGCCGTCGTCGACTTCTCCACCGACACGCCCGTCGTCACGGACGGCCCCTACGGCGAGACCAAGGAGCTGTTCAACGGCTTCTGGATCGTCGACGTCGCCACCAAGGAAGAGGCGATCGAGTGGGCCAAGCGGGCGCCGCTGGGCGGGCCCGGGACCAAGCTCGAGGTGCGCCGGGTCAACGGCCCCGAGGACTTCCCGCAGGACGACGAGTGGATCCAGAAGGAGCAGGGGTGGCGCGAGGAGCAGGCCCAGCGGGCCGAGCAGGCGCAGTGACCCCGAGCGCTCCCGACGGAGGCCGCGCCGACGACGGCGCGGCCTCCCGGCGCGTCGTCGAGGCGGTCTGGCGCATCGAGTCCAGCCGCATCGTCGGCGCGCTCGCGCGGTACACGAACGACTTCGCGCTCGCGGAGGACGTCGCGTCGGAGGCGCTGGCGGAGGCGCTGGTCGCCTGGCCGCGCGACGGCGTCCCGCGCGACCCGGTCGCGTGGCTGCTCGCGACCGGGCGGCGTCGCGCGATCGACGCGTTCCGGCGGCGCTCCGGGCGGGACGAACGGTACGCGGCGCTGGCCCGCGACCTCGGCGAGGGCGGCGCCGTCACGGGCGGGCCGGGCTCCGTCCCCGAGCCCGCCGACGACGTGCTGTGGGACCCGGACAAGATCGAGGACGACCGTCTCGCGCTGCTGTTCGTGGCCTGCCACCCGGTGCTGTCCAAGGAGGCGCGGGTCGCGCTGACCCTGCGCGTGGTGGCCGGCCTGGGCAGCGAGGAGATCGCGCGCGCCTTCCTCGTCCCCGTGCCCACCGTGCAGGCACGCATCACCCGGGCGAAGAAGACGCTGACGGCCGCGCGGGTGCCGTTCGAGGTGCCGGCCGCCGAGGACCGCGCGGAGCGGCTCGGTTCCGTGCTGAACGTCGTCTACCTCATCTTCTCGGAGGGGTCGACGGCGTCGGGCGGCGACGACTGGATGCGGCCGGACCTGGCGTACGAGGCTGTGCGCCTCGCGCGCGTGCTGACGCGGCTCGCCCCCGAGCCGGAGACGTTCGGGCTGCTCGCCCTGCTCGAGCTCACCGCGGCGCGGTTCCCCGCGCGGACCGGGCCGGACGGCGAGCCCGTGCTGCTGGAGGACCAGGACCGGCGCCGCTGGGACCGGTCCGCGATCCGGCGCGGGCGCGACGCCCTGGCCCGGGCCGTCGCCGTCGGGCGCGGGCTGGGGCCGTACGGGCTGCAGGCCGCCATCGCGGAGCAGCACGACACGGCCCGGTCGGTGCCTGAGACGGACTGGGACCGGATCGTGGTGCTCTACGAGGCGTTGAACCGCGTGGCGCCGTCGCCCGTCGTCGAGCTCAACGGCGCGGTCGCGGTGGCGATGGCGTCGGGCCCGGCCGCCGGGCTCGCCGTCGTGGACGACCTCGTCGCGCGTGAGGTGCTGTCCGGGTCGTACCTGCTGCCGTCCGTGCGCGGCGAGCTGCTCGCCCGCCTCGGGCGGAACGACGAGGCGCGGGGCGAGCTGGAGCTCGCCGCGCGCCTGTGCGGCAACGCCCGCGAGCGCGGCGTGCTGGAGGCGAAGGCCTCCGCCCTCTGACCCGCGACCTGTCGGGCCGAGGTGCATGGACACATGCACGTGGCTCTGACGGCTCCACGGGCCGGAGGGTTGTCGGGGCCCGGTTCACGTATCGGTGCGCGTCGCCCTGACAGGTCGGCGGGGGAGGGTCGCCACGGCGACGCCCGCCAGGGCCAGCACCCCGCCGAGCAGCACGACGGGAGCGGGCACCTCGTCGAGCAGCGCCCAGGACATCAGCACGACGAGCGGCGGGACGGCGTACGTGGACGCCGCGGCACGACCGGCGCTGACCCGGGCCAGGGCGTATCCCCAGGTGGTGAAGGCGATCGCGGTCGGGAAGACGCCCAGGTAGACGACCCCGAGCAGGGACGACGCCGGCGCGACGGCGGCCTGCGACACGAGCGCGGGCAGGAACGGCAGCGCCGCGACGGTGCCCGCCAGGCAGCCCAGCCAGGTCATGGTGAGCGCGTCGAGCTGGGGGAGCAGGCGCTTCTGCAGGGTCGCCGCGCCGGCGTACAGGACGGCCGAGGCGAGGCCCAGGGCCACGCCCGCGGCGTCGAACCGGCCGGACGTCGTGGCGACGGCGATGACGACCACGCCGCCGAACGCGACGGCGATGCCCACGAGGAGGCGACGCGGGAAGCCCTCCCGCAGCAGGAAGCCGGCGAGGACGGCGACGAGCATCGGCGCGATGTTGACCAGCAGCGCGGTGGTGCCCGCGTCGAGGTGCTGCTCGGCCGCGTTGAGGGTGAGGTTGTACGCGCCGAACCAGGCCACCCCCCAGGCGAGCACGAGCAGCAGCACGCGGCCGCGCGGGAGGCGCACGGGGGTGCGGCGCCGGGCGCGGGCCACGGCCAGGATGACGGTGAGGGCGGCGGACCCGACGGCGACCCGGCCGAGGGTGAGCGCCCCGGCGTCGAGGTCGTGGCCGACGGCGCGCACGCCCACGAACGCCGACGCCCACAGGACCACGGTCACGGCCATCGCGGCCACGGTGAGCGGGCCGACCCCGAGAGACCGGGCGGGGGCGGTGGTGGCGGGCGCGGTGCCGGCGGCGGTCTGGGCCATGCGGTCGATGATGCCCTGGAACTTTCCGTGAGCACCAGTTCAGATATCTACCGAATGCTTCAGTGTCGCTGTATCGTCGCGAGCATGCTCGACGTCCACCGGCTCCGCGTCTTCCGCTCCGTCGTCGCCAGCGGCTCGGTCGCCGCGGCGGCCGCCAACCTCGGGTACACGCCGTCCGCGGTCAGCCAGCACGTCGCCGCGCTCCAGCGTGAGACCGGGCTGCAGCTGCTCGCCCGGCACGGGCGCGGCGTGCGCCCCACCGCGGCGGGCCAGGCGCTCGCCGCCCAGGCGGACGGCCTGCTCGCCCGGCTGGGCGAGGTGGAGACGTTCGTGGCCGACCTGCGCTCCGGGCGCTCGGGCAGCCTGTCCCTCGCCTACTTCGCCTCCGTCGGGGCGGCATGGCTGCCGGCCGTCGTCAGCGCGCTCAGCACCGGGTTCCCCGGGGTGCGGCTCGACCTCGAGCTGACGGAGGAGATCCCCACCGACCCCTCGAAGCGCGCCGACCTCCAGCTCGCCGTCGCGCAGACGGACTTCCGGCCCGCCGCCGGGACGACGGCGCACCACCTGCTCGACGACCCGTACGTCGCCGTCGTCCGCCAGGACCACCCGTTGGCCGGGCGCGACGAGATCGAGCTCGCCGAGCTGGTCGGCGACCGGTGGATCGACAACGACTTCGCGCGCGGCTGGTGCCGCCGCAACCTGCTCGAGGCGTGCCGCGCCGCCGGGTTCAGCCCGGCGTTCGCGGTCGAGGCGCACGACTACCCGACCGCCCTCGCGTTCGTCGCCGCCGGCATCGGGATCACCGTGCTGCCTGCGCTCGGCTCCGCGCGCCCCGCGGCCGGGACGGTGGCGGTGCCCGTGGTACGGCCGGTGCCGGTGCGGTCCATCTACGCCCTGGTGCAGGACGCCGTCGCCGACACCCCGCCGGTGCAGGCCGCGCTCGCGGCGCTGCGCGACGTCGCCGGGTGCCCGGTCCCGTCCGCCGCGTAGGCTGGACGGCGCAGCTCCGCCGGGCCGGTGCCCGGCGGCCTCTGCACCCCGACTCTGCACGACGACGAAGACGAGGTACCCCTGTGACCACGCTCCCCACCGCCACCGGCGGCTTCGGCGACAAGCCCGAGATCACGTTCCCCGAGGGCGACGCCCCCGCCGGCCTGCAGGTGCAGGTGCTCGAGGAGGGCACCGGCCCGGTGGTCGACGCCGGCCGCACCATCGTCGTCAACTACCTGGGCCAGACCTGGGCCGGCGGCGTGTTCGACAACTCCTACGACCGCGGCCAGACCATCGACTTCCCGATCGGCGTCGGCGCGGTCATCGGCGGCTGGGACAAGGGCCTGGTCGGCCGCAACGTGGGCGACCGCGTGCTGCTGTCCATCCCGTCCGAGCACGGCTACGGCCAGCGCGGCGTGCCGCAGGCCGGCATCCCCGGCGGCGCGACGCTCGTCTTCGTCGTGGACGTCGTCGGCGTGCGCTGACCGCTCACGGCGAGGTAGCTCGATCCGCGGCGAGGTAGTCCCCTCTGCGCCGAGGTAGTTCGTGACACCGTGTCACGAACTACCTCGGCGCGACCCGGGCTACCTCGCCGTTCGGGTCAACGGCGGCGGGACCGCGTGACCGTGAACTTCGGGTTCTGCGCGATGTGCACGGTGGGCCCGGCGGCGCGGGTCAGCGCGTCCCGGTAGTGCAGCGCGGTGTTGAAGACGCACCACAGCTCGCCGCCCTGGCGCAGCGCGCGGCCGGCCGCACGGAACATGCGATGGGCGGCGTCGGTGCGCACGGCCGTGCGGTCGTGGAACGGCGGGTTGAGCAGGATCAGGTCGACGCTCGCGGGCTCGAGGTCCTCGCCGGCGTCCCCACGCAGCGCGACGACGCGCCCGTCGACGCCGTTCGCCTCCGCCGTCGCCCGGGTCGACGCGACGGCCGCGGCGGAGCGGTCCGTGCCGACCACGCGGGCCTCCGGGTACCGGAGCGCGAGCACCGTGGCGAGCAGGCCGCTGCCGCTGCCCAGGTCGACGGCGTCGTGCACGCGGTCGGATCCCGGCCACTTGTCCGCCGTCGTGAGCAGGAAGCGGGTGCCGAGGTCGAGGGTCGTGCCCGCGAACACCCCGCCGTGCGCGACGACGGTGACGCCGTCCGGGGGCGGCCCGGCGGCCGGGGTCGCGGCCGCGAGCAGCTCCCGGTCGCGCAG
Organism: Isoptericola sp. NPDC058082; assembly: GCF_042885055.1. NCBI lineage: Bacteria > Bacillati > Actinomycetota > Actinomycetes > Micrococcales > Promicromonosporaceae > Isoptericola > Isoptericola sp. NPDC058082. Next base: position 209,199 of record NZ_JBHVSQ010000002.1, on the reverse strand, counting down.
CACGGCGCGCGCAGGGAAGGCGGGGGCGGCGTCGCGTGCCTCCGGCCGGACGCCGGTCGCGACGAGCACCCGCGACTTCTGTCGCGCCAGCGTGGCGCGCACCTCGGTGAACGACGCCGCCAGCACGTCGTTCATCGCGCGCGTCATGTGCTTGACCCGCCCGCCGGCCAGCACGACGACGTCGTCCGCGGCGTGCCGGGCGATCGCCTCCGCGATCTCCGTGAGCTCGGCCAGCGAGCTCGGAAGCTGCAGGAGCACCAGGCGCGCGCCGCCCAGCAGGTGCTCGTCGACGCGGTCGCGGACGGCGATCTCCACGGTGGGCCGGTCCCCGCGCACGACGTCGAGGAGGTCGGCGTCGGCCATGTTCCGGTCGAGCGCCGCCTCGGCGGTCACGGTGTCGGCGCACGACCGCACGTCCGGGGCGCCGAGCGTCACGGCGCCGAGGGTGAGCGCGCCGAACCGGTCGCCGATGACGACGACGTCGCCCGGCCCTGCCGTGGCGAGCTGCGGAGCCGCTTCGTCGAGCAGCAGCCGGTCGGTCGCGTCGACGGCGACGGGGCCGTCCGGCCGCGAGCCGTCCTCGGGCCACGGGACGAGCGCGCCGAGGACGGCGGCCAGCCGCGCGGCGGGGTCGAGGGGTTCGGAGGGGGCGGGGGAGTCGGGCTCGGAGGCGTGGTGCACCCGACCAGTCTCCCCGACCCGGCCGGAACCGCCCGACGGTGCCCGGACCGGCGCCCTACCCTGGCGCCATGAGCGAAGCCACCGTGCCGGAGCAGACGTCGACCGCGCGCGTGTCGATCACCTACTGCACGCAGTGCCGGTGGCTGATGCGCGCGGCGTGGGTGGCGCAGGAGCTGCTGCAGACGTTCCGCACGCGGCTCGGCGAGGTCGCGCTGGTGCCGGGCACCGGCGGCGTCTTCCGCGTGGAGCTCGACCCGGGCGACGGCCGCGCGCCGGTGCTGCTGTGGGACCGCGCCGCCGAGGGCGGCTTCCCGGAGATCCCGCCGCTCAAGAAGGCGATCCGGGACGCCGTCGCGCCGGACCTCTCGCTGGGCCACACCGACCAGGTCCGGTCGACGCGATGACCTGATCAGTTCGGCAGGAGATCAATCTCTTCGGCACGACGAGCTGCCGAAGAGATCGATCTCCTGCCGAGCTGATCTGGAACAGGGTCAGCGCGAGCGGCGGGCCTGGCGCTCGGCCTGCTCGGCTTCCCTGGCCTTGACCCGGTCCTCCTCCTCGCGCACCTTCGCGGCGGTCTCGCGCTCGGCGAGGAGCCACGCGGGCGGCTCGTCGCGCAGCTCGTCGATCTGCTCGGTGGTCAGCGGCTCGGTGATGCCGCCGCGCGCGAGGCCGGCGATGGAGATGCCGAGGCGGCCCGCGACGACGGGCCGCGGGTGCGGCCCCTGGCGGCGCAGCTCGTCGAGCCACTGGGGCGGGTTCTTCTCGAGCTCCTCGAGCTCGGCGCGCGTGATGCCGTGCTCCTGGAACTCGGGCGGGGTCGCGGGCAGGTACACCCCGAGCTTCTTCGCCGCGTTCGTCGGCTTGAGGACCTGCTGGGAGAAGGGTGTTCCGGCCATGGGCACCAGGGTAGTCGCGGCGGGCGGCGCGGCACGCCCACGTAGCCTGGTGCCGTGACCGACCAGCCGGGCGAGGCCCCTGACGACGCCATCGACGACGCCTTCGACGACGCCGTCGACGACGCCGTCGACGACGGGCCCGACGACGGGCGTCCCGCCTTCCGTCTGGGGTACGTGCCGGGCGCGACGCCGGGCCGGTGGGCGCGCACGTGGCGGGACCGCCTCCCGGGCGTCCGGCTCGTCCTGGTCCAGGTCGACGCCGCCGACGCGGCCGCGGCGCTGGCCGAGCGGCAGGTGGACGCGGCGATCCTGCGGCTCCCGGTCGACGGCGAGGTGCTGCACGCCATCCCCCTGTACACGGAGCTGCCGGTGGTCGCCGTCTCGCGCGACCACCTCCTCGCGGCGACGACGGAGGACGAGGTCGTCACGGCCGACGACGTCGCGGACGACGTCGTCTGGCTGCCCGCGGACGACGTCCTGTACCCGGACGAGCCCGCGCCCGGGCGGACGCCGGAGGCGTACGACGACGGCGCGGGCGGCGTCGTCGAGCCGGAGCGGCCGGCGACGGCGGCCGACGCGATCGGGCTGGTCGCGACCGGGGTCGGTGTCACGGTGGTGCCCATGTCCCTGGCGCGCTTGCACCACCGCAAGGACGTCACGTACCGGGTGCTCGACGGCGGGCCCGGGGCGCCGGTCGGCCTCGCGTGGCTCGTGGACGGCCTGACCGACGACGTCCGCGACCTGGTGGAGGAGATGATCGGCATCGTGCGCGGCCGCACGGCGAACAGCTCCCGGGGCCGCGCCGCGGCCGGGCGGACGGACGCGAAGCCCGTGGAGGTCACGAAGCCGGCGAAGGGGCAGGGCCAGCGGGGCGGGGGCGGTTCCTCCGCCCAGGGGCGCGGCGGCGGTCAGCGCGGCGGCGCGCGGCGCGGCGGGGGCTCGCGGGCGTCGTCGCCGCGCAAGGGCCGCAAGCGCGGCGGCCGCTGAGGCAGCCGACCGCCGCGCCCGGTGGGCGCCCCGCTCAGCCCCTGCGCCGGGCGGCGAGCCGCTCCGCGCCCTTCCACGCCACGGGCAGCAGGCCGGCGACGACGGCGGCCTTGAGGAGGCCCGGCAGCACGAACGGGTAGAGCCCGTTGGCCAGCGTGCCCTGGAGGTCGAGCCCAGCGACGACGGCGAGCCACGGCAGACCGACGACGAACGTCACGCCGGTCCCGGCGACGAACGTGACGAGCGCCTTCGGGAACGTGCGCTCCCAGCTCCGCTCGGCGAGCCGGCCGACGAGAGCGGCGGCCGCGACGAAGCCGACGATGTAGCCGCCGCTGGCGCCCAGCACCACCGACATCCCGCCGCTGCCGTCGGAGAAGACGGGCAGTCCGGCCATGCCGAGCAGCGCGTACAGGCTCATCGACGCGGCCCCCCGGGAGGCGCCGAGCGTCGCACCGACGAGGAGCACCGCCATCGTCTGCCCGGTGATCGGGACCAGCGGCAGCGGCACGGTGACCTGGGCGAGGAGCGCCGTGAGCGCGGCGCCGCCGATCACGAGCCCGACGTCGGTGGCGAGGCTGCGCGGCAGCACCCGGTCGGCGAGCAGGACGGTGGGCGTGGCGACGGTGGTCACGGAGGACTCCTTCTCGGCGGGGTGGTGGACGCGGGCGACGTGCGGCTCGCACGGCAGCACCGACCGTCGACGCTAGCGGCCTGGGGCACACGGCACAGAGGTGGGGATCCTCCGAGGTTCGTGCTGATTCGTTGTGGCCATCGCTCCCTGCATCGCTCCCTGGTGCGGTCAGACGGGTCCGGTCGAGTCGTCCGGAAATTTCACCCTTCCGCCCAAAGGTCGGAATCGCTAGCATTCCGGCGCGGCCGGAGGCCGTACCACCTGCTGAAGCGGTCGATCCCGCCTGCCCCTTGGAGCGTTCGTGCGCACACCCGCCGTTCTCGGAGCCTCGCTCCTCCTCGTCGTCGGCCTCGCAGCCGGCCCCGCCGCCGCGCTGCCCGCGGGCCACGGGGACCGGGACGGCTGGGGCGGGACCGGGGACTCGCGCACGGGTGCGTCCTGGGACGGGGGCTCGGGCTGGGCCGACGGCGAGCGCTTCTCGTGGCCGGACGACACGCGGTCCTGGGACGGCAACGTCTGCCCGGACATGGACGAGCCGAAGACGGACGTCGACGGCGAGAAGCAGACGATCACGCTGGTGGCGCCCGAGGGCTCGCTGATCTCCGCGTACTGCGTGAAGGCCGGGTCCGCGAGGCACGGCGAGGGCCCCAAGATCGTGGAGCTCGACAAGCCCGTCGCCGAGGTGACGATCGCCTACCCGACCGGCGGCAAGTGTCGGGCGATCAGCCACTACGCCGTCGAGTACGTCGACGCCCCGAAGCCCTCCCCGAGCCCGTCGCCATCGACGACGACCACGCCTCCCGCGACGCCGACCCCCACCCCCGCGCAGGAGACGACGGCCCCCGCCGAGGAGTCGCCGACCCCGGAGGTCACCACGCCGGCGCCGCCGGTGGAGCCGTCCCCGACGGCGTCGGAGACCGCGCCCGCCGTCGTCGCCGAGGAGGGCCCGTCCGACGGCGGGACGGTGGGCATGGGCGGTGCCGACTACGTGGACGACGAGACCGAGGCCGTCGAGGCCCGCACGCAGACCGTGGGCGGCAGCTCCGGCCGCGTGAGCGCGGACCTCGAGGCCGCGGCCGCCCCGGAGTCGCTGCCGGTCACGGGCGCGCAGCTGCTCGGCATCGTCATGGCCGCCGTCGCGCTCGTGGGTGCCGGCGTCGGCGTGCTGATCTGGACGCGCCAGCGCCGCACGAGCTGACGACCCCGCCGGCTCAGCCGGCGGTGCTCCCGGAGGCCGCCGCCAGGGCGCGCACGGTGTCCACCGTGTCCGCCTCGGCGGCGGTCTTGTCGTCCCGGTAGCGCACCACCCGCGCGAACCGCAGCGCCATGCCGCCGGGGTAGCGGGTGGAGCGCTGCACGCCGTCGAAGGCGATCTCGACGACCTGCTCGGGGCGGACCTGCACGACGTACGACGACCCGTCGGCGGGCGTCGTCGCCAGCTCGGTGAACCGGTCCGTCTGCCACGCCAGCACCTGGTCGGTCATGCCCTTGAACGTCTTGCCGAGCATGACGAAGCCGCCGGTGCCGGGGTCGCGCGCGCCGAGGTGGATGTTGGACAGCCAGCCCTGGCGGCGCCCGGAGCCCCACTCGACGGCGAGCACCACGAGGTCGAGCGTGTGCCGGGGCTTGACCTTGACCCAGCCGGCGCCGCGGCGGCCGGCGGCGTAGGGCGCGTCGAGGTCCTTGAGCACCAGGCCCTCCTGCCCGGCGGCGACGGTGTCGGCGAAGAACCGCTCGACCTCCCCGACGTCGGCGGAGACCAGCCGCGGCACCACGACCTCGGGTGGGAGCACCCGGTCCAGCACCTCGAGCCGCTCGGCCGCGGGCGCGTCGATCAGGTCGGTGCCGTCGTGGTGCAGCACGTCGAAGAACCGCACGCTGAGGGGCACGGCGGCGCTGCCCGCCTCGGCGTCGTGGCTGCCGGTGCGGGCGGCGGTCTCCTGGAACGGGCGGGGCCGGCCGTCGTCGTCGAGGGCGATCGCCTCGCCGTCGAGCACCACGGTGCGCACGTCGAGCGAGCGCGCGACGGCGACCACCTCGGGCAGCCGTTCCGTGACGTCGTCGAGCGAGCGCGTGAACACCACGACGTCGTCCCCGCGGCGGTGCACCTGCACGCGGATGCCGTCGAGCTTGGTGTCGGCGGCGACGGCCGCCCGCTCGAAGCGCTCCAGGGCGGCGGCGACGTCGGGCGCGGACGACGCCAGCATGGGGCGCACGGGGCGGCCTGGCTCGAGGCGGAACGCCTCCAGGGCGGGGGCGCCGCCGTCCAGCGCCGCCCGCGCGATGGGGCCGGTGAGGGCGCTGAACATCGCCGCGCGGCGCACCACCGGCAGCGGGACGTCGGCCGCGGCGGCGACGGCGTCCAGCAGCAGGGAGTCGAGCGCGCCCTGCCGCAGCTCGCCCAGCACGAGGCGCCGCACGAAGTCCTGCTCGTCGGCGGTGGCGCGCCCGAACAGCTCGTCGACGGCGGACCGGCGGGCGGCCTGCGACCCCGCTCCCGCGAGCCGCTCGAGCCGGCCGAGGGCCGCGTCGACGGCGGCGGGGCTCAGGGTGGGCTCGGCGGCGGGGTCCGGCAGGCTGCCCAGCGTGCGCCAGCCCAGGCCGGTGCGGCGCTGCCGCGGCCTGCCCGAGAGGAACGCCGCGACGACCTCCACCTCGTCGCCCGGCTCTGCGGCGCGCAGCGCGTCCGCGAGCAGCTCCCGCTTGCGCAGCCGCGAGCGCGTCGCGGCGACGGCGGCGTGGGTGGTGACCAGCTCGGCGAGCAGCACCCGTCGATCGTCGCACCGGCCACCGACGTCGGCGCGGCGTCGCCGTGCTGCCGTCGGCGAAAGCGGGTGCGGCGGTGGCGTCCGCCTGGGAACGTGACGGGATGCGAGCGGAGACGGGCGGGCTGGGCACGGTCGCGGTGCTCTCGGACGTGCACGGCGTGCTGCCCGTGCTGGACGCGGTGCTGGCCGAGCCGGACGTGCGCGCGGCCGACGCCGTCGTCGTGACGGGCGACCACGCCGCGGGGCCGCAGCCGGTGGAGGTGCTCGACCGGCTGCGGGCGCTGGGCGACCGGGCGGTGCTGGTGCGCGGCAACGCCGACCGTGAGCTCGTCGCGCACGTCCGCGACGGCTCCGGGGCGGTGCCCGACCCGATCGCCCCCTGGGCGGCGGCGCAGCTCCGGCCCGCGGACGTGGAGCTCCTGGCCGGCCTGCCGCACCCCGCCGAGCTGCGCGTGCGCGGGTTCGGCCGGGTGGTGGCGTGCCACGGGACGCCGCGCGACGACGAGGAGGTGGTGCTCGTCGACTCCTCGCTCGAGCGGTGGGCCGACGTGCTGGGCGGCCTCGACGACGACGTGACCACGGTGCTGTGCGGGCACACGCACATGCCGTTCGTGCGGCTGGTGGACCGGCGCCTGGTCGTGAACCCGGGCAGCGTGGGGATGCCGTACGGCCGCCCCGGCGGGTCGTGGGCGCTGCTGCGCGACGGCCAGGTGGAGCTGCGGCACACCGACCTCGACGTCGACGCCGCGGTGGAGGCGGTGGCGGCCGGCTCCGCCTACCCCGGCGCGCGGGCGTGGGCGGACGAGTACCTGCGGTCGGCGGCGAGCGACGCCGACGCGCTGCGCGTCTTCGGCCCGCGGGCCGGGCGTGCCGCCCGCCCCACGGGCGGCGACGAGGAAGGTCAGAGCTCCTCGTAGACCGCCGGGTCCTGGTCCGCGGTGCGGCCGTCGGGGCGGCCGAGGCCGGTGATGCGGGCCATCTCGTCGTCGGTGAGCTCGAAGGAGAACAGGTCGAGGTTGTCGGCCTGCCGCTGGGGGCTGGACGCCTTGGGGATCGGCACGACGCCGAGCTGCACGTGCCAGCGCAGGATGGCGCGCACGGGCGAGACGCCGTGGGCCGCGGCGACCTCCGCGATCACCGGGTCCTCCAGCATGTCGCTCGCCCGGCCCAGGGGGCTCCACGCCTCGGTGACGATGCCGCGCTCGGCGTCGGCCGCGCGCTGGGCGGCCTGCGGGAAGTACGGGTGCAGCTCGACCTGGTTCACGACCGGGGTCACGCCGGTGGCCTCGATGACGGCGTCGAGGTGCTCGGGCAGGAAGTTCGACACCCCGACGTGGCGGATCAGGCCGCGCTCGCGGCAGTCGACCAGCGCCTGGTAGGCCTCGACGTACTTCCCGATGCGCGGGTTGGGCCAGTGGATGAGGTACAGGTCGAGGTGGTCGAGGCCGCTGCGGTACACCGACTCCTCGACGGTGGCGACGGCGTCGTCGTAGGCCTGGCGGCGGCCGGGCAGCTTCGACGTGACCAGCAGCTCCTCGCGCGGCACCGACGCGGCGCGCACCGCGCGGCCGACGGTGCCCTCGTTCTCGTAGCTAAACGCGGAGTCGATCAGGCGGTAGCCGGAGTCGATCGCGCGGGCGATCGCGTCGGCGCCGCCCGCGCCCTTGAGCCTGTACGTGCCGAAGCCGACGGCGGGGATCGCGGTGCCGTCGGCGGCGGTGCGGGTGGGGACGTCGGGCGTGGTGCGCTGCTCGCTCATGCCCCCATTCCACACCCGCCGCCCCGTCGGCCGTCCAGCGGGCGCCCTAGGGTGGCGCCGTGATCACCGTGCCGCCGTCGTTCCGCGCCGTGCCGCGCTGGTGGCACGACGACGCCGGCCGCGGCTGGCTGGACGACCTGCCCGCCCGGGTGGCCGCGCGGTGCGCGGCCTGGGGGCTCGCCGTCGACGGCGAGCCTACCCACGGCTCGAACGCGCTGGTCGTGCCCGTGCGCCGGGGCGACGAGCGCCTGGCCCTGCGGCTCGCGCCGCCCGGGGACGACGTCGCGACGGAGGTGCGTGCGCTGCGGGTGTGGGCCGGCCGCGGCACGGTGCTGCTGGTCGACGCGGACGAGGGCGAGGGCGCGACGCTCCTGGAGCGGCTGGACGGCGGCCGGTCCCTGGCGGACGAGCCACTGGACGCCGCGATCGAGGTGCTCGCCGGGCTCACGCGGACCCTCGCCGTCCCCGCGCCCGACGACGCGCCGTCGACGGCGGGGATCGCGGCCGGCCTGGCGGAGTCCTTCCCGCGCGAGTGGTCGGCGCTGGGCGAGCCGCTGCCGGCACGGCAGCTCGACGTCGCGACCGCGCTGGCCGCGGAGCGCGCGGCCGCGCAGACGTCGTCCCTCGCCGTCGACGGCGACCTGCACCACGCGCAGGTGCTGGCCGGTACGCGCGCACCGTGGCTCGTCGTCGACCCCGTGCTGTGGCGCGGCGACCCGGAGGCCGACCTCGCCCGCGTGCTGTGGACCCGCCTCGACGAGCTGCCCACCGAGGCCGCCGTCGTCGTCGCCTTCGACGCCTTCGTCCGTGCCGCCGGTGTCCCGCGCGAGCGGGCGCGCGCCTGGGTGGTGCTGCGCGCGACGTCCTACCTGCTGTGGGGGCTGACGCACGGCCTCACCGAGGACCCGGTGCGCTGCCGGCGGCTGCTCGACGTGTTCGCCTGACGCGCGGACGGCCCGCCCCCGGTGCGGGGACGGGCCGTGCGGGGACGGGCGGTGCGGTGCGGGCTCACCCCGCGCCTGTCAGGCGGCGTCGGGGTACGGGACGCCCGTCGTCGCGTGGCAGCGGTACCCGTGCGGGTTCTTGTCGAGGTACTCCTGGTGGTAGTCCTCGGCGTAGTAGAACGGGCCGGCCTCGACGGCCGGTCGCAGCTCCGTGGTGATCGGGTCGTAGCCCTTCGCGGCGAGCACCGCGGAGTACCGCTCGGCCGTCTCGCGCACCGCCTGCTCCTGCTCCGGCGTGGTCCAGTAGACCGCCGACCGGTACTGGGTGCCGACGTCGTTGCCCTGCCGGAAGCCCTGCGTCGGGTCGTGCCGCTCCCAGAAGATCTTGAGCAGCTCGGCCTCGGAGACCCGCTCCGGGTCGTACGCCACCAGGGTCGTCTCGGTGTGCCCGGTGCGGGCCGTGCACACCTCCTCGTACGTCGGGTTCGGCGTCGTGCCGCCCATGTAGCCGACGGCCGTGCTCACCACGCCCGGGACCTGCCAGAAGATCTCCTCGGCGCCCCAGAAACAGCCCATCGCCAGGTACAGCACCCGCGTGCCCTCGGGCCACGGACCCGTGAGGGACGTGCCGAGCACCGTGTGCGGGCGGGCGGCGGGCAGGACGGGCGACTCGCGCCCGGGCAGCGCGTCCTCCGGCGCCACCATGGTGGTCCTGCCGGAGCGGCCGAGCAGCTGGTCGAAGATCGAGTTCATCGGGTTACCTCCTATGTCGGGACGTGTCCGTCCCGACATGCGCAACGACGGCGCGGGAGCAGGTGTTCCCTCGCTGGGACGGCACGAGTGGCGCTACGGTCCCGTCATGGCCGACGACCGCCCTGACCTGCCCGACCAGCTCGTGCTGCCCGACCCGGCGGGGTGGCGGGCGTGGCTGGACGAGCACGAGGACGACACCCCCGACGGCGCGTGGCTGGTGCTGGCGAAGAAGGGCCGCCCGGCGCCGACGACGCTCACGCACGCGACGGCGCTCGAGGAGGCGTTGTGCAGCGGGTGGATCGACGCGCAGATGCGGAGCCTGGGCGCCGACACGATGCTGCAGCGGTTCTGCCCGCGCCGGCCGCGCAGCCGGTGGTCGGTGCGCAACCAGGAGATCGTGGCCCGGCTGACCGACGAGGGCCGGATGCGGCCCCGCGGGCAGGCGGAGATCGACGCCGCGCGGGCGGACGGGCGCTGGGAGGCGGCCTACCACGGGTCCGCGCGGGCCGAGGTGCCTCCCGACCTGGCGGCGGCGCTCGCGGCCAGCCCGGCGGCGACGGCGATGTTCGAGGTCCTCACGTCCCAGAACCGGTACGCGATCCTGCACCGCCTGGGTGCCCTCAAGACGGCCGAGGCGCGCGAGCGGAACGTGGCGAAGTACGTCGCCATGCTGGAGCGCGGCGAGACCGCGTACCCGCAGCGCCGGCGTCCGACGGGCTGAGCGCGGGCGCCCGGCCCGACGCCCCGTCGCGCGGCTCACCGTGCGCCGGGGCGACCGATCTGTGGACGCGCCGTGAAGATCCCGGTCGGTGCCTGGGCACGCCGGCCCGGCGCGCGGGGGCGTCCTCGCGCGTTGTGACCGCAGGACACCTAGGGTTTCCGCGTGAGCTCGGAACGCACCTCTCCCTCCGGCGCGGACACCGTCCCGCTGAGCGTCCGCGCCGCGGCCTCCTGGTCGTGGCGCGTCCTGCTGATCGCCGCCGCCGTCGCCGCCTTCCTGTGGCTGCTCGCGGCGCTCAAGACGATCGTCGTGCCGGTCGCCATCGCGCTGCTGCTGACGATCCTGCTGGCGCCCGTGCGCCGGACCTTGCAGCGGTGGCACCTCAGCAAGGGCCTGGCGACGGCCGTGTCGATCGTCGGGCTGATCGTGCTGGTGGGCGGTCTCGTCACGCTCGCCGGCACGTCCATCGTCAGCGGCTTCCAGGACCTCGCCGACCAGGCCGTCGAGGGCTTCCGCCAGTTCACGACCTGGCTCGCCGAGGGCCCGCTGAAGCTCGACTCCGACCAGCTGTCCCAGTACGGCCAGCAGCTGCAGAGCTCGCTCGTGGAGAGCTCTGGCCTCGTGTCGGGGGCGCTGGGCGCCGCGACCACCGTGGGGCACGTTCTCGTCGGCGCGCTCATCGCCCTGTTCTGCACGATCTTCTTCCTGCTCGACGGCCGCACCATCTGGACGTGGCTCGTCAACCTGCTGCCCGTGCGGGCCCGGGAGAACGTGCACCAGGCGGGCCGTCGTGGGCTCGTCACGCTGTCGGCCTACGTGCGCACCCAGATCCTCGTCGCGTTCGTCGACGCCGTCGGCATCGGGATCGGGTCGGCGTTCTTCGTCCCCGCGCTCGCGCTGCCGATCGGCATCCTCGTCTTCGTCGGCTCGTTCGTGCCGATCATCGGTGCGATCGTCACCGGCGCCATCGCCACCGCCGTCGTGCTGGTGGCGAACGGCTGGGTCGCGGCCCTCATCATGCTCGGCATCGTGCTGCTGGTGCAGCAGGCCGAGAGCCACATCCTGCAGCCGTTCCTCATGGGCCACGCGGTGTCCCTGCACCCGGTGGCGGTGGTGCTCGTGGTCGCGGCCGGTAGCCTCGCGGCCGGCATCGTCGGCGCGCTGTTCGCGGTGCCGCTGGCCGCCGTGCTGAACACGATCCTGCTGTACCTGCACGGGCACGACAAGTTCCCCGAGCTCGGCACCGAGGACCATGTGCCGCTGCTGCGCAAACGCTCGCAGCTGCCCGGTACCCTGCTCTGGTCGGGTCGGGCGTCGTCGCAGGAGACGACGACGGGCGGCACCACGGACGCCAGCACGACCGGCAGCACGACCGTCGCCCCTGCCTCGCCTGACCCGGGCCCGGCAGGAGAGAACAGGTAAGTGGCAGCAGCACACCCCCCGATCGACCACGTCACCCTCGACGACGTCCGCGCCGCCGCGCGGCTGCTCGACGGCGTCATCACCCGCACCCCGGTGCAGGCGTTCCGCGCGATGTCCGAGGCCGCCGGCGCGCCGGTCGTGCTCAAGTGCGAGAACCTGCAGCGCGCCGGGTCGTTCAAGATCCGCGGCGCGTACACGCGCCTGAGCCGGATGTCCGACGAGGAGAAGGCGCGCGGCGTCGTCGCCGCCAGCGCGGGCAACCACGCGCAGGGCGTGGCGCTCGCGGCCCAGATGCTCGGCATCCACGCCATCGTCTACATGCCGGTGGACGCGTCGGTGCCGAAGCTGCGGGCCACCCGCGGCTACGGCGCCGAGGTGCGGCAGGTCGGTGAGAGCGTGGACGACGCGCTCGTCGCCGCCCGCGCGGAGGCCGCCCGCTCCGGGCGCACGCTCATCCACCCGTTCGACCACCTCGACGTCGTCACCGGTCAGGGCACGGTGGCCCTCGAGATCCTCGAGCAGGTGCCCGACGTCGGCACGGTCGTCGTGCCGCTCGGCGGCGGCGGCCTGGTCGCGGGCATCGCGACCGTCCTCGCCGAGGCCGCCCCGCACGTGAAGGTCGTGGGCGTACAGGCCGAGACCGCCGCCGCGTACCCGGGGTCGCTGGCCGCGGGCCGCCCCGTGCCGCGGGCGCTGGGCGCGACGATGGCGGACGGCATCGCCATCGGCACCCCCGGCGACGTGCCGTTCGAGGTGCTGGCGCGCCTCGGCGTCGAGGTGCGCACGGTCTCCGAGGAGGAGATGTCGCGCGCCCTGCTGCTCGTCGCCGAGCGGGGCAAGCTGATCGTGGAGCCGTCGGGCGCCGCCGGGGTCGCGGCGGTGCTGGCCGCCGAGCCCGGGTCGCTGCCGGGCACCATCGTCCCCGTCCTCACCGGCGGCAACATCGACCCGCTGCTGCTGCTGCGCGTGGTGCAGCACGGCCTCGTCGCCGCGGGCCGGTACCTCCAGCTGCGCGTGTGCATCGACGACAAGCCCGGCTCCCTCGCCGAGCTGCTCGACGTCGTCGCGCGCGCCGGCGCGAGCATCGTGCAGGTGGAGCACACCCGCACCGACACGTCGCTCACCGTGGCGCAGGTGCTCGTGAACCTCCAGCTCGAGACCAAGGGGCAGGAGCACTGCGAGGCGGTCGTCGAGCGTCTGCGCGCCGCGGGGTTCGCGGTCGCGTGACCCGACCGGCGGTGGGCCAGGGCCCCCCGAGGCCCCACCCCACGAGCCCGGGGTCGCCCAGGGTATCCCCCCCAAGCTTTCGGAAAGTTTTT